>CAMVPB010000003.1 GCA_947169285.1 uncultured bacterium | reverse complement strand
AAGATCCTGATATAATAGATAGAGCTATTGAAAACAAGAAAAAGAAAGAAGAAGAGGAAGAGATAGAAGAAGCTGCTGATACTTTAGAAGATTTAACTTTATTAAATCTTCTATTTGGTAAAGGACTATTTGGCTCTAAATCTAATAAAACTAGTCATATTGATGATGAAGATTATGAGGAAGAAGAACTTGAAGATGATGACTATTATTCAGAGGATGATGTATAGTATATGAAAAAGTTAATTATAGTATTTTTGATATTAATAGTTATTACTGGATGCTCTAGTAATAAAGGTAGATATAGTAATGGTCATTATATTGAAAGAGAAGATGGTCTATATGAATATGTAGATGACTATGATAATTATAATGATTATCCAGATCCTTATGAAAATGATGGGTGGTATTAAAAAATAGAACTTTTAATTCTATTTTTTAGTTTAGTTGATAAGTGGTTCTAAGTATTCTATCATCAGAGCAATATTCCATAACAAATTTATTATCTTTTTTGCAAATAATAATACCAATAGTATTATCTTGATAAATAGATTTAATATTTTGATCTATATAATGCATATAGGTTTCAATTTGACCAATATGTTCTTTTTTGAGTTCGGTTACTTTAAGTTCTATAACAACATAACAATTAAAGTTAATATTAAATAATAATAAATCAATATAATTATATCTATCACCTAAGAAAATAGGGTATTCATCTTTAATAAAAGAGTATCCCTTACCAAGTTGTTCCATAAAGTTAGAAATATCATTTAGTATTAATTCTTTTAATACTTTTTCATTAAATATATCATTATCTTTATTATTAGAATTAATAATTATAGGATTTAATAAATTATCTTTAATAGATATATTTTCTTTATTAACAATCTTGCTCTTTGCTTCATCACTTAATCTTTCATATTCATTTAATTTAATTCTTCTTCTAAGTTCTCTAACTGATAAATTTTGACTAGAAGCAACACCGATATAATAGTTTATTTTATTAATATTGTTAATCCATATTAATTCTATATAATGACTCCAACTCAATTTGTCCGACATTGTCGGACAAATATTTTTTACTATATAGTATCGTCTAATATTTTTTAATAGTGTTTGATTATATTTTCTACCCAATTCTTTAGTTAACTTGATGGAGTATTCTTTAATTAAGTTATCACCATACTTAGCTCTTGCTTCTCCACCTTGAGCATCTATTAAAAGTTTACCAACATTATAATAACTCATTAAATCATTTCTATTTTTATAATAATCTTTAACTTGTTTATAAGCTTCATTAGAAATTAATATATTTTTTATCTCATCATAGTAGTTCATGTATCCTCCTATATATATTATCGTCAAAAAAATTTTGAAACACTTTTTTTGAATTGAAAATAGAACTTTTTGTTCTATTTTTTTACTATTTATTTCATTGAATTAAATAGGTGGTTGTGATATATTTATTAATAGAGGTGACGTTTAGTGAGTAGAAGAAATAAAGGCTCTGATTCAGTAGGAAAAATAATATTAATCCTTATTGGTATATATGTTGTTTTTAATGTATTACCTAATATTTTTAATAATATTTCTTTTAATAAAAATGATGATAAAAATAAAGTGAGTGAAAAGTATTTTAGAATAATATCATCAACATCTACTAGTAAGATGGATGAGAGTATTATTAAATATGGTAAAAAGAATGGCATTAAAGTTCATATTGATCATTATGGAGATTTAGAAATAGTTGATATGCTTAATAACAATAGTTCTGATTATGATGCAGTATGGATTTCTAACTCACTTTGGTTATATATGCTTGACAATCAATATCTGACAACCGATAGTAAATCAATTGTCATTGATCCAGTTGTAATGGGTATTGAGAAAAGCAAGGCTAAGGAATTAGGCTTTATTGATAAAGATATATATAATAGAGATTTACTTAATGCGATTAAGAGTGGCAAGTTAAAATATATAATGGCTTCTGTTACTAAGACTAATACAGGGGCAACAAGCTATTTAAGCTTTTTAAATAGCCTAGCTGGTAGTCCTGAAGTATTAACAGAAGGGATGCTTAATAATGAATCTTTAAAGAATGATTTAAAAGATTTATTTAAAGGCGTTGAACGTGTTAGTGGTGATGAAGAATATTTATCTGAAATGTTTAAAAATGGTGACTATAATGCAATGATTAATTATGAAAGTTCTTTAATTGAGATTAATCAGGAATTAGTTAAAAAAGGAAAAGAACCTTTATATTTAATTTATCCAGTTGATGGAGTTGCGATTAATGATATGCCTTTCGCTTATATCAATAATGATTTTGATAATACTAAAAAGAAAAATGAATTTATTAAAATTCAATCATATTTAAGAAGTGATGATGCGATTAAGTTAATGGAAAGTTATGGATATCGTTCTTGGTATGGTGGAACAAATTCTAACGCTGATAAAAAGATATTTAATCCTGAATGGGGAATTGATACTACTAAGTATTTAAAAGATATGAAATATCCTAGTAAAGCAGTCATAAGTACAGCGTTGAACTTATATATTGAAACTCTTAGAAAACCAACACATGTAGTATTTTGCTTAGATGTATCTGGAAGTATGTATGGTGATGGTCTTGATGAGTTAAAAGAAGCGATGAGTTATATATTAGATAAAGATAAATCTAGCAAAGATAATTTACAGTTCTCTGACAAAGATAAAATAACAGTAATAACATTTGATCATGAGATAGAAGATAAATTTGATACTGTATATGGAAATAATACAAGTGACTTAATTAATAAAATTAATGATTTAGATGCTTTAGGTGGAACTAATATATATGATCCAGCTATTGAGGCTTTAAAGATATTAAAGAGTGAAAATGTAAATGAATATACTAAAACTGTTATATTAATGACTGATGGTATGTCTAATGGTGGTTCATTTAAAGTTTTAGAGAAATATTATAAATCTAATAAAGAGAATACTCCAATTTATAGTATTACATTTGGAGATTCTGATGAATATGAGCTTAAAGATTTAGCTAAGTTATCTAATGGTAAAGTATTTGATGGTAAGAGTGGTCTTATAAGAGCATTTAAAGAAGTAAGGAGTTATAATTAGAATGAAGAATAAAGAGATTGTATCAGCGGTAGTCGGTGGAGCATTCTTTGTAGTTCCTTATGTAGGCCTTTCGATTGCTTTAGCTCCAGCTCTTATAATAGGGGGTGCAGCTTTTGGAGCAAGTGAGCTTTTGTTATCTGGCTTTGGTAGTAAAGAAAAACTAAAAGACACTGATTTACCTTTATACAAGAAATTAAATATTGCTAAAAAACAAAATAAAGAAATAATGGGTATGATACCTAAAGTTGAATCTAATGAAACTAGAATTAATCTAAGAGAAATAAATGATACAGTAAGTAAAATAATCTCAACTATAGAAAGTAATCCTAAAAAGGCTAAAGGATTAGATAACTTCTTCGAATATTATTTACCAGTTTTATTAAAAACAGTTAAAAGATATGATGAAGTTGAAAATCAAAGGTTATCTTCTGATGAAGGTGCCAGCTTTATGAAGAAAGCTGATAAAATGGTTAAGGATACTAATAAAGCATTTAAGTCAATACTTGATTCTTTATATAGTAAAGATATAATGGATTCAGATGCTGATATGAAAGTATATGATATGATGTTAAAAGCAGATGGAATAGTTGATGATAACTTAATAATGAAAGGAAGGGATGAAGATGAAGGGTAAGAGAATAATAATTGGACTTCTATTATTTGCGTTAATAATTATTTCAGTGATTGTTATTAAAAAATTATCAGATAATGATGATACTAATTTCCTAAGTGGAAAACTTACTACAGTGTATGTCGCAACTGGAGGAGGTAAAGAAGATTTCTTAAATGATAAAGAAGTTAAGAAAATATTAAGAAATAAATATAAATTAGATGTAGTATTTGATACTTGGTCTAATGGTAAAACAATAACTAAACCTCTTATTAGAGAAAGTGTAGGTCTTGGTAATAAAAGTATTATTGAAAGATTAAATAATAAAGAAGATATTACTATACTTACTGAGGGAGTATCTAAATATGATGCATTATTTACTTCAGATCAAAGATTCTATGATTATTACAAATTAAGTCCTAATAAAGAAGCTGGAGAATCTGATAGATACACAGTATTAGATGGAGGGTTAACTCTTAATACTCCAATTGTTATATATAGTTGGAAAGAAGTAGTTGATGCTTTAATAAAAGAAAGTATTGTTAGTGAAACTGATGGTGTATATTTTATAACTGATATGAATAAGTTAATTAATTATATATTAAGTGGTAAGAAATGGTCAGATATAGGTCTTAATGGATTATATGGAACTATTAACATTGCTTCAACAGATCCAGTATCATCTAGTCCAGGAGCTACTTATTATGGACTCTTGTTATCAATACTAAGTGGAGGACAAGTAACAATTGATAATGTTAATAAAAACTTACCTAAATTAAAAGAATTCTATATTAAATCTGGATATATGAATAATACACCAGCTGATTTATTTGAAAGATATCTAAAAACTGGTATGGGTGGAGAACCTATGATAGTGGATTATGAAAAAAGTATGATAGATTTTGCTAATTCAAGCCCTGATGCATTTAATCAAGTAAAAGATGATATAAGAATTTTATATCCATCACCAACAATATGGAATTCACACTGCTTTATGGTATTTACTGAAGAAGGTAATAAACTATATAAAGCATTAAATGATCCAGATATTGGTCAAATCGCTTGGGAAAAATATGGATTTAGAACAGGTGTTACTGGTGGAAGTTATGATGTATCTAATATAGGTATTGGAGTTCCACAAAAGATTACAAGTACGGTTACAAGTCTCAAAATGGACGTGTATAATAAATTAATTGAATATTTAAAGGAGAATTAAAATGAGTAAATTAGAATTAAAAGTAGAAAAGAAAATTGATGAAAAGGATGTTGAAAAGTTAGTAGCTGCTAAAGAAGTTACTGAAAAAGCTATTGAAAAATCATTAAATTATGATGAACTATCTAAAGCAGAAAAGAAAGCAATTGATGAATTTAATAAAAAAATAGATGTTAATGATTCAGCACAAATCTTACAATATGGTGTTGCTGCTCAAGAAAAGATATCTAAATTTTCAGATAGCATTTTAGAAGACGTTAAAACTAAAAATGCTGGTGAAGTTGGAGACTTACTTGCTGATTTAGTAAGTGAAATTAAAGCATTTGATAATAGTGTTTCTGGTAAAAGTAAAAATATATTTGCTAGAATATTTGGAAGTGCTAAAAAAGAATTTGATTATATAGTTGCTAAATATTCTAAAATTGAAAAGAATGTTGATACTATTGAAAATGGTTTAGAAAAAGATAAACTTCAAATGTTAAAAGATATAACTATTTTTGATACTATGTATGAAAAGAACTTAGAATATTTTAAAGAAATATCTTTATATATCATCGCTGGTGAAAGAAAAATCAAAGAATTAAGAGATGTTGAACTTCCTAAATTAAAGAAAATCGCTGAGAAGAGTGGTGAACAATTAGATGTTCAAAAAGTTCAAGATTTAGAAAATGTTATTAATAGATTTGAAAAGAAAATATATGATTTAAAAACAACTAGAATGATTTCAATTCAAATGGCACCACAAATTAGAATGCTTCAAAATAATGAATCTGAATTGGTTGAAAAGATTCAAAGTTCAATAACAAATACAATACCTCTATGGAAAAATCAAATGGTATTGGCACTAGGCATTTCTAATGCTAAAAAAGCTTTAAAAGGACAACAAGCTGTATCTAAATTAACTAATGAAATGTTAGTTAAGAATAGTGAAACATTAAAACAAGGTTCAATTGAAATTGCTAAAGAAAGTGAAAGAGCAATTGTTGATATTGAAACATTACAAAAAACTAATAGAGATTTAATTGATACATTAGATTCTGTAATTAAGATTCATGAAGAAGGAAGAATTAAGAGACAAGAAGCTGAAAATACTTTAGAATCTTTAGAAAAAGAATTAAAAGCTAAAATGTTAGAAATTCAAGTTAAAAAATAATATAGGAGTAATATGAATACAAAGGATTATTTTAAAGATATTTATAAAGATTTCTTTGATTCTGAGATAATTCCTAAAATAGAAGTAAAAGAGGAAAGCAAAGAAGAAATATCTTCTTTGCTTCTTAAAATAGATAATTTAAGTGTAACGGATGAATCAAAAGAATTGCTTAAAAAAATAATAAATTATATGAAAGAATATAAAGAGGGTAATGAAAAAAACTATGTTCCTTTTAGAATATTATTAAATACTAATAATAATTCTTTAATGGAAGAAGTAACTGAAATACTTTCATATATTGGTAGTTATTATGATTATTATATAAACAATAAAGATTTAAAATTATCTTTATATAAAGTTAATAAAGAGACTAACTTAGATGATTATGGATTTATCCTAATGTATGGTTTAAATGGAATAAACTTAATTGATGATAAAGATAGTAAAAATTTTATATATGATTTTAAAGAATTATTAAAAAAAGATGATAAAAATTTAATAATTTTATCTGGTAATAAAACAGAAATAGAATCATTTTTCTTAGGAAGAGAAGATATTAAAAATAATTACTTTATGTTTAATATTGATGGGTTAAATCCAGATAAGCAAGATATTTACAATGATATACTTGATAATGTAAAGATAGAAGATGATAAAAAGGTTAGTTTACTTGATTATATAAGCTCAACTTATAATAAAGATATTGATTATGTATCATATAAGAATGATTTAATTAAATATATATCATTCAATAAAGATATTCCTACTTTAAAGAAAGATAAAACAGTTGAAGAAATATTCAGCGAACTTAATGAGTTGGTAGGTCTTAACAAAGTTAAAAAAGTTTTATATGAGTTAGTAGATGTTATTAAATTAAAAGAAAAAGCAGGGTCTGATTTAAAAATAAAAGATATGAACTTACATATGGTATTTTTGGGTAATCCTGGAACAGGTAAAACAACAATTGCTAGATTAATTTCTGATATATTATATAATTTAAAATATATTAAAGAGAATAAATTAGTTGAAGTATCGGTTAAAGACCTTGTTGCTGAGTATGTTGGACAAACTGCTCCTAAAACAAATGCAGTTATAGAAAAAGCTATGAATGGGGTATTGTTTATAGATGAAGCATATGCACTTGCTTCAACTAATGATTCATCTTATAATGATGAAGCTATCGCAACATTAATTCAAGCAATGGAAAACTATAGAGATAAATTAGTTGTAATATTTGCAGGGTATACTAAAGAAATGCAAGCATTTTTAAATTCAAATTCAGGTATTACTTCAAGAATAGGTTATACATTAGAATTTGATGACTATACAACTGATGAACTTATTCAAATATTTATGGGAATGGCGACTAAAGCAGGATTTATTGTTAAAGAAGATGCTATTAAATATTTAGAAGAAATAATTAATAAATATCGTAATATGAAAAACTTTGGTAATGCTAGATTTGTAAGAAACATATATGAAAAGACAGTTATTAAACATGCATCTAATGTAAAAGATAAAAAGAGAAAAGATGTGTTAAAAACAATAACTAAAAATGATATAAATGTAGAAAACTTAATATTAAAATAATTCCATAAATTGGAAATAAATAATTTAAATAAGTGTTAATAATAAAAATAGGTGAGTACTTTGAAAAAATTATTAACACTTATTTTTTATTTTAATTTATTGTTTTTTTTCTTTGATATTAAAGATTTAAATTCTACAGATGATATAGCATTAATATATGATAATGATGAGTTATGTGATCAAAAATATTATAATATAAGTTTTTATGATTTTTATTTAAATGAACTTAATGATTCTTTTAAAGATTTAGATATTGAGATAATTAGTATTACTCCAGAAGATTATGAAAAGATGGAATACATAAGTGTTGATAATATAATTGAAAGAGTTAAAAATGATTTAATAAAAGAAGGGAAAGTAGAACAAGCAATTAATGTATATCAAAATAATTTTAGAATTAAAAGTATGGTAGTATTATCCACTAAAAAAGATATGTTAGAGTTAGAAAAAAGAGTAAAAATAATATAGCAACTAACTCTAATAAAATTTTATAAATGATATTATAATAAAGCATATTTAAATGTGATTAAATTGACATAAGTATAATTAAATGTTATTCTAATATTAAGAATAACGAGGTTATTATGAATTATGAAAATAGTAAAATAAGATTATCAATTGTTTTGCAATTGCTAGGGTTACTTGTAATAAGTTTTTTAACTTTTCTTATGAGCAAAAATTTAATACAGAAAAGTATGGCAGCAGGAGCAACATACACAATAACATTTAACGCTAATGGAGGAAGTGGAGCACCATCAGCACAAACTGTAAAATATAATGGAACTTTACCAACTATAAGTGTTAAGCCCAAAAAACCAGGCTACACATTTAAGGGATGGTATGACAGTGTATCAGGAGGAATTCAATATTATAATGCATCAAATGTAGCAGTAAAAAAATATGATAAAACATCAAATGTAACATTGTATGCAAGATGGAAAGCAAAATCATACACAATAACATTTGATGCTAATGGAGGGAGCGAAGCCCCATCAGCACAAACAGTAAAATATAATGGAACTTTACCAACTATAAGTGTTAAACCTAAAAGACCAGGCTACACATTTAAGGGATGGTATGACAGTGTATCAGGAGGAATTCAATATTATAATGCATCAAATGTAGCAGTAAAAAAATATGATAAAACATCAAATGTAACATTGTATGCAAGATGGAAAGCAAAATCATACACAATAACATTTAATGCTAATAGAGGAAGTAAAGCACCATCAGCACAAACAGTAAAATATAATGGGACTTTACCAACTATAAACGTAATACCTACAAGAGAAGGCTACACATTTATAGGTTGGTATGACAGTGTATCAGGAGGAATTCAATATTATAATGCATCAAATGTAGCAATGAAAAAATATGATAAAAAATCAAATATAACATTGTATGCAAGATGGAAAATATTATATAAAAAACAAATAGAAAAATCATATACAATAACATTTAATGCTAATGGAGGAAGTAAAGCACCATCATCTCAAACAGTAACATATAATGGGACTTTGCCAACTATAAGTGTTAAACCTACAAGAGAAGGCTACACATTTATAGGTTGGTATGACAGTGTATCAGGAGGTACTCAATATTATAATTCATCAAATGTAGCAGTAAAAAAATATGATAAAACATCAAATATAACATTGCATGCAGTATGGAAAGCAAAATCATACACAATAACATTTAACGCTAATGGAGGAAGTGGTACCCCATCATCACAAACAGTAACATATAATGGGACTTTACCAACTATAAGTGTTAAGCCAACAAAAACAGGATACACATTTATGGGCTGGTATGATAGTGTATCAGGAGGAACTCAATATTATAATGCATCAAATGTCGCAGTAAAAAAATATGATAAAAAATCAAATGTAACATTGTATGCAGTATGGAAAATAAACGAATTAAAGATAATGTACAATGGAAATGGTGGTAAATGGAATTCTAATAATACTGATCTTACTTCAAATAAAAATGGTGATGTTGTTTATAAAACAAATAGTACAAAATATGTTAAGACAGTTTATTATGGCGATAAAAACATTGATTTAGCAAATTATGATAATGCTAAATTTATAAGTTTCAAAAAAGATGGCTATATAGCACCTAGTGGTTCAGAATGGAAAGTAGGGTCAAAAACTTTTGCAGATAATAAAAAATTAAAAGCAACAGATTTGGCAACAGCAGGTGGGTGTGATTTATCAAAAAGAAATTGTAGCATCACATTAAAAATTAATTGGAAAAAAGATTCATGGAATATAAATAGAGACTATGGAAAAGGCACTTGGGTATATCATGATTCTAATTCTAAAGAATTGAAAAAGTATTATTCGACTACTATGCCTTTTGCAGAATATGTTCCTTCAAAAGCAGTAAGCAGTGGTGATAAACTACCTTTAATAATATTTCTTCACGGAAAAGGAAATATTAGATATGAAATAGAAGATGGTAATTTAAAAGAACATTGTCCAAGCTCATATTGTTTATTAAATAGCAACTTTGTAGTAATAACAAAGAATTGGAAAAAAACAAAGCTTAAAAACATACCTGCAATAATGATGGCACCACATTTACAATATCCTGGATGGGGTAATACATTATCTGTTAATACAATAAGGGCAATGGTAAAATATGCAAAAGATAAATATAACATTGATGAAAACAAAGTGGTTTTAATTGGACATAGTCATGGAGGCAATGGAGTACCAAGTGTATTTTCAACAAATAAAAAACTATTCTCAGCACTTGTTATTATGAGCGGATCAAATCCTACGCCAATAAGCAGCGATGTTTCAGCATTAAAGAAGATTCCACTAAAAGGATATACGGAAAACAATGTGTTAGTAATGAATGATATGAAAAGTTATTTTAATAGTTTAGGTAGGATAAAAGACTTAACAATATATAAAAATACAACTCATAGCGAAGTTCCTAAGAAAAGTTTAACTGAGGATAAAAATGGTGATAAAATTTCAGATTTAATATACTGGGCTTTGTCACAAACCAAAAAATAAAAAATGTTTAAAAGGTTCTTTACAATTTAGAGTAAAATAAACCAAAGAAAAGTAGAAGCAAAAGAATTATAACACTAAAGTTGTAAGATAAAAGTAGACATAAAATAATATGTTTACTTTTTCTTTTGGTAAAATATAACAAAGCAAATAATATTGTAGCAAGAAAATGTCAAAAAAATTTAATAAAAGAAGTTAAAACGGAACGACGATTTAATGTATATCAAAATAATTTTAGAATTAAAAGTATGGTAGTATTATCTACTAAAAAAGACATATTAGAGTTAGAAAAAATGGTAAAAATAATATAATATTGAATTAATAATAATTATCTTGTAAAATTATATTAGGTGGTAATGTGAATATAATAGTAAGAACTTTAATATCATTTGGAATTTGCTTTTTAGTTACTCTTTTAATATATTTATTATTTATTAATAAAAAAAGAAAAGAGTATGTAGAAGGTAAAGGACAAGTTGATATTTATTATTTAGTAAAAAAATATAAGCTTGATATGAGAAAAACAAAGTATAAAACAGTTAAATTAATAGTGGCTTTTATTAATTCATTTATAATATCATTTACTTTTGCTTTAATAGTTAATCTTAAGTATAAATATGTTTTAAAATTATTAATAGCTTTTGTAATTATGTTTGTATTAATTTATTCTTTATATGAAATAGTAGGCAGAATATTAAAGAGCAAAGAAAATAAGGACATTTGATTATTCGACAATGTTCTTATTTTTTTTATGTTATTCTTTCAATATGGAGGAATAATGAAAAGGGTAAAAATATTTGATGAACCTCATGAAAAAGATCTTGAGGACGATATAAATGCTTTTATAAATAGTGTTGATAATGTTGTAGATATTCAATTTAGGACTGCGGTATCTATATTTTCTGAAGATCAAATATACTGTTTTTCAGCAATGATTATATATGAGGATTAAACTTAAAAAAAATTCTTTTTTAGAAGGTTCAATAATTGCGACTTTAGCTATTATATTCACTAAATTATTAGGTGCTTTATATGTAATACCTTTTTATAAGATAATTGGAGTAGTAGGTGGTTCTTTATATTCTTATGCATATAATATATATGTTTTGTTTTTAAATATTTCTACTGCTGGTATACCAATTGCAATAAGTAAAATTATTAGTGAATATAATACTTTAAAATACTATTATTCTAAAGAAAAATCATATAAAATAGGTAAAAGATTAGTAGTTATTATATCTATTATTTCTTTTTTTATATTATTTTTATTTTCTAAACAATTTGCTCATTTAATAATAGGTAATTCTATATCTGAAAATAGTATTGATGATATATCTTTAGTAATTAAAAGTGTATCATTTTGTTTGATTATTGTTCCATATTTATCTGTTATGAAGGGGTATCTTCAAGGACATAAATATATAAGTCCATCAAGTATAAGTGAAGTTATTGAACAAGTAGTTAGAATTACATTTCTTTTATTGGGATCATTTATTATGATTAAAATATTAAAGAAAAGTGTATGTGTTGGGGTATGTGCTTCGTTATTTGGGGCCTTTTTTGGAGGACTTTCTGCTTATTTATATTTAACTCATAAAATTAAAAAGAATAAAAGTTTATTTAACACTAAAAAGGAATTAAAAGAAGATAACATTTCTAATAGAGAAATAATTAAAAAAATAATAAAGTATTCAATACCTTTTATAATTATATCAGTAGTTACTAATGTATATAGTATGACTGACTTATCATTAATAATAAGAGGTCTTTCATCAATTGGATATTCTGGTCATGACGCAGAAATGATTTCAAGTATTATATCTACCTGGGGTGGTAAAATATGTATTATAATAACGTCTATTTCTCTTGGTATGAGTATTAATATAATTCCTAATATAGTAAGTAGTTATATAAAAAAGGATTATAACGATATAGAAACAAAAATAATAAAAGCGTTAAGTATAATTTTTTATATATCTTTGCCATTAACCATATTTATATCTATCAACTCAGATAATTTGTATACTTTATTTTATGGATATAATAAATATGGAATAATTATTTTAAAATACTTACCATTTGTATCTTTTTTATCAAGTATTCAAGTATTATTAAATATGACACTTCAAGGATTAAATGAGTATAAAATAGTTTATTTAAATACAATATTAGGATTTGTTTTAAATGCATTACTTGATATACCTTTGATGAGATTATTTAATTTATTAGGATATTATCCATATTATGGAGCGATTACTTCAACAATAATAGGTTATAGTGTTTCTATTATAATAATTATTATTTTATTTAAAATAAAATATAGTTTTAAATTTAAATTATTATTTAAAAATTTATGTAAAGAATTAATGCCTTTAATTATTTCATTTGTAATCCTTCTTATTATTAAAAAGTATATTATATTTGATGGTAATAGGTTAATTCAAATACCAGTATTAATATCACTTTTTATTATAATATTTGGTATATATCTATTAATAACATATAAAAACAAATTATTAAATAATGTATTGGGTGACAATTTAACACAGAAAATAAAAGGTAAAATAAACGTTAAAAATATGTAAACTTGTATTATTCGACTTTAAATGCTAAAATTTATGTAGCATAATAAGGAGTTGTTTATATGGGAAATGAAGAATATAAGGAAATAATGTGTGAATTATATAAGTTTTTAAGAGATAAAATAAGTATAATTTTAGGGGAGTATTTAAATGATGAACAAAAGGAAAAATTGTTTTCCTTTGAACCAGAAAATAATATAGTTATAGATAATGAATTTAATAAAATTATTAAATATTCTTTTGATGATGATAAAATACATATTTCTGATGAATTTTTAACTCCTGAATACATAGAAAAAATAAAGTCTAAAAATCCTGATTTTAATATAGATGATTTGAAGAACAAGATAAATGCTGAAGATCCTAAAGTATTATTAGAAGAGTTAATTATTTTTAGTAATGAATTAAAAATACAAAAAAAAGACATTATTAAATCTTTATTTATTCAAGAAGTATTAAAAATGCTTATCATGGGTAAAGAAATGGATCCTAAAGAAGAAGTAGTTATGTGTGGAACAATTGAATTACTTGCCCATAATATTGGAAATCAAAATGGGTTTTTAGTTTCTACTCCTAAAAAACTATTGGGTGAATTAGAAGTAGCAATTAGTTTAAAAAGAGAATTAGAAGATAGATTTGAAAAAATAGTATTAAGTGGCAATATTTTAGATTATTTATCACGAATAGAAAATAAAGGATTAATTGATAAAATAGATGAATTAACTGATAAAAGAAAAATAATAGAAAGTACTCAAAATTTAAATAATGTTATTGAATCACTTGCTAATATGGCAAAAGAAATGGAAAATGAAGCAAAATCAAAAAAAGAAGAAGTTGATGAAATAGTAGATATTGATAAAACAATGGAATTTGAAAATGTTAATAATACAAATAAAGAAATTGAAATTTCAGAAGATTTAGAAAAAGAAAAGCCAACAATAGTTGAAGATAAAAAATATATTGAAGAAAAGTCAACAAAAGAGACTACTGAAAAAAAGCATAAATCAGATAGAAAAATTATATTTTATATAATTGGCTTTGTTGTAATAGTACTTTTAGGTATATTAGTTGGTTGGTTATTATTTAAATTAAAATAGACACAAAAGTCTATTTTTTTTATTTTTTTAGTGTGATATAATAATGTTAATAAATTTAATGAGGTTTATATGAAAATAATATTTATTAAAGATGTAAAAGGCCAAGGAAAAAAAGATGATATAAAAGAGGTAAAAGAAGGGTTTGGTGAATATTTAATTAAATCCGGAAATGCTGTTTTATATACTAACAAGAGTTTAGAAATATTAAATAAACAAAAAGAAGTTAGAAAAGAAGAAGCAGATAAGGTAAAAGCTGAAGCAATTGAGCTTAAGAATAAATTAGAAAAATTATTATTAAAGTTTAAAGTAAAAACGGGTAAAGATGGTAAAGCATTTGGAAATGTTTCTAGTAAACAAATATGTGAAGAATTAAAAAGTCTTGGATATGAAATTGATAAAAAGAAAATAGTTATTGATTATCCACTTAATATGGTAGGTAAATTTATAGTAAAAGTAATTTTGCATAAAGAAGTTACTTGTGAGTTAAAAGTAGAATTAATTAATTAGGAGGTTTACAATGGCAACAAGGAATGATCCGAAAAGTTTAGAAGCTGAAATAAATGCATTAGGCTGTGCTTTTATAGATAATAATTCATTAGAAAAAATATGTGAAGAACTAACTAGTGAAATGTTCTATAATGAAGCTAATAGTAAAATTTTTGCTATTATAAAAGAACTTCATACTAAAAATGTTCCAGTTGATTCAACAACTGTTATAAATGAACTTGAAAAGAAAAAAGAATTATCTAGTGTTGGGGGTGTAGAATATATTACTGAAATAATAGATTCAGCTGGTTCTATTTATCATATAAGTGAATATATAAAAATAATATTTGAAAAATATATTCTAAGAAATTTAATAAGTAAATCAACTAATATAATACAAGAAGCATATGATGAAAAAGAAAATGTTGAAGACATTGTTGAAAATGCTGAAAGAAGTATTTTATCTATCCATAATGATAAATTAGGTAAAGAAATAAAGAATTTACAAGATATATTACCAGAAGTTCAAGCTGAAATTGAAGAACTTGCTAAAAAGAAAACAGGAATTACAGGGGTACCTACTGGATTTCATGATTTAGATAAAAAAACAAGAGGTTTTGCAAAGAACCAGGTAATTATAATTGCTGGTAGACCTGGTGCTGGTAAATCAACTTTTGCGCTTAATATTGGCATTAATGCAGCAATACTTGCTAAGAAAACAGTTGCATTTTTTAGCCTAGAAATGGGTGCTGAAGAAATAGTTAAAAAAATGTATAGTGCAGTAGGTAGAATTGATGGTAATACGCTTGCTACTGGTAAACTCAACAATACTGATTGGAAAAAATTTAATGAAGCACAAAGTGAACTTGCGGATACAAATTTCTTTATAGATGATACTGCTGGTATAACAGTTAGTGAAATTAAAAGAAAATGTAGAAGATTGAAAACAAGTGATGCTGGGTTAGATCTTATAATAATTGACTACCTACAACTTATTAGTAGTACTACAAAATATTCTGGTAATAGGGTAGCAGAAGTAAGTGAAATATCAAGAGATTTAAAAAAACTTGCTATGGAACTTGAAGTACCAGTTATTGCGCTTGCACAACTTTCTCGTGGAACTGAGCAAAGAAAAGGTGATGATAGAAAACCACGACTTAGTGATTTAAGAGAATCTGGTTCTATTGAACAAGATGCAGATATTGTGTTATTTTTATATAGCGAAGATTATTACGAAAATATAACAAATACAACTTCTAAGATAGAATTATTAATTGCAAAACATAGAAATGGTGAAACAGGAAGTATTGATTTTGTGTTTGAAAAGAATATAAGTAAATTTAATAATTTTGCTTATGCAGGAGATGCTAAAAATGAATAAAAAAGGGAAAATATTAGGTATAATTTTTTGTATATTAATGACTATTCTTATTTTTGGAGTAGGTTTTGTTGATAAAGGAAATAATAAAGGCACAGTTACTTTATTTCAAGTATATTTAAATGGTAAAAAAGTAGGTTTAATTAAAGATGACCAAGAATTATATGATTTAATAGACAAAGAACAAACTACTATAAAAGAAAAATATAGTGTTAAAAAAGTATATCCACCTCATGGATTAAAAATAACACCTATTAAAACATATAATAGAAATACAGTTGAAGCTAGAACTATATATAATAAAATAAAAAATGATGCTCCTTTTACAATAGAGGGATATCAAATAACAATTAAAAGTGAAACCCCTAAAACATTTTATATATTAAATAAAGATGACTTAGATAAAGCTATTAGAAATATGGTTTTGTCATTTGTTCCAAAAGAAACTTTAGATAATTATATTGCAGGTACTCAACAAGAGATTACTGATGAAGGCACTATTCTTGATAATGTTTATTTAAAACAAGAAGTTAGAATTAAAGAAGCGTTGATTTCTACTAAAGAAGATATTATCACAAATGCTGATGATTTAAGTAGATATATGTTATTTGGAACTCTTGAAACAAATAAAGAATATACTGTTAAACTAGGTGATGATATTAAAAGCGTTGCAACTAAAAATATGTTAAGTGTTAATGAATTTTTAGTTGCTAATCCTCAAATTGTTAGTGAAAATGCATTATTAACAGTTGGTCAAAAAGTAAATGTTTCACTTATTAATCCTCTTGTAGATGTTGTAGAAGAAACAACTGTTGTTGAAAGACAAACAATAAAATATGAAACAACTGTTGAATATGACAATAGATTGAGTTCATCTGTTAGATATGTAAAACAAGAAGGATCTAATGGGCTTGTTAAAGTTACATATAAAAATGAAATTATTAATGGTTTACTTAATAATGCCGTAACAGTATCAACAGAGGAAATAACACCAACTATTAATAGAGTGTTAGTAGTAGGTGGAATTAATACCGTTTATGTGGGCGATTCTTCTTATTGGGCTTGGGCTACAAATAAACCTTATAGAATATCTTCTGTATTTGGACCTCGTTGGGGTAGTTGGCATTATGGTATTGATATTACTGGTACAGGGCATGGTTCACCAATATATGCAATACAAAATGGTACTGTAATTAATGTCGGAACAAGAAGTGATATGGGTAACTTTGTTATGATTACTCACAATAATGGTTATAATTCTGTTTACATGCATTTATCAAAATATCTTGTTAAAAAAGGTGATGCGGTAGTTAAGGGTCAAACAATCGGACTTATGGGTAGTACAGGTAGATCTACTGGTACTCACTTACATTTGGGAGTATGGACTGGATCAACAACATATAGTAATGCTAGAATGATAGATCCATTAACATTGTATAGATAATATGAAAATCACTATATTGGGAAGTGGTTCTAAAGGAAATTCAACATTAATAGAAATAGAAAACACAAAAATTCTAATAGATGTTGGATTTTCTTATAGAGTATTAAAAGAAAAATTAAATAATATAAATGTTGACCCTTTAACAATAGATTATATATTAATTACTCATGATCATTCGGATCATATATATGGACTTAAAACATATTTAAAAAATTATAAACCATTTGTTTATATAAGTAAAAAAATAGCTAATCAATTTTTTGATTTTAAATATGAAAATATAATATATTTAGAAGATGAACTTAAAATAAATAACATATTAATAACAACTTTAGAAACATCTCATGACGCAACTGATTCATGTGGATACTTAATAACTTACAAAGATGAATCTTTAGTATACATAACAGATACAGGTTATATAAATACAAGAATATTAAACAAAATAAAAAATAAAACATATTATATATTTGAAAGTAACCATGACATAGATATGCTTATAAATGGAAAATATCCTCAGTATTTAAAGCAAAGGATATGGGGAGATAAAGGACATTTATCAAATGAACTTGCTGGGTCTTATTTATCGAAATTAGTTGGCAATAATACTAAAAAAATAGTTCTTGCTCACTTAAGTGAAGAAAATAATACACCAGAAATTGCATTAAATACTGTTAATAAAATATTAAAAGATTCAAATATAAAAAAAGAAGTAATAACTGCTTCTCAATATGAAACAGTAGAGGTATCTAATGATTAAAATAATATGTGTTGGTAAAATAAAAGAAAAATATTTAAATGATTTTATAGATGATTATAAAACCAGAATAAACGCTTATCATAAAATAGAAATAATTGAATTAAAAGATAGTAATATAGAGATAGAAAGTAAAGAAATATTAAATAAATTAAATGAAAAAGATTTTAATATATTATTAGATATTAAAGGTAAAAAATATGATTCAATAGAATTTTCAAAATTAATAGATAATACTTTTTCAAATAGCTATGGAACAATTACATTTATAATAGGAGCTTCTAATGGAGTTACAGAAGAAGTAAAAAATAAATGTAATTTGAGATTATCTTTTTCAGACATGACATTTCCTCATGGAGTATTTAGAGGGATGCTTTTAGAACAAATATATAGATCATTTAAAATATTAAATAATGAAAGTTATCATAAATAATGATAACTTTTTAATTTAACTCATAAGTAGTTCTAAGTATTCTTTCATCAGAGCAATATTCCATAACAAATTTATTATCTTTTTTACAAATAATAATACCAATAGTATTATCTTGATATATAGATTTAACATTAGAATCAATAAAGTGCATATAAGTCTCTATTTGACCTATATGTTCTTTTTTAAGCTCAGTTATTTTTAATTCAATAACTATAAAACAATTATAAATATAATTAAAAAGTAATAAATCAATATAATTATATCTGTCACCTAAAAGAATAGGGTATTCACTATCTATAAAAGAGTAACCATTACCAAGTTGTTTCATAAAATTAGAAATATCATTTAATATAAATTCTTTTAATGCCTTTTCATTAAAAACATCAATATCTTTATTATTGGAATTAATAATAATTGGATTTAATAAATTATCTTTAATAGATATATTCTCTCTGTTAATTAGTTTATTTTTAGTTTTATCACTTAATCTTTCATATTCATTTGATTTAATTCTTCTTCTAAGTTCTCTAACTGATAGATTTTGATTAGAAGATATATTAATATAATAATTAATCTTATTAACGTCATTAAACTTTAATAACTCTATGTAATGGCTCCATGTTAATTGGTGCGACACTGTCGCACCTTTTTGAAACACATAGAATTGTCTCATTCTTTTGAGTTCACTAACGGTATATCCTTTACCCAATTCTTTTGTTAATTTAATAGAATACTCTTTAATTAAGTTATCTCCATATTTAGCTCTTGCTTCGCCACCCTGAGCCTCTATTAACAATTTACCAACATTATAATAAGACATTAAATCATTTCTATTTTTATAATAATCTTTAACTTGTTTATAAGCTTCATTAGATATTAATATATTTTTTATTTCATTATAGTAGTTCATAAATCCTCCTATATATATTATCGTTAGTTTTTTTCCAAAACACTTTTTTTGAATAAAAAAATAATAATCATTTATAAAACCCCAAATTTATAGTAATATTTACTTATAAGATAAGGAGTTTTTATCATGGAAGAAAAATCATTAACTTCAGTAGTAATTCCAAATAGTGTTAGAACAATAGATGAAAATGCGTTTATGTATAATTACTTGAGTTCAGTAACAATTCCAAATAGCATCGAATCAATAGGCAATTATGCATTTTCTAATAATTTATTAACTTCAGTAACAATAAAAGAAAAATTATCGTCAAGTGATTTTGAATTATATGGGACTGGTCTATGGGGATGGACTGATGGATACAATGATTCTAATAACATAGTATGGGAAGGATTAGGAAATTAATAAAGCATAAATGAGTTCTTTTATTAGAACTTTTTTTATTGTATAATTATTATGGTGATGATATGAATAATTATAAAGTTATGGATGGTAATGAAGCATGTGCGACTGGTGCTTATTTATTTACTGAAATAGCAGGTATTTATCCGATTACTCCTGCAACTCCAATGGCAACTCTTTGTGATAAATGGAGTAGTGAAGGTAAATTAAATATTTTTAATGAAAAAGTTAAAGTTATTGAAATGCAAAGTGAAGGAGGGGCTTCTGCTTTAGTGCATGGCTCTTTAACAACTGGTAGTTTAAGTACAACTTTTACTGCTTCTCAAGGACTACTTTTAATGATTCCTTCTATGTATAAAATAGCAGGTGAAATGTTACCTCTTGTTATACATGTTGCTGCACGCAGCCTGTCAACTCATGCTTTATCTATATTTGGGGATCATCAAGATATTTATGCAACT
The DNA here is from genome assembly GCA_947169285.1 of uncultured bacterium. Taxonomy (GTDB): domain Bacteria; phylum Bacillota_I; class Bacilli_A; order RF39; family UBA660; genus CAJOJR01. The sequence goes on along the minus strand of CAMVPB010000003.1, from coordinate 66,367 downwards.
AGGTCTACAGGTTTTGCATTTTTATCAAGTTCTAATGTACAAGATGCTTATTATATGTCATTAATTTCTCATTTAAGTGCTATTAAATCTAGTATACCTTTTTTACATTTTTTTGATGGATTTAGAACTTCTCATGAAATTAATAAAATTAATATATTAAAAGAAGAGAACATTTTACCTTTAATAGATATGGATAAGGTAAAAGAATTTAAAGATAAAAGTTTAAATATAGGTAAGTGTATTACTAAAGGTGTTAGTGAAACAGAAGATGTTTATTTTGAAAATACTGAAGCTAGAAATAAATACTATGAAGCTATTCCTGATATAGTTAATAAATATATGGAACATATTAATTTGATTGCTGATACTAATTATAAACCATTTAATTATTATGGAGATGAACATGCTAAGCACATAATAGTTGCGATGGGAAGTGTAACTGATACTATTAAATTAGTTGTTGATGAAATGAATAAAAATGGAGAAGAAGTTGGACTTATTAACGTTCATTTATATAGACCATTTTCTAAAGAATATTTCTTTAAAGTATTACCTAAAACTGTAACTAAGATAACAGTAATGGACAGAACTAAAGAATTTTCTGGAACAGGTACACCTTTATACTTAGATGTATGTGAAGTATTAAAAGATGAACATATTGAAATATATAATGGAATATATGGATTATCTTCTAAAAATACTGACCCATCTGATATAAAAAGTGTATATGATAATATGAATAAAAATAATCCCATGGATAAATTTTCTGTTGGGATAAATGATGATGTAACTTTAAAAAGCTTACCCAAATGTGAATTTAAATTATCAAAAGATTTTAAAGAAATAAAAATATATGGTTTTGGATCAGATGGAATGGTAAGTGCATCTAAGAATATACTAAAATTACTTGGTAAAAAAGATGATACTTTTGTACAAGGATATTTTGAATATGATTCTAAAAAGAGTGGTGGAGTGACTATTAGTCATTTAAGGATAGATAATAGTCCTATAAATGCTCCCTATTATCCTGAATCTACTAATCTAGTAGTAGTTACTAAAGAAAATTATTTAAAAAAGTTTAATGTGCTTGAAGGTATTAAAAAAGGCGGTATATTCTTATTATCAACAAGTAAAAGTATTGATGAATTAAATGATTATATACCAAGTAATATTAAGAAAATTATTAAAGATAAAAAAATTAAATTCTTTGTATGTGATACTAATAGTATAGATGAAAAGTATCATTTAGGTGGAAAAATAAATAATGTAATGTCTACATATATTCTTAAAATATTAGGATGCTCTAATGAAGATAATGAAAACTTTAAAGAGATAATATTAAATGCATATAAAGATAAAGAAGAAAGTGTTATAAAGAATAACATTGAATCATTAGATTCAGCATTTGAATATTGTCATGAAGTAGATACAGAAATGTTAGCAATTGATTCTTCAAATGAAGAAATAAATGATGATTTGTATAGTAAAATTAATAATAAATCTAATAATATAAAAGTATCTGATTTCTTAGAACATAAAGATGGTATGTTTGATGGTGGAACATCTTCATCAGATAAAAGAAAAATATCTTCTAAAGTACCTAAATGGATAAAAGAAAATTGTATAGAATGTAATCAATGTTCATTTATATGTCCTCATGCAGTTATAAGACCATTTTCACTTACTGAAGATGATATGAAATTTAATAATATACCTGAAGATGAAACAATATTAAGTATTGGAGAAGAAAATGGTAAAAGATTTTATTTAAGTGTTTCTGAAAGTGACTGTACTTCTTGTGGACTATGTATAAGTGCTTGTCCTGGCAAAGGAGGTAATAAAGCATTAGAGTTTGGTGACTTTGATGAAAAGTTAAGTTTAAGAAGTATAGATTTATTTAAAAATGTTAAAAATGATACTAAATTCAATAAATATACTGTTAAAGGTTTAGGATTTAAAGAAACTGGTTTTGAATTTAGTGGAGCTTGTGCTGGATGTGGTGAAAGTGGATACTTAAATATACTTACAAGTCTTTATAAAGATGAAATAGTTATTTCTAATGCAACTGGATGCTCTTCAATATATGGAGGCTCTTTGCCAAGTCTTCCTTATAAGGTACCATGGGCAAGTTCTCTATTTGAAGATAATGCCGAATTTGGTTATGGACTTTATATGTCTTATAAAACTAAAAGAGAAATGATAAAAGATTTAATGTATGAAACAAAAGACATTGTAAATAAAGATGTAAAAGATATCTATAAAACTTGGATAGACAATATGGAAGATTTTGAAATAACTTCTAATGTAAAAAAAGAATTAGAAAACCATGAAATTCCTAATGAATTAAAAGGATTACTTCCATATATACCATCAAGAACAGTATGGATTGTTGGAGGAGATGGTTGGGCTTATGATATAGGTTATGGTGGCCTTGATCATATACTTCATTCAAACGAAAATGTAAATATACTTGTACTTGACACTGAAGTTTATTCAAATACGGGAGGACAAACATCTAAGTCTACCAAATATGCTTCTGTAGCAGAGTTTTCTTCAAATGGTAAAAAGACAAATAAAAAAGATTTATTTAGGATTGCAATGAGTATTCCAAATGTTTATGTTGCATCAATTTCTATGGGTGCTAATATGAATCAAACTTTAAAAGCATTTAAAGAAGCATATGAACATAAAGGTCCATCTTTGATAATAGCTTATAGTCCATGTATTTCTCATGGTATAACAGGTGGACTTAGAAATTCACTTGATGAAGAAAAACTCTTAGCAGAAAGTGGATATAATATTTTAATGAGATATAATCCAATAGAAAGTGCTTTATCAATTGATTCAAAAGAACCAGATTTTTCTAAATATGAAACTATATTTGAAAAAGAACTTAGATATAAAAATTTAAAGAAAACTAATCCAAAAGCTTATGAAGAATTATATACATTAAATATAGATTCTGCTAAAGAAAGATATGAATATTATAAAAGGTTAAGTGAATAACTTAACTTTTTAATTTAACTGGTAAGTAGTTCTAAGTATTCTTTCATCAGAACAATATTCCATAACAAATTTATTATCTTTTTTACATATAATAATACCTATAATTTTATCTTGATATATAGATTTAACATTAGAATCGATATAATTTATATATGTTTGTATTTGACCAATATGATCTTTTTTAAGTTCAGTAACTTTTAATTCAATACAAACATAACAATTAAAATTAATATTAAATAATAATAAATCTATATAATTATATCTATCACCTAAGAAAATAGGGTATTCATCTTTTATAAAAGAATAACCATTACCAAGTTGTTCCATAAAACTAGAAATATCATTAAGAATTAATTCTTTTAATATTTTTTCATTAAATATATTAATATCTTTATTATTGGAATTAATAATAATTGGATTTAATAAATTATCTTTAATAGATATATTCTCTTTGTTAATTAGTTTATTTTTAGTTTCATCGCTTAATCTTTCATATTCTTTTGATTTAATTCTTCTTCTAAGTTCTCTAACTGATAGATTTTGATTAATAGATATACTAATATAATAATTAATTTTATTAACATCTTCAAATTTAAATAGTTCACAAAAATGACTCCATGCTAATTTTGCAGACAATGTCTGCAAAATTTCTTCATTTTTAAATAATGAGTAAAATGTTTTCATATTATAAAGATTTCTCCAAGAATAACCTTTACCAAGTTCTTTGGTTAATTTAATAGAATAGTTTTTAATAATACTTTCACCATATTTATTGCCAGCTTTCAATAATAATTTACCAACATTATAATAAGACATTAAATCATTTCTATTTTTATAATAATCTTTAACTTGTTTGTATGCTTCATTAGAAATTAAAATATTTTTTATTTCATCATAATAGTTCATTATTTTTACCTCCTTTCTAAAATATAAAAAAAGATACTCAAAGTATCCTCTACATATATTATCGTAAATTTTTATTTAAAACACTTTTTTTGTTGGAAAAAATACCAAATAAAAAAGGATTGCTCCCCCTGAGAGCAATCCGGAAAAAAGAATAAAAAGGGGTTGGCTAGTGTGATACTAGCACCAATTCGCCTAAAAGTGAATTGGTAAGTCTATATACTATACTAAAGAGGTCATTTTGTCAATAATAAATTTATAAAATTTTATAAAAAAATAATATAAATATATTTACTCTAAATAATTAAAATTCATAGTATATAAAAGGTGATACTATGAGTAAAATAATAATAGATATACAAGATAGAAATGAATATAATTTATGGCATTATCCCGGATCTATAAATATACCTTATGATGAATTGATGAATAATTATAGAAACTATTTAAATAAAAAAGATACATATTATTTTTATTGCAAAAGTGGAAGGCTTGCTAAAAGAGTAACTTCAGTACTTAGTTATTTAGGGTATGATGCAAATTATATAGAAAAATAATGCAAAAAGTATTATAATTATAACGAGGTTGAAATGGGAGCAATAAACGATTTTATATATAGTGTTATAAATGCAATGGGGATATATGGCCCAATTTTGTCATGCGTTTTGATCTTATTTGAATCTATATTTCCTATCATGCCACTTGCAGTATTTATAACAATAAACTTTTTAGCATATGGAAGTCTTATAGGTTTTATAATTTCTTGGGTGTTTACTGTTTTGGGATGTTTAATGTCATTTTTCTTATTTAGAAAAGGTGTACAAGGATGGTTTCAAAGACTTACAAAAGATAGAGTTAAGTTAAATAGTTTAATGATAAAATTTAATAATATATCATTTGCAGAATTTGCAGTAATAATCGCAATTCCTTTTACTCCAGCATTTTTAGTAAATATTGCAGCAGGTCTTTCTGATATGCCTAAAAGAAAATTTATATTATCTTTATTAATAGGTAAAATAGGACTTGTATATTTTTGGGGATATATTGGTACAAGCTTAGTTGAAAGTTTTAAAAATCCAATGATTTTAATAAAAATAGTAATTATTCTTGTAATAACCTATGTTATTTCATTAATTATTAAAAAAGTTATTAAATTATAGTTTTTATTGTGGTATAATATGCTCTATTAAAAGTGGAGATTTATTATGGTTTTTTTAAATTTAGAAGATAATGATAACCTGTCTCAAATAGGATATAATGATATTATTGAAATGTTAAAAGAATATAAGCTTTCTTTAAGAGATAATTTAAATTTAAATAGTAATGTTACTTTTGGTTTAGAAATAGAATTTGAAAATATAAAAACATCTTATGATGAAATGTTTAACTTATTTAGTAAACTATCTTTATTACCTTCAACTTTTTTTAATAATGAAAATGTAGAAAAACTAAAAAATTATAAAAAACATAGTAAAACATTTGAAATAATAAATCAAAATAATTATTCAAATATATTGCCAGAAGAAGTTTTTTTCTGGAATTTTGATAAGGACATTTCATTAGATAATGGAGGCGAAATTACATCTCCAATTTTGATTGATAAAAAAGAGTATTGGTATGATTTAAAAAAAGTGTGTGATTTTATAAAAAAATATGCAAAACTATCTATTCATTCATCCGGACATATTCATATTGGCTCTAATATACTTGGCAAAGATAAAACTTCATGGATAAATTTTCTAAATTTGTGGTCTAGCTATGAAAATGTAATATTTAGATTTGGATTTAATGAATATCTAAATATTAATTCAAGAATACGTTATTGTGAAATAATGTCTGAAAAATTCAAAAAAGTTTGTAAATCTTTAGCAGAAGATTATGATTTAGAAATAATTTTGCATTTTTTAAAAGATAATAGACTTAATGCAGTTAATTTTCAAAATGTAACTTTAACAAATAAAGTTATTCCATTTAGTACAATTGAATTTAGAAATCCAAATGGATGCTTAAATCCAATTATTTGGCAGAATAATGTTAATTTTTTTACAAGACTTCTAATGTATTGTAGTAGAAGTGATTTTGATATGGATAAAGTACTAAAACGAAAAAAAGAAGAGATTTATTTTAACAATTATCATAAGGCTTTTTTTGAACAAGCGGTTGAATTAGCAGATATGATATTTGATAATAATTTAGATAAGATTAACTTTTTAAAGCAATATGTAAAAGATAATACGAATTCATTAGTGCCTATGAGAAAAGCAAAAAAATTTACAATGTGAGTCTTTAATAAATGTAATAAAAATGGTATAATGTATACAGAGGTACTTATGAAATATGTAGTAATTGGATTATTAGTTTTAGTTTTAATATTATTAATAATAAATTTAATAATTTCTTTAAGAAAAAATGTTAATGAGACCAATATAACAGAAAGGCTTGGTAAAATAGAAACATCTCTTATTAAAGAAATAGGGGAATTTAAGTTAAATTTCTCTAATGATTTGACAAAAGACTTTTTATCACTTAACGATAGAATTGAAAAAAAATTAAATTTGATAAACGATAAAGTCAATGAAAGATTAGATGTTAATTTTGAAAGAACTAATAAAACATTTAATAATGTGCTAGAGAGACTTGCTAAAATAGATGAAGCTCAAAAGAAAATTGATAATTTAAGTAGTGATATAGTATCTTTACAAGGAATATTAACTGATAAAAAAACTAGAGGTATATTTGGTGAAGTTAATTTATATCATATATTATCTAATGTATTTGGTGAAAATAATGAAAAGATTTATAAAACACAATATACATTATCTAATGGATTTATAGCAGATTCTGTTTTGTTTGGTCCAGAACCTTTAGGAACAATTGCGATTGATTCTAAATTTCCTTTAGAAAATTATAAAAGTATGATTGAAAAAGGAATTAGTGAAATTGAAAGAACTAAAAGAGAAAAAGAATTTGAAAATGATGTTAAAAAACATATAGATGCAATAAGTAGCAAGTATATAATTCCAGGTGAAACATCAAACCAAGCAATAATGTTTTTACCAGCTGAAGCAATATTTGCGGAAATTAATGCATATCATCCAAATATAATAATGTATTCTCAAAAGAAGAATGTTTGGATAGCATCTCCTACAACATTAATAAGCTTATTAACAATCATACAAACTGTATTAATGGGAATAGAAAGAGATAAATATGCATCTGTTATACATGAAGAATTAAATAAATTAGGAATTGAATTTAATAAGTATAGAGTAAGATGGGATAAATTATCTAGAAGTATTGATACAGTTACTAATGATATTAAAGACATTAACATTACAACTAATAAAATATCAAAAAGATTTGATTCTATTAGTAATGTTAAAATAGAAGAAAATAAAAAAATAGAAGGAGGTGAAGAAGAATGGAATTAATAATGCCAATTTTAGTAGTAGCTTTAATTATCATTCTTGGAAGCGTTAAACAAATAAATGAATATGAAAGGGGCGTTAAATTTACATTAGGTAAATTTAGTGGAATTATGAAACCAGGATGGAATTTAGTATTTCCAATTTTCCAATCATATAAAAAGGTTGATATTCGTACTAGAACAGTAGACGTTCCAGAACAAGAAGCTATTACAAAAGATAATGTATCTGTTAGAATTAATGCAGTTCTTTATTATAAAATATTTGATGCTTCTAAAGCATTAATCGCAGTAGAAAACTTTAATTTTGCGGTTTCTCAACTTGCTCAAACTACAATGAGAAATGCAGTTGGTTCTGTATCTTTAGATGAATTGTTATCTGAAAGAGAAAAGATAAGTGAAGAAATTTGTAAAATAGTTGATAAAGCTACTGATCCTTGGGGAATAAAAGTAGAGAATGTTGAACTTAAAGATATATCTCTTCCAGAAGAAATGAAAAGAGTAATTGCTAAAGTAGCTGAAGCAGAACGTGAAAAAATGGCTGTTATTACTAAAGCTCAAGGTGAAGTTGAAGCTTCTAAGAACTTAGCAAAAGCAGCTGAAACTATGTCTACTGTTCCTGGAGCATTACATTTAAGAACATTATCAACAATTAATGATGTAAGTTCTGATCAATCAAACACATTAATATTCTGTATTCCAATTGAAGTGTTAAGTGCTTTTCAAGGAGCAGATTTAAGTAAATTAGCTAATACTACTAAAGCAATAGCAACTAAAAAGAAATCTGAATAGATTTCTTTTTTTAAAATAATATTAAAATAAATAAACCAAGTATAAGGCAATAGATACTAAAATATAGTAAATTGCCTTTTTTAACTGCATTAATAAACCATCTAAGAGTAAAATATGAAACAATTAGTGAAGATATAAAACCTAATGAATAAGGTAATAGTAAAGTATTTAAATTGTTTGAATTAATTAAATCTTTAACACTTAATACCATCGTACCTAAACTAATTGGTACATATAACATAAATGAATATTTTAAAGCATCATTTCTTTTGATATTTCTAAATAGTGCTGCTATTAAAGTTGAACCACTTCTGCTTATCCCAGGAATTAATGCTATTATTTGAATTAATCCTATAAATAAAGCATCTTTCCAAGTTAAATCTTTTTCTTCTTTACAACCATTAATATTTCTAACTAAAAATAAAAATAAAGATGTTATTAAGAAAGAAATGCCCACAATAAAAGAAGATTGAAGTAAATTTTCAATATAATCTTTTAATAAAAATCCAGCTATACCTACTGGTATGCATCCTAAAATAATTAATACTGCGTATTTAAAATCTTTTTTAGTCTCTTCATTCTTTATTTTAAAATATTTAAAAAAATTAATTATTAGTTTTTTAATATCTTTAAAATAAATTATTGTAATTGCAATTAAACTTCCAAAGTTAACAATTATTTCAAAATTTAAGTCATTTAATGCTATATTTGCTTGAAATATTTTTTTAAATATAAAAATATGTCCAGAAGATGAAATTGGTAATGGTTCTGTAAAACCTTGAATAATACCTAATATTATATATTTTAAAAGAATCATAATGTCACCTATAAAATTATATAATAAACATAAAAAAATATAATAAAATTTTATAGAGGTGTTTTATGTTAATAAAAATAATAACATTTATAATTGGCTTTATATTAAGTTCAATATCGTTAACATTCATTATTTTGTATTTAAATATTATAAATTTAGGGTATACTTTTTTAGACTTTTTAAACTTTATTATTAGAAAATGGGAATTATATTTATTTTTTATAGGCATAATATTAATGATAATTGGTTTAAGAAAGGATAAAAACAATGACTTATGTTTATGATTTACTTATAAATTTAAATGACTATGATTATAAATTTTATGAATGGGAAGAAAAAGATGATATTGAATATTTAAAAAAAGGAGTTTTATTAAAAGTAAGTAATTATATATATAAAAAACTTTTAACCAATAATATTGTTATAGGAAATAAAACATTAGAAACAATAAAAGACAAGACATGCATTTTAAAGAATAAAAAAATAGAAAATATTACTTATATGGGTATATTTACTAACGGTAAAGATGTGATTGGATTAACTTTTTCGTCTAATGGAGAAATACTAGAAAAAACAAGATTTACTATTCAAGATGAATTAGAATTATTGGAAGCATCTACTTCTTTAAAACTAATTAAAATAGACTATAAAGAAATATCAAATAAAGAATGTAATATATCTTTTATATCAAGAGAAAATAAAGAAACTATTAAATTGATTATTAATGAATTAAAAGCTATAAAAGATGATAAAGAAAAAATAGACTATTTATATTATGAATGGTTTAATAAAAAGAGTGAATCTAATAATTCATATGAAGAATTAGTAAGTGATATAAATAAAAATTATGATGAAACTCGTTCGAGTTTTTTAGAACTGTTAAACTTAATTAGTGTTAAAAATAATGTATAAAAATTTATACTAAGTAAAAACTATTAATGGGAGGAATAATGAAAAAAGTATTGTCATTTTTATTAATAGTTTTTCTTATGGTTGGATGTAATATGATGAATACTCCAACTAAAAAAGTAGAAGAATTTTTAATGAGTTATCAAACATTATCAGAAGATGTTGTTTCAGATCTAGAGTTAAGTGCAGAGATGGAAAATTTATCTTCAACAAATAAAATAACATATATGGATGTTATGCAAAGAAATTATAAGAATTTAAAATATGAAATAACAAATGAAAATGTTAATGGTGATGAAGCGGTTGTAACAGCTAAAATAACTGTATATGATTTGTATAAAGCTATGAAAGAATCAAATGATTATTTAACCGATAACTCAACCGAGTTTGAAGTTAATGGTGTATATGATCAAAATAAATATAGAGAATATGAATTAAACCAAATGTTAAAGACAAATTATACAGTTGACTATACTATTAGTTTTAACTTATCAAAAGTTGATGAAGAATGGGTTTTAAATGAACCGGATAATGTAGTAAAAGAAAAAATTCATGGTATTTATAATTATGAATTAGAATAAAGACTATTTTTAGTCTTTTTTTCATATATTATAAAGATGAAAAAGATAATACTATTTTTATTTTTATTAATTCCTTTAAATATATATGCAAGTGCTGCTTCATATGTAGTGATGGATGCTGATTCTGGAAGAGTAATTGCTAGTTTAAATAAAGATAATAAAATGTTAATTGCATCAACTACTAAAATAATGACTGCAATAATCGCAATTGAAAATATGGATACATCTTTAGAAATAGAGGTTGGGGATGAAATAGACAAAGTTTATGGATCTATGATATATGTTAAAAAAGGTGAAAAACTAACTTTAGAAAGTTTATTATATGGATTAATGTTAAGAAGTGGTAATGATGCAGCAATGATAATTGCTACAAATACATTGGGTTATGATAAATTTATAGAAGCAATGAATAATAAAGCTAAAGAATTAAAAATGTATAATACGACATTTGAAAATCCACATGGGTTAGATGATGATACTAAGAATTATTCAACCGCATATGACCTTGCATTACTTATAAAATATGCAATGAAAAATCCTGAGTTTATAAAAATAACTAATACAAAAAAATATAAATTGACAACTAATTTAAATACTCATATTTGGTATAATAAAAATCAACTTTTAACTAGTTATAAATATGCGACAGGTGGTAAGATAGGATACACTAAAAAAAGTGGTCATATATTTGTTTCAAGTGCTACTAAAGATGATAAAAACTTAATAGTTGTATCTTTAAAAGATACTGATAGATTTAATACACATGAATATTTATATGAAAAATATTTTAATGAATATAATAAATATCAAATATTAGATAAATATACATTTTTTGTAAATGAAAAAAATTATAATAAATATCATTTATACATTAAAAATGATTTTAATATGTTAATGAAAGAAAATGAAATAAAAGATTTAGTATTAGAAATAAATTTGATAAAGAATAAAAAAATTAAAAGTGAAACAGAAGTAGGGTATATATCAATTAAATTAAAAAATAAGATAATTCATAATGAGCCGATATACGCGATTGAAAAAGAAAGTAAAATTAAGAAAATAAAATCAATATTGTTTTTTTGGAAAAAATAACATATAATTTCCTTGTGATGATTATGAGATTACAAAAATATATGAGTGAATGTGGAGTTGCTTCAAGAAGAAAAAGTGAAGAGTTAATTTTAAAAGGTGAAGTTTATGTTAATGGTAAAAAAGTAACTGAGCTTGGATATCAAGTAACTTCTAAGGATGAGGTAATTGTTTCTGGTAAAGAAATTAAAAAAGAAGATAAAGAATATTATTTACTTTATAAGCCAAATAAAACAGTTAGTAGTGTTAAAGATGAAAAAGGAAGAACTACTGTTATTGATTTAATTGAATCTAAGTCTAAATTATTCCCAGTAGGTAGACTTGATTATGATACTTCCGGATTACTCTTAATAACAAATGATGGTGAACTTTCTAATATACTTACTCATCCTAAATATGAAATTGAAAGAGTATATGAAGTAAAAATAGATGGGATAATAAAAGGTAATGAGATTAAAATATTAGAAAATGGTGTTTTAATTAATGGTATTAAAACCAAAAAATGTAAAATAAAATTAAAAAAGATAGATAAAAAAAATAAAAAAAGTTATTTAACTATTATTTTAGAAGAAGGTAAAAATCATGAAGTTAAAAACTTATTTGCTTATTTCAATTATAAAGTATTAAAATTAAAAAGAATTAAATATGCATTCTTAACACTAGATAATCTTAAAATGGGTGAATATAGAAAATTAAATATAAAAGAAGTTAAGAAATTATTCTCATTAAATTCTAACAAAAGTTAGAATTTTTATATTAAAAAATCATTTACAAAACCCCAAATTTATAGTATCATTTATTTGTAAGATAAGGAGTTTTTATCATGGAACAAAATGAATTAACAAAGAGTAATAAAATAAAGATAATAGTATTAACTGCGTTAGTATTTTTAGTAGCAATCGCAGGAATATCATATGCATATTTCACAATACAAATAACTGGTAATGATACAGCAAGTTCAATGAGATTAACAACAGCAAATATGAGTTTAGTATATACAGATATAGAAATAAGAAGTGGAGAGAATGTAACACCACCATGGAGTAGTACACCAAAGACAATAACAGTATATAATAATGGAAATACAACAGCATACTATAACATCATATGGAGAGACTTATATAATGAAATAATAAATAATGAATTAGTAATATCAGCAACTTGCTCATCTTCATCAGGAAGCTGTAGTAATATAAGTGAAACAGTAATACCAACAGAAACAACTTTAGCACATAATATAGCAATAAAAAATAATATAGAGATAGAACCAGGAGAGACACATACATATACAGTAACAGTGACATTTATAGATACAGGATCAAATCAAAATTATAATCAAAATAAAGAATTCTATGGAACAATAAATATAGGAGAAGGAGTTGAACCAGCAACAATATCTTTGAAAACAGATCAAGGAACAATAGGAACATTAGATAGAGGGGATGTAATAACGATGTCTGCAACAAGAGTTGTTCAAGGACAAGAAGTAACAATATCAGGAGAAGACTTCTATGTAGTAAGTACAAATGCAACAGAAACAGTATTACTAGCTAAATATAACTTATATGTAGGTGATATACTAGATTATAATGGCTCAGCATATTCATTAAACAAAACATTAACATCATCAGATACAGGTTATGGATTACAAAATATTACAGCAAAGGGATATATAAGTGGGTCAAATGTCCAATATATAGGAGTAGTGCCATTTAGTGGAACAAACTATTGGGATGATAGTGTATGTCAGTATACTGGTACATCTTGGGGATGTACAGGAACGTCAGACTTAAAGAGCGAATATGCAACAGGAGGAGCAAGTTATAGTGGGACCCCTTATCCAATAGTATATAGAAGTAGTATGTCTAATATAGCACCATCATCAAATTATGATAATGGTTATGGATTAGCCCAAAATAATGGATACACAATAGCGTATTATGTGGAAGAATATGTAAATAGATTAGGAATAAATGGAACAGGAAGATTACTAACATATGAAGAAGAGCAATCATTAGCAAGTTCAAATAATGGAATAGTATTTAATGGAACATCTTATTGGTTGGGTTCTGCTAACAGCAATGGCGGCGTGTGGAGTGTGTTTTCTGATGGCAGTGTTATCTTCGACATCTTCGCGTATGGTGGCGACTTCGGGGTTCGCCCGGTTATAGTAGTAAATACTTCTGATATTGTTACTGGAGAATTAATTAATGTTCAACCTGGTAATATTAATATTCGGCCAGGAGCTGAAATTGGTATACAACCCGGTGATCTTCAAGGATGATTTAAATATAAAATCAAAACTAGTTTTTAGTTTTGATTTTGTTTATTAATATGGTAAATACTAATATGATAAATATGATGCTATATAGTATTACTGGTATAATTGCTGAAGCTGGTTTATCAAAGAATGATTTATTGTTAAAGAATATTAAAGGTAAAAATGCAATTAACAAGTTCATTATTATATTTATAATGATTTTTGTGCCTTTGTTTTTTATATTAAACATTTCTATTAGGCAAGACTTTGAGAAGAATAGTGAAATACTTGAAGTAAACATAAGTATAAAGAACCACATTAATACTGTTAAATTTTCAATACTATTTATAAATTTAATTACATGTATTTTTTTTAAAACTATATAAGCAGGATATGTATATATTTTTATTAAATCAATACCTAGGACACCTAATGTAATGATATTTATTATTAATAAGAATAATCCTGATAATATGTATGAAATAGTTATATATTTTTTTAATTTATTTTTCTTTTTAATATTATTTTTGGGAATAACTAATATTAAAAAAGATGGACCACTAAATAGAATAGAGAACACTAATGAAGATGTTAATATATTTTTATAAGATGTATCTATTAATGGGTATATATTATTTAAATCAACTTGAGGTATTAATGATAAAGCATCAAATAAGAATATGAATATACATATGAATATAATGATATTTGATAATCTTGTTATAACTTCTATATTTTTGGTTGATAGGTAATAAGTGGGTAGTAATAATACTAAAGCGATTATATATTTTGAAAATGAACCAGTAAATTGTGAATGAAAGAATACTGTTAATCTAAAAAATATTAATGCTGATATAGATAGAGAAATTAATATAAATATTATATTAATTATATAATAAATAAACTTTGGGAATATTGTTTTTAATTTTTGGGTTATTGTTTCATTAGGTAAAATATTAAATATTTTAAATACTAATAATATAAAAAATATACTTATTATAAGGCCTATAAACATGCTTATAACTGAAGACTTATTTGAATAATTATATAAATATAAAAAACCGCTTCCTAAAATGCTATTACTTACTATTAAAGGAATAACACTCGAAAACTCAAAACTATTTATTTTATCTTTATTCATATTTACCTTCTTTTTTTACTATATTTATTAAGTCACCTCTATTTTCTAGAGATACTTTTACATTTGTTTTGAACTTTATATTGGATAGTCCATCTTTATTCCAATCATTATTTTCAAAATCAAAATAGTTTTTATCTCTTGATTTAACAAGTGTTCCAAAACCTATAAAGTCACTTTGATATTCTATTACTTTGTTTAATAAACTATTTATATTATTTTTTATTTTATTTTCGATTTCTTTTTCTATTTTTTTAATACTATCATTATTTAGTAAACTTGTTTCACAGTTAAAGTCAGATATACTATAAGTAAGTTTTAAATCAATATTTATCTCATCTTTTTTTGAATTAAATTTTATATTATAAGAATTATTCATTAGTTCTAAAGTATAATATGAATCATTATTATCACATTTTAAAGTTATAATAGAGTTAGAAGATTTACCGTTTATTAAGTTGAAAGCAACTGATTCTTCTTCTGAAAGTTCAACTAATTTATTATCTTTATTAAATACTAATATATTACCTAAATTTATATAAGAAGATAAATTGATTGCATTTAAAGTTTCGGTGTTATTTTTATCTTTGCTATCACTTGATAAACTTATTTTAGTAAATGATGGATCTATTCCTGGTTTTATTAAAAAATTAACAAAGTCTTCAAATGAAAGTATTCTAGTATTACCGTAGCTTGCTTCACTAAGTATAATTGAATTATATATATATTCCGCTGGAACATCTTCGAAAGCAGTTATAGTGGATAATATTTCACTTGGAGTATTTTTAGTTGAAACAAGTACATACGCATTCATATTTCCTTCATTATCTCTTGTAAAAAAATCAATAATTTCTTCTGTATTATCATTTATTATTTCATCACTTAATATAATAATTTTTATATGTGAAAAGTATAATTTTTTAGAACTTTTAGTAGATACTTCTCTTATTGCTTCAAATGGAGTTTTACCACTTCCTGTATAAAGGGTTACTTTTGAAGAGTTATCTGTTCCCATTTTAGTACTTTTCTTTATATTAGCGACTTGTACTGATATTAAGTATTCATCATTTATTTTTTCTATTCCCATCGCACTAACCATACCAAGGTCACTTATTTCTTTATGAGTTTCACATCCAGTTAATACAAAAATAAACGTAATTATTAAAATCAAATATTTAATTTTTTTCATCATTACTCCTTAAATAATCTTTATCAATTTTAGATGAACTTGATTCACTTCTAATTACACCATCTTTTAAAGCTTCTTTTTTATAAAAAGGAACATATGGAATTAAATATGGAATTCCAAATGATTTAATAGAACACAAGTTTATTAAAAGTAGAGTGAATGTTACTATAAAACCTATAAGTCCAAATAAAGATGATAAAATCATACATAAGTATCTCCAAAACCTAATTGATCCTTGAAAATCTACAAATATAAATAAAAGCGAACATATTGAAGATATCGAAATAATTATAACCATAATAGGGGATACAAGTCCTGCATTAACTGCAGCATCACCTAGTATAAGAGCTCCAAGTATTGAAACAGATGCTCCTCTTGAAGTGGGAGTTCTAGAATCTCCTTCATAAAGTATTTCAAATGTAATAGTTAAAAGTATTGCTTCAATTACAGATGGAAATGGTACCACAACACTTTGAGAAGCAAAATTTATAAATAAATCAGAAGAGAGGACTTGTTGATCAATTGTTATTAATGCTAGATAGAATCCAGGAAGAAAAATTGCTAAGAAAAAAGCAAACAATCTTATTATTCTAATAAAAGATGCATAGAAAGATTTTTCATAATAATCTTCACTATTTTTAAATGAATCAATAAATAGAGTAGGTATTAAAAGTACATTAGGACTATTTTCAACGATAATTGCAATTTTACCATTTAAAAGGGCAACGCTTATTTCATCTGGTTTTTCTTTAGAGGCGATTGTAGGAAATAAAGTTTTATTTTCTTTTTTAATGAGTTCTTTTATAGTATAAGAATCCAATATATATTCTATATCAATGTTATTTAATTTTTCTTGCACTTGATGAATTAAATCATCTGATGCAATACCATTCATATACATAATTCCAATTCTAGTTTTGCTTTTTTTACCAAGAACAATTTCTTTTAAATATAAATTTTTATCTTTAATTCTTCTTCTAATAAGTCCGATGTTAGTTTGATAATTTTCGTTAAATGAATCTTTAGGTCCTCTAACAGACGGCTCTGAAGAAGACTCGGATACAGCTCTATCTATTAAAGCTTTTGTTTCAAAAGAAGCATTAAATTTATTAGATAGTACTACTGTAAAACCATTAAATAAATAATTTAATATTTCATCATAATTATTTATTTCATGAAAGTTAATCGCTGGTATAAATTCACTTATTGATTTTTTAATATTAGTTTTATTCTTAAACAAATCTTTATTAGAAAAATACTTTAATATAAAATCATTTACTTTATCTTCACTAGTTAATGTTTGAATAACTAAAACATATACTTTTTGTCTTCTTGGCACAGTAATTTCCCTAATAACTAAATCAGGCATATTACTCTTTAATTTATATAGTTTTTTTATATTTTCATTTATATCCATTATATTATTATTTTTTACTAAACACTTAATAGTTATGTATACAAAAGATATAAAAAATGATATAATGTATTTATTGAAGGAAACTTCATATAATAAAAAGGACATGCTCTAAAGATATTAGATGCATTCCAATCTTGGGCTGCTCTAACACCTAGGTGTTAGAGCGTTTTGTTTAAAATAATATTTTGTATATTATAATAAGCAAGATGATAATAATTATAAAAAAAGAAAATTCTCTTTTATTCATAAAATCACCTCCTTTAAATATTTGGTTTAAAGGAATGCACTAACACTTTTTAAGCATGTCTTAGACATATTATCACAATAAATTTTATAGTTCAAATTATTAAAAATTGCTTTTTGCTCTTTGGCAATTGATGCAAATATTAATTAAAACTAATATGTAAATATTGAATATTGTCAATTGAAAATGAATTGTGTGTCTGAATTCACAATTTTAACTTATTGATATTTTATTATCTCTATGTTAAAATAATTTTGAAATAAATGTTGATTAATATTTTAGTAGTTAAAGAATATTTTTTAAAGAGAGTTTATGGTCGGTGTAAATAAGCAGATATCTTTAATGAATTACGATATTATGAGTTTATAAAGCTGATGAGCTATAAAACATTAGAGTGAAATTGAGAAATGGTACCGTCCTTGTGACTTTCTTTGATACCATTTTTTTGCTTTAAAAGGAGAGAAATATTATATGAATTTTTTTGAAGAGTTGAAATGGAGAGGACTAATAAAAGATATAAGTAGTCCTGAAATTGAAAGATTATTAAATGAAGAGAAGGTAACATTTTATTGGGGTACGGATCCAACTGCTGATAGTCTTCATTTGGGACATTATTCATCACTAGTAACTGCCAAAAGACTTGCTCGTCACGGACACAAGCCAATACTATTATGTGGTGGGGCAACTGGTTTAATAGGTGATCCAAGACCAACAGCTGAAAGAGAAATTATAAGTTATGAGACAGTTAGAAATAACATAGAAGGAATAAGAAATCAAATTAATAAAATATTTGAAGGTAAAGCTAAATTGGTTGATAATTATGATTGGACTAAAGATGTTTCATATTTAAATTTTTTAAGAGATATAGGAAAATATATAAACGTTAATTATATGCTTAATAAAGATATCATTAAAAGAAGACTTGAAACAGGTATAACATATGCAGAATTCTCATACACATTAATTCAAGGAAATGATTTTTTAGAATTATTTCAAAGAGAGAATTGTATTATGCAAGTAGAAGGTTCAGATCAATGGGGTAACATTACTACAGGAATAGAATTGATAAAGAAAAAATTAGGTAAAGAAGCTTATGGATTTACTATGCCTCTTATTTTAGATGCAAATGGAAATAAATTTGGTAAAAGTGAAGGTAATGCCTTATGGCTTGATAAAGAAAAAACAAGTCCATACAAAATGTACCAATATTTATTAAATACAGATGATTCTAAAGTTATTGAGTATTTAAAAGTATTTACTTTCTTAACTAGAGAAGAAATTGAATCATTAGAAGAAAGTGTTAAAACCGAACCAGAAAAAAGACTTGCTCAAAAAACTTTGGCTTATGAAATAATTAAGGATTTACATGGTGAAGAAGAAGCTATAAAAGTTAAAAAAGAAAGTGAAGAAATCTTTGCGTCAAGAGGAATGGGAGAAAGTACTGAAACCATTGAAGTACATAGCGATCTTAATATTTCAATTGTTGATTTCTTAATGCTTACTGAGATGTTCCCATCTAAGAGTGAAGCAAGACGTATGGTTGAACAAAATGCTATTAGTATAAATGGTGATAAAATAAGTGATCCAAAAACTATTATAGATTTATCATTTATTAAAGATGGTGGAATACTTGTTCAAAAAGGTAAAAAACAATTTAAGAAAGTTGTTATTAAATAGGAGGGTTTTATGAAAGAGTTATATATTGATTTTGATGGTGTAATTATGGATACTATTCCATTTTTATACAAAGCACTTGAGGATAATAACGTTGATACTTCTAATGAATCTGCTAAAAGAGAATTCTTTGCTAAATATGATTATTCTAAAATAATAAATGATGGTAATATTTTAAATAATTCAATAGCGTGTATTGATAAACTTAAAAAAAGTAATATATTTCAAATATCAATATTAACTCACATAAATTCATTAGAAGAAGGTATTGTTAAAGTTAATTATTTAAGAAGATATTTTAAAGATATAACCATTGTTTTAACTCCTAAACAACTTGAAAAAACAGAAATGGTTCACAGTAAAGGAGCAATTCTTGTGGATGATTATTCTGGCAATCTAAAGGTTTGGGAATCTAAAGGTGGAATACCTATTAAGTTTGTAAAAGAACATGAAGAAGGAAAATATAAAACAATCAAAAGTTTGGATGAATTAATTGATTTATTTGGAGTTTATTACGAAGAATGATAGCGAGTGTTCTAATAGAATATAATGTTAAATCTTTAGATAAAACTTTTGACTATATAATACCATCTAATTTACAAGATAAAATTAAAAAAGGTAATAAAGTTTTAGTGCCTTTTGGTAAGAGTTTTGTTGAAGGATTTGTATTAAATGTATCAAATAAAATTGATACTTCTTTTGAATTGAAAGAAATAAAAGATATTGTGGAAAGTGACTTTTATTTAAAAGAAGATTTATTAGAATTAGGTAAATTTATGAAAAATACAACTTTGAGTAATTTAATAAGTTGTTATCAAATAATGTTACCAAAAGCATTAAAAGCTAGTGTAAAAACAAATATAAATAGAAAATATATTTATTATGTAAAATTAAATGATGAAATAAATATTGATGAATATATTAAAAATAATCAAAGAAAGAAAAAAGAAATCGAAATATTAAATATATTAAAAGAAGGTAAAATATTAAAAAAGAATTTATTATGTAGTTCTTTAAATAATTTAATTAAAAAAAATATTGTTATAGAAATAAAAGAAGAAGTTAATAGAAAAGCATATTCATTAAATGAAGATAATAAAAAAATAGAATTAACTTCGGAGCAAGAAAATGCATTTAATGAAATAATTAATGAAAAAAATAAGAATGTATTTTTACTTCACGGAGTAACTGGAAGTGGTAAAACTGAAATATATATTAAATTAATAGAACACTATTTGTCTTTAGGAAAAACTGCAATATTATTAGTGCCCGAAATTAGTTTAACTCCACAAATAGTAGCAAGATTTAAAAGCGTGTTTTCAACTAAAGTTGCAGTTCTTCATTCTAGACTTTCTAATGGTGAAAAATATGATGAATATAGACGTATTATGAATGGAGAAGTTAGCGTTGTAGTTGGAGCTAGAAGTGCAGTGTTTGCACCGCTTTTTAATATAGGAATTATTATTATTGACGAGTGTCAAAGCGCAACATATAAGCAGGAATCAACCCCTAAATATAACGGAATAGAAATAGCTATTGAAAGATGCAAATATCATAAAGCAAAATGTATTTTAGGAAGTGCTACTCCTTTATTAGAACAATATGCAAGAGGAGTAAAAGGAATATACAAATTAATTGAACTTAAAACAAGAATATCTAAAAATTTACCTATTATAAAACTTGTTGATATGAATGAAGAAGTTAAAAAAAGAAACTTTATAATAAGTAGCGAATTAGATAAAGAAATAAGAAAATGTTTAATAAATAATGAACAAGTAATTTTACTTCTTAATAGAAGAGGATATTCAACTTTTATAAGTTGTTCTAACTGTGGCTATGTTTATAAATGTCCAAATTGTGATATATCTTTAATTTATCATAAATCAACTAATAACTTAACTTGTCATTATTGTGGATATTCTAAAAAAATGGATAAAATATGTCCAGAATGTCATGAAGATGCTATAAAAGATCTTGGGCTTGGTACTGAAAAATTAGAAGAATTAATTAGCTCAAAATATGATGCAAGAGTACTTAGAATGGATGCTGATACTACATCTAGAAAAGGTAGTTATGAAAAACTAATAGATGAATTTAGTAAACATAATTATGATATTTTAATTGGAACTCAAATGATATCTAAAGGACTCAATTTTAAAGATGTCACTTTAGTTGGAATACTAAATATTGATGCTTCTTTAGCAATACCAGATTTTAGAAGTGGAGAAAGAACGTTTGAGTTACTTTTACAAACTGCTGGCAGAACTGCTAGATTTGAAAAAGATGGTAAAGTTTTAATACAAACATATAATACCGATAACTATGTATTTAAATATTTAATTAATAATAGCTATATATCTTTTTATAACTACGAAATGAATATAAGAAAAAAACTTAAATATACCCCATATTACAATATAGCTTCAATTAAAATAAGTAGTACTTCTTATGAAGAAGCATCAAAAGAGTCAAAGAAAGTATTTGATTATTTAGGTAGTACTTTAAATGAAAAATTTATAATATTAGGGCCTTCATTAGCAAGAATTTTTAAATTAAAGAATAAATATAATTTTAGCATTTTAATAAAGTATAAATATGAAGAAAACTTATTTGAAACATTAAAAAACATAAGGGATAATCACAGTAATAAGGTATTGATTGATATTGATATTAACCCAATCAATATATTGTAAAAAAATTTAAAATTTGTTAATATTTATTATATAAAAGAGGATAGATATGAAAGATAAAAAAGTAGTTTTTATGGGAACTCCCGAATTTGCAGTTCCTATACTTGAAGCACTTATTGAAAATACAAATGTTATTTTGGTTGTAACACAACCAGATAAAGAAGTTGGAAGAAAAAGAGAAATTAAGTTTAGTCCTATAAAAGAAGTTGCTTTAAAAAACAATATTGAGGTGTTTCAACCAATAAAAATAAGAAATGATTATAATCATATATTAGATTTAAAACCAGATATCATTATAACTTGTGCATATGGTCAGATAATACCAAGTGAATTGTTATATAAGCCAAAATATAAAGCTATAAATGTTCATGCATCACTTCTTCCCAAATTAAGAGGAGGAGCTCCTATACATCATGCTATAATTGATGGATATGATAAAACTGGTATTACAATAATGTATATGAATGAACATATGGATGAAGGAGATATTATTTCTCAAGAAGAAATAAAAATATTAGATACTGATAATGTAGGAACTCTCCATGATAAATTATCTTTATTAGGGAAAAAATTATTAATTAAGACATTACCAAGTATATTTGAAGGTACTAATAAATCGATTATTCAAAATAATGAAGAAGCAACTTATGGTTATAATATTAAAAGAGAAGAAGAAATAATTGATTTTAATAAAACATCAAAAGAGGTATTTAACCAAATAAGAGGACTTTATCCTTTTCCTTGTGGATATGCAATATTAGAAGATAATAATATAAAAATATTAGAAGCGTGTATTGGAAACAATTCTAAAGGTGTTCCTGGTGAAATAATAAATATTTATAAAGATGGAATAGGGGTAATGTGTAAAGACTTAGAAATCATAATAACTAGGCTTAAACCAGAAGGTAAAAAAGAAATGAATGCAATAGACTTTATAAATGGTCATAAAAAAGAGTATTTAATGGGGAAGATATTTAATGAAAAAAGAAAAATTTAAAAATTTAGATAGTGAAACTAAAACAACATATTTCTATGGAATAATATTTGTATTTATTATTATAGTTGCACTTATTGTTAAGTTTGTACCAAGTAAGTCAAATGATAATAAAACTTATAATGAAAATATTACACAAGAAGAAATAATTGATTATAATAAAGTGTTAAATGATATTTCAAATAACTATGAATCAGATATAATAATTAATAAATATTATTTTAATGAATATATAAATGTTAAAAAGCAGGGATTAAATGAAATAATTAATATTAAAAAATACGATTCAAATAATACATATAATCAAGATGATATAATTAATGAAAATATAGATATCACATTTATAAAACCGCAAAATATATTAAGATTAATAAATGCTAAAACATATAGTAATAAAAACAAATATATGATAGAAACAAATAATTGGTTAAATCTATATAATGAAATAAACAATGCTCAATTAGAAAAAACTGTAAGTGGAGAAATACTTATAGAATTTATATCAGATAAAGATAATGAATATAAAATTGAAATGGACTTAACTAATTTATATAAAAATTTAAATTATGATTATCAAAGTGTCATTTATGACATGAAATTTTATAATATAAATAAAATTGACATATCTAATAATAACTAGTTTTGTCGAATATAATGAAATGTTTAAAAAAATATTTTATCCTTAAACTAGGAGAGTGATAAAATAGATTCAAATAGAAAATTAGATAAAATAATTAACGATGTAACATATTGCATATTAAAAGTTAATACAATTCAAAAAGACTTGAAAGAATAGATTTCAAGTTTTTTTAAACATTGACTTTTTTAATTAATGCTTGTAATATATTAAATAGAAAGTAGGGAAAAAATATGAATGATAATAAAAAAGCTTTTAAAATGTTTTTAATACCAATTTTATGTGGATTTACAGTTATAGTAGCAGCAATATTTGCTAAAAACATAACTGTACAAAAAAGTATGTCTGTGGTAGACACAAGCACATGGATTTGCTCTTGTAATGAAAACGGAGCAATAACTTCTATAGGATCTGGTTATAGTAGCCTAGGTGCTTGCAAAAGTGCATGTGAAAACCTTGGCTTAACATTTGAGTCTTTTGTTGAACCAACAGCATCATCTTCTTCCTCAACGTCTTCAACCATTTCTGTAACACGTATACGATTCACTAGTGGATCAGATCACATACAAATGCGAGTTGGTCAAGAGTATACTTTGCTTTATAGTATTTCTCCAAGCAATGCGACAAACAAAAACGTAACTTTTTCAACTGATGCAAGTGGTATTGCAACTGTTTCAAGTACTGGTGTAGTTAGGGCAAAATCACCAGGTGTAGCAACAATAAGTATTAAAACTAATGATGCAAGTTGTACTGATACTGATGACTGCTCTGATAGTGTAGCAATAGAAGTTCTTGAAGCTAATACGGGAAGTTCAAGTTCATATCAGGAACCTTCAGCATCTGAAACTGGTTGTTGGTGTTATAGTAATCAGTTTGGGTATTGGGAAGAAGAAAATATAACAAGTAGGACAGCATGCGAAACTGCGTGTGAAGACAGCGGAGGGTCTGTATTTATATTCTATATTCCTGTAATACGTATACGATTCGCTAGTGAATCAGATCACATACAAATGCGAGTTGGTCAAGAGTATCCTTTGCTTTATAATATTTATCCGAATTATGCGACAAACAAAAACGTAACTTTTTCAACTGATGCAAGTGGTATTGCAACTGTTTCAAGTACTGGTGTAGTTAGGGCAAAATCACCAGGTGTAGCAACAATAAGTATTAAAACTAATGATGCAAGTTGTACTGATACTGATGACTGCTCTGATAGTGTAGCAATAGAAGTTCTTGAAGCTAATACGGGAAGTTCAAGTTCATCTACAACTGGTCCTACATCACCAACAACGGTAGAGTATACACTAACATACAATGTTAATGGTGGTAATGCATGTAGTCCAACTACAAAAACAGCAACCTCTGGAAGCAAATGGGGAACATTATGTACACCAACAAGAAGTGGATATACATTCAAAGAATGGAACACAAAAAAGAATGGAAGTGGAACAAAAGTTACATCTTCATCAATAGCTAGTTCAAATATGACTGTATATGCGCAATGGACTTCAAGTGGAAGCAGTACAGTTAGTGTAACAGGAATAGTGTTAACGCCATCAACTTGGAAAATGCAGGTGGGTGATACAAAGGAATTAGAGGCAATAGTTACGCCAACTAATGCAACTAATAAGAATGTTGTTTGGACAAGTAGTGATACGTCAGTTGCGACAGTTAATGCAAATGGAGTTGTTACAGGAATTTCTCCTGGAACAGCAACAATAACAGTTACAACTATAGATGGTAATAAATCTGCAACTTCAAAAATAACAGTATTAGCGAATTCGGAAGAAACACCTACAAATGAGAATGAATATGTAATAATAACTGAAGTTTATTATGGTAATATAACTGATTCTGACGTTGTTACTGAGGGAAGTGATAAAACAATTGAATATTCACCTAATGAAGGATATAAATTATCTGAAATTAAAATAGATGGTGAAAGTATTTCCACAGAAGGTAATGAAACTCAATATACATTTGAAGATGTATCGGAAGACCACTATATAACGGTAATATATGTTAAAGAAGGTGATAATACTAATCCAAAAACGGGTGTATTTGAAGTTGGAGGAATATTATTGATCATTGTTACATTTGGAGGAATAGCTTATTTCTTAACTCAAAAGAAAAAAATATCTAATATTTAAAACAATAGATAAATCAATTAAGTTAAACTTAATTGGTTTTTATTTTTGCTTTTGATTAGTTATTAATTGACAAAAGTTCAAAAAAAATATATACTTGCATTATGATAGTGAGGTTTTGTTATGCAAAAAATTAATACAAATAGAGACACTAAAAAGTTAATGATATTATCAAGTCTAGTTTTCTTAATTGTATGCTCTTTTACATATTTGTTAGGAAGAGGATTAATCATAGAGAATAGTTTTGCAGCAGTAGTTGTTACAAAAGTAACAGTAACTCCATCTTCGAAAACAATTAATGTTGGTGGAAAACTTTCTCTTATTGCTACATTAGAACCAGCGAATGCGACTAACAAAACTATAACATGGACGAGTAGTGATACTTCTGTTGCAACAGTGGATTCAAAAGGAATTGTAACTGCTAAATCGGTTGGTGTTGCTGCAATCGTGGCGACTACTTCAAATGGAAAAAAGAGCATATCTATTATTACGGTAAATGCGGCTGTTAATCCAACACCGACTCCGACTCCAACGCCAACGCCGACTCCAACACCCACAACAATTCCTGTAACTAGTATTACTATAGATCCGACTTCATTAATACTTGAAGAAGATGAAATTGATTCTTTTTCAATAATAATAAGTCCGAGCAATGCTACAAATAAAAATGTAACATGGAGTAGTAGCAATTCTTCAGTAGTAGAAGTAAATTCATATGGTGTAATAACTGCAAAGAAAGAAGGAACAGCAACAATTACGGTAAAAACTTCTAATGGTAAGACAGCTAAAGCCACAGTAACAGTAAATAAAAATACTGATATTGAAGATCCATCAGAAGAGCCATCAGAAGAACCATCAAGTCAAACAGAAAAACCATCAAGTCAAACAGAAGAACCTTCATTTTATATAGATCCTTCAAATAAAAAACAACCATTAAATGTTAATACTAAATTGTTAATAATTAGTGGAGTATTGCTTATAATTTATTTAATTGGAGGAATTTCATATTTTGTTATAAAAAATAAAAGATAAAAAATGTAGAGAACTACATTTTTTTATTGGTTATATGCATTTATAATAAATGAGGTCATTATAAATGCAACTATTAAGGAAGAACCACCATAGCTAATAAATGGAAGAGGTATACCTGTTATAGGAAGTAGTCCAATAGTCATAGAAATATTTTGAAGCTGTGGATATAAAAATGATATGAAGAAACCTACAATTACATATTTGTTTATTGTTTTTGTTGTTTTGTTACATATATTTAAAATTCTATAGTCAAAAAGAAATATAAGTATTATTAGTGTTATTGCTCCAATTAATCCAAATGCATTTGTATAAACTGAGAATATAAAATCCGTATATGCTTCTGGAAAGTATATTGGCATATCATTTAATCCTTTTCCATATAATTTTGAACTTCCAATAGCTATCATACTATTTTCAAGCTGCATCCCACTATTATTTTTCCAATCAATTATTCTAAATATTCTATAATATATAGAGCTTCCAAAAACTTTTATAAAACTATTAGGGTATTTAATATAAAAAATAGATAATAATCCAAGAATTATAAAGCAAAGTATAGTCAATAATATTGACCATTTAATTCTAATTTCACTTATTAAAATTAATGTAAAAGCTATTATAAAATATGATATAACAGCGCCAGTGTCGGGCTCTATAAAAACTAGAATAGATGGTATTAAAGTTATTATAATTATTTTGAAAATTAATAATAATTCTTTTTTATTTGTAATGTTTTGCTCAAATCTAAAATCATTTAATAATTTAGATATGTAAAGTATTAATCCTATTTTAGCAAATTCACTAGGTTGAAAACTAAGAGATCCAAGTGATATCCATCCTTTTGTATTATTCACTTTTTGTCCAACTATTAAAACAATTATTAAAAGAAGAATAGATGCAATATATATTAATTTACTATATCTCAATATTTTGTCATTTTTAATAAATATAAGGGTTATAAAAACAATGAAGCCAACAGCATACCAAATTAATTGTTTTATATGTAAATTATTATAATAACTAGGTAATATTGACTCAGAACTATATATTGTACATATACTTATTACAAAAAATAATAATATACATAAAGGCATTATAATTTCATATTTCTTTTTTTTAATCATACTATTAGTATTTACAAAATAAATAAAATAATTAATTAAAATAAAAAATAATCATAATATTTATTAGAGGTGTTTTTATGGGAAAAAAATTACCTAATGTGTATGTTAATACTAATGCTAAAAATGTAAATGGTAATAATAAAAGCGTCTATTATTCATTTTTAGATAATAAAAAAAATAGAGTAAATAGCAAATATAATTCAATAGACATAAGAAAAAAAATAAATGAGATATTTAACAAATCAGATTACAATTATAAAGTAAAAGTGATAATAACTTATCCTAACGGGGAAGAAAGAGAAGAAATAGTTGTATCCAAAAACTATGATTATTTATTAAACATAAATGGTGAAAGAATATTAATTGATAATATTATTGATATTAATTGATAAATGAATTTTAAACTGGTAAAATTGTATTATATAGTAGTAGAGGTGTAGTATGATTTTTACAAGTAATTATGAAAATGCTAAAGAGGGGAATTTAGCATCTATTTCCATAGATGGTGGTAAAAAAGCTAATTTTGAAGGGAAATGGATTAGAGAACTTTCTCCTAATGAAAATATATATAGTCATTGGAATAATCAAGAAGAATGGGATCAGTATTATATAAATCAATATTATTATCAAGTACTAAAAGGAAATAAGTATGTATTAGATGAATTAGTAAAGAAATATGAGGGATACCAAAAAGATATTATATTACTTTCTTATGCTAAACCGGAAGAATTTTCACATAGATATCTAGTTTCTTCCTATTTGGAAATTAAATATGGTATAGTTGTACCAGAATTATTTATTGACGAAGAGGGTAATTATATAACAACAACTAAAAAACCCAAATATACTAAAGATAAATTATTAAGACTAGTTAGAATTAGTGAAAGGTGATATAATACATATTCGGAAGTGAGATTATGAAGTTACCTAATTTATTAGAAGCTAAAAAAAGAACTAATAAAAAGACAGATTACTTAGATTATAATAATAATCCAAGTCTTTTTGGTTTAAATAAAAAATACTATTTAAAAACATATGGATGCCAAATGAATGAACATGATTCGGAAAATATAAAGGGTATTTTAGAAAGCGTCGGATTTACTAACACTGATATTATGGAAAAAGCGGATGTTATCATTCTAAATACATGTGCGATTAGAGAAAATGCTCATAACAAAGTATTTGGTCTTCTTGGTAGAATAAAACATTTTAAAGAAAGTAATCCAAATGTAATAGTTGGTTTAATGGGATGCATGTCTCAAGAAGAAGTAGTTGTAGAAGAAATACTTAAAAACTATAAATGGATGGACTTTGTACTTGGTACTCACAATATAGATGATTTAGCTAATGTAGTAAAGAAATGTATGGATGATAAAAAACTTCAAGTGG
This sequence comes from uncultured bacterium, assembly GCA_947169285.1. Lineage (GTDB taxonomy): Bacteria > Bacillota_I > Bacilli_A > RF39 > UBA660 > CAJOJR01. Next base: position 36,911 of record CAMVPB010000003.1, on the reverse strand, counting down.
AAGTATATTCAAAAGAAGGAGATATTGTAGAAGGGATACCTGTTAAAAGAGATTCAAATATTACAGCTTGGGTTAATATAATGCTAGGGTGTGACAAGTTTTGTACTTATTGTATAGTCCCATATGCAAGAGGTAAACAAAGAAGTAGAACAAAAGAATCTATTATTAAAGAAGTGGAGAACCTTGTTAAACAAGGCTATAAAGAAGTAACTTTGCTTGGCCAAAATGTAAATGCTTACGGAAAAGATCTATATGATGATTATAATCTATCTAATCTATTAGAAGATGTAGCTAAAACTAATATAGATAGAATAAGATTTGTAACATCTCATCCTTGGGATTTTACAGATGATATGATTAAAATTATATCTAAATATAAAAATGTAATGCCATATATTCATTTACCAGTTCAATCAGGAAGTGATAGAATACTTAAATTAATGGGAAGACGTTATACTAAAGAAGAATATATAGAATTATATAACAGAATAAGAGATAATGTTGAAAACGTATCTATTACAACTGATATAATAGTTGGATTTCCAGGCGAAACAGAGGATGATTTCAAAGAAACTTTAGATTTAGTAAATATTTGTAAATTTGACGGAGCATTTACGTTTATATATTCTCCTAGAGAAGGTACTCCAGCTTCAGTTATGAAAGACCAAATAGATGAGAATATTAAATCTAAAAGATTAAAAGAATTAAATACATTAGTTAATAAGTATAGTAATGAATCAAATAAAAGATTACTTGGTACTATTCAAAAATGTTTAATATTGGGTGTATCTGAAAAAGATGATACTAAAGTAATGGGGTATACTGAAAATATGAAACTTGTTAACATTGAAGCTTCAAAAGATACAATTGGTAAAATAATAGATGTAGAAATAAAAGATGCTAAAAGTTTTAGTTTAGATGGAGAAATAGTTAAATAGACGTAGTAATACGTCTTTTAATATATTAAAAATTATGATATATTTATATTATTGGAAGTGATATTATGGAAAATAAAAGAATAATTCTTACTGGAGATAGACCAACTGGAAAACTTCATTTAGGTCATTATGTTGGTTCTTTAAAAAGAAGAGTAGAATTACAAAATAGTGGAGAGTTTGATAAAATTTTTATTGAAATAGCTGATGCTCAAGCATTAACTGATAATTTTAATAATGTTGATAAAGTTAAAAATAATATAATAGAGGTTGCTCTTGATTATTTAGCATGTGGTATAGATCCAAATAAATCAAATATATTTATTCAATCTCAAATACCTGAACTTTGTGAATTAACATTTTATTATTTAAATCTTGTAACTTTATCAAGACTTCAAAGGAACCCAACTATTAAAGATGAACTTAAATTAAGAAATTTTGAAGGTAGTATTCCTACTGGATTTTTAACATATCCAATTAGTCAAGCTGCTGACATAACCCTATTTGATGCTGAAATTATACCTGTAGGTGATGATCAACTTCCTATGATAGAGCAAACAAGAGAAATAGTTAGAAGTTTTAATAATTTATATAAACCAATATTTAAGGAACCTAAAGAGATGTTACCTGATAATGATACTTGTATGAGACTTCCTGGATTAGATGGAAAGAATAAAATGAGTAAATCTTTAGGAAATTGTATTTATTTATCAGATGAGCCTGAGGTTATTGAAAAGAAAATAATGAGTATGTATACTGATCCTAATCATTTAAAAGTTGAAGATCCTGGTAATGTAAAAGATAATCCAGTATTTATATATTTAGATGCTTTTTGCAACGATGAGCATTTTGAAAAATATTTACCTGAATATAAAAATTTAGATGAATTAAAAGCACATTATGAACGTGGTGGATTAGGAGATGTTAAAATTAAAAAATTTTTAAATAATATAATTCAAGAAGAATTAAAACCAATTAGAGAAAGAAGAAAAGAATTAGAAAGTAATATTGATGAAGTTTATAAAATACTTGAAGAAGGAACTAAAAAAGCAAGGGAATATGCATCTAAAAAAATAATTGAAGTAAGGAATGCAATTGGAATAGATTACTTTAATAAATAATAAATACTTTTCACAAAAATTTAGGCAAACGCATAAATTAAAGTGAGGAGGGTTATGCAACAATATAAAGAAATTGTTACTAAAGCTGTTATAGGTAAAGGTAAAAAAACTTTTACAAATAAATATTCATTAGAGGTAAGTGATAAAGTAGATACTGTTTTAGGATGTTGGGTAATTAACCATAATATATTTGGGAGCAATGATTCTAATTCAGTGTTAATAAAAGGAAATTTTGATGTTAATATATGGTATAGTTATGATAACAATACTAAAACAAATGTGGCATCCACTAACGTTAGTTATGAAGAAAGGGTAAATGTTAGACTTAAAGATGAAGCAACGCTAAATGATAATTCAGAAATTATTGTTAGAAGTTTAAGAAATCCTAATTGTATAGAAGTTTCTTCAAATGGAAATGTAATAAATTATGAGATAGAAAAAGAATTAGGTATTGAAATAGTGGGGGATACAAAGATTAGAATACTTACTAATGATGAAGAAGATGATTATGATATATTAGAAAGTGTTATAGATCCTGAAGAAGTATCCAAAGAAATAGATGAAAATGTTAATGAAGATTTTTTAAAAGAGGAAGAAAAATGATGTGTTAACCAAAAAAGGTTGACATATCTTTTTATTTATAGTAATATTATTAACAAGAAAGAAGGAGAAAAATATGGCAGTTAAATTAAGACTTAAAAGAATGGGATCTAAAAAAAGACCTTTTTACCGTATAGTTGCAGCTGACTCAAGAGAAAAAAGAGACGGTAATTTTATTGAATTAATAGGAACTTATAGTACACTAGAAGATAATAAAGCTAATATTAATGAAGAATTAGCATTAAAATGGTTAAAAAATGGTGCTACTCCAACCGATACAGTTAAAAACATTTTAAGCGATGCTGGAATTATGAAAAAATTCCATGATTCTAAGAGAAAATAATGACATTAGTAGAATTTGCTGAATTTCTAGTTACTCGCCTTGCTAAAGAAGAAGATTTAATAAAAGTTAAAGATTATGAAACAGAAGAAGGATTAATGATTGAAATATTAGTTCCAGAATCTGATATGGGTAGAGTAATTGGTAAAAGAGGAAAAATAGCTAATTCAATTAAAACATTAATACAAGCTAAAGCCTATAACGAAGGCATTAAAAATGTTAAAGTAAATATTGATTCATTTTAAAAAGCATAAATTTTTATGCTTTTTATTTTGTTTAATAATCATTTGTGATATTATAAATTTATAGGAAGTGATAATATGAATAAAAATAATTACACAAATGAATATTATTTTAAAAAAGCTCAGAAGTTTGATAATAAGGCTGATCCATACATTGACAGTGCACTTTTGAGCGCTTATGGAGAAATGTTGAGTTATGGCACAAAAAGTGAATTTCCATTATTTTTTTCATTCTCTCTTTTATTATCTTTAGCGCAACTAGCTTATTACTTATTTAAAAAAGATGAGTGTCTTAAGAAAATGGAAAATGAAGAAGGATTGACAGAACCTATTAAATTAAGAAGAGTAATTGAATATAAGAGAAAATAATAAAAAACACTTGAAAGTTTGGTATAAATATGTTATATTTTATTTACACGAAACAAAAGGTGTTTTTTTTTGGAGGAGTTATTTATGAAAGATTTTTTTAGTGGAGTTAAGAAAGAAGCAAAAAGAACTCGTTGGCCTAAAGGGAAAGAATTATTAAAGAACTCAGTTATATGTTTGGTTATGATTGCGTTTTTTGCGGTTTTCTTTTATGCATTTGATGTTCTATTTGCATTTTTAAGGGGGCTATTATAATGGAAGGTGAAAAACTTTGGTATGTAGTTAATACTTATTCAGGACATGAAGAAAAAGTTAAAGAAAACTTAGAAATGCGTACTGAATCAATGGGAATGGAAAATAATATTTTTAGAGTTATTATTCCGCAGCAAAAAGAAGTAGAAATAAAAGATGGTGTAAGGAAAGAAAAAGTTAAAAAAATGTTTCCTGGATATGTTTTAGTAGAAATGATTATGTCTGATGAAGCATGGTATGTAGTTCGTAATACACCAGGTGTAACAGGATTTATTGGTTCTTCTGGTAAAGGTGCTAAACCAACTCCATTATTACCTCAAGAAATTGATAAGATTTTAGCTAATGAAGGTATTAATAATATGGAAATTAATACTGATGTTGAAGTAGGAGATTCAGTTCAAATTATTGAAGGTCCATTCAAAGGAATGTTTGGTAAGATTGAAACTCTTGATACTGAAAATCAAAAATTAACTATATTAATAGATTTATTTGGTCAAGAAACACCTGTAGAAGTAGAACTTACTCAAATAACAAAAGCTTAATACTTGTATATCTAATATAAAAAATGGTATAATGTATTTATTGAAGGAAACTTCATAAAATAAAAAAGGACACACCTTAAAGAGTAGGTGTGCTTCCCATTGAGGTCACACACTAACATCGTTTTGATGTTAGTGTGATTTTTATTTAAATATTAATACTATAAATATCAATATAAACAAGAGGATAATTATGAAATAATAAGATTTTTCTCTTTTATTCATGCATATCACCTCCCTTATTTTTATAGAATAAGGAAGCACACGACTAACATCTATTAAGGTGTGTCTAAGACATATTAACATGGAGAGTTTTGGGATGCAAATCAATACTTTTGAGTTTTAATGGTATAAAAAATACATATAATTTAATTTTTATTATATGTATTTTTTTATTTTGTTTTATAAAATATTAAAGATATATAAATTTTAATAATTTACAATGTAAATGTAAAATGTAAATTATAAATAATGCAATTGATATATATATATATATATACAGTATAATGATTTACGAAAAGGAGTGAATAAAAAATATGGAAGAAAAGAAAAAAGGAATGTCACCAATACTGATAGTAATACTTACAATAATTGGTATATGTTTAGTAGGATTTTGTGTATGGTATGGAGTAAATTATTTTAAAGGAGAAGAAAAACCAGTAGAACAACCATCAAGCAATGTAGAGCAATCTTTAAATTCAGAAACAAACAAAGTAGAAAATAATTCTTGCGATGATATTAAAGAACCTGAAAATTATATTGAAAATGATGCGTTGGTTTCGGAATTTAGTAAGATACATAAATTTGTCTATGTTTTTTTTCTTGAGACTACATATTGTGGAGAAGGTGAATTACAAGTAGTAGAAGATATTGATAATCCTAATGATGATGCGGCAATTTCTAAACAATTTAAATCATATGATGAACTTTTAGATTATTTAAAAAAATATATGTCAATAGCTGTCATAAATCGTCATTCAAACATTGGTAAGGAAAACTATTATGTAAAAGATGGGAAACTTTATTGTAAACTTGATTCTAAAGGATGGCTTTATGGATACGAAAGTAGTAAAGTGAATATTATTAGTTTAAATAATAATAAGGCTGAAACAAGAATTATAGTTAAAAGTATAAATGAATGGGATGTTGAAGTTTCTGAATTATTAGAATACTTTAATGCTACTTTTGAAAAAGTTGATGGTAATTGGGTAATTACTAAATATAAAGAAATAGAATAATAAACTACGAAAGTAGTTTTTTATTTGAAAAATATAAAATTCGATTGAAATATTGCTATTTATGTGATATTATGAATAAGCAAATTTATATTTATATATAATTTGATTAGTGGGAGATTATTGGATTATCGTGGACCACTCGCGAAAAAAATTAAACTAATAGGGAGGTGTTTTTCGTGGCAAAGAATATTACAAAAGTAATTAAATTACAAATTGAAGCAGGTAAAGCTACACCAGCTCCACCAGTTGGAACTGTTTTAGGTCCTGCAGGAATTAACTTACAAGAATTTTGTACTAGATATAATGATGCAACTAGAGATCAAATGGGTAATGTAATTCCAGTAGTAATTAATATTTATGAAGACAGAACATTTGATTTTGTATTAAAGACTCCACCAGCATCAGTTCTTTTAAAGAAAGCAGCTAACTTACAAAAGGCTTCAAGTAAAGGAGCTAATGAAGTAGTAGCTACTATCTCAAAAGATGATTTAAGAAAAATAGCTGAAACAAAATTACCTGATTTAAATGCATATACGGTAGAAGAAGCTATGAATATAGTTGAAGGTACTGCTAGAAATATGGGTATAGCTATTAAAGGTGTTAATGATGCTGAATTAGCAGAACAAGCTGCAGAAGCTCAAAAGGCTGCTGAAGAATATGCTAAGATGGAAGCTAGCTTAGAACAAATGGAAGCTGACGCTAAAGCAATGGCTGAAGAAACTCCAGAAGTTGAAGTAAGTGAACAATCAGAAGCTACTGAAGAATCAGAAGAAAAAACTGAAGAATAAAAATATAAAGTCGAGTAAAAATATAATCCAAACCACAGAAGGAGGGTATTATGAAGAAACATGGTAAAAATTATGTGGAAGCTTCAAAATTAGTTGATAAATCAAAAGTTTATTCAGTTGATGAAGCGTTAAAAACTTTAAAAAGTTTGAAGAAAAGAAATTTTGATGAAACTGTTGAAGTAGCTCTTAAATTGAATATAGATGCTAAGAAAACAGATATGAATGTTAGAAATTCAGTTGTATTACCTAATGGTACTGGTAAATCTAAGAGAATCTTAGTTGTTACTAAAATGGCAGCTAAAGATGCTAAAGAAGCTGGTGCTGATTATATAGGAGATATGGATATGATTGAAAAAATTGAAAAAGAAAATTGGTTTGATTTTGATGTAATCGTAGCTACTCCTGATATGATGGCTCCATTAGGAAAAATAGGTAAGATTTTAGGACCTAAAGGTTTAATGCCTAACCCTAAACTTGGAACTGTTACAACTAATGTAAAAACTGCAATTGAAAACATCAAAAAAGGTCAAGTTGAATATAAGAATGATTCTTATGGAAATGTTCATGCAATATTTGGTAAATTATCATTTAAAGAAGATGCATTAAAAGAAAACTTAAATGCAATCGTTAAAGAAATAATTAAGAATAAACCAAATGGTGTTAAAGGAACATTTATTAAGAATATAAGTATTTCTTCAACAATGAGTCCAGGTTTAAAAATTGATGTTAATGAATTTTAATTAATAAAATAAAAGTAATTGTCATAAGATAATTACTTTTTTAATAAAATTAATAAAAAGTATTGAAAAATATAAATTAATATTATATAATCTAAAGCGATGAAGAAAAGAAGTCCCCAAAGACAGTAGGTACAAACATAAATCCTACCGAGGTGAAATCTTATAGAACGTTTATAAGCTTTCCCTTGGGAAAGCTTTTTCTTTATTAATCAAAAAAGGAGGATATATATGGCAAGCGAAAGAATTCTTGAACAAAAGAAAGCTGTTGTTGAAGAAATTAAAAATAAGTTAGATAATGCTAAAACATTCTTGTTAATAGATTATCGTGGACTTAGTGTTTCAGAGATTACAGAACTAAGAAGAAGTTTAAGAGAAATGGGATCTGACATAAAAGTTTATAAAAACACTTTAATGAATTTAGCTTTAAAAGATAAAAACATTAAATTAGATGACTTTATGGAAGGACCTAATGCATACTTATTCTCAAGTGATATTATTGAACCTATTAAAGTAGTAAGTAAGTTCGCTAAAGAACATCCTGCACTAGAAATTAGAGCTGGATATATAGACCAAGAAGTTGTTGATGTTAATGTAATTAAGAAATATGCAGAAATACCATCAATGGAAGGATTACTTACAATGTTTGCTGGTGGTTTAATTGAACACTTAAGAAATTTAAGTATTGGGCTTAACTTATATGCTGAAAAGTTAGAAAAAGGAGGAAATGAATAATGGCAAAAATTGAAAACAAAGACATTATCGCAGCATTAAAAGAAAAAACTATTCTTGAAGTTAAAGAATTAGTTGATATGATGAAAGAAGAATTTGGTGTTGATCCAAGCGCAGTAGCAGTAGCCGCTGCTCCAGCAGCTGCAGCAGAAGAAGAAGGAAGTTCTACTAAGACTGTTGTATTAAAGAATGCTGGTGCTCAAAAATTACAAGTTATTAAAGTAATTAGAGAAGTTACTGGATTAGGACTAAAAGAAGCTAAAGATTTAGCTGATGCTGGAGGAAATATTAAAGAAAATATTTCAGCTGATGAAGCTAACGAATTAAAAGCAAAACTTGAAGAAGTTGGCGCTGAAGTAGAATTAGCTTAATTACAATGAGCCTTTGAAAAAAGGCTTTTTTGCGTTTATAAAGGAAGTGAATTTTATGGAACATTATTTCACTAATAATGAAGATTTAGAAAGCAAAATTAAAGAAATAAATTATAATATTTTAGATAAAAAATTTACATTTTATACAGACTTGGGAGTTTTCTCTAAAGACAAAGTTGATTATGGAACAGATCTTTTATTAAGAACATATTTAAATAATCATAATGAATCATTTAAAGTATTAGATGTTGGTTGCGGTTATGGAGTGATTGGTTTAGTAATTGAATCAATAACAAATTCTAAAGTAGATATGATTGATATTAATAAAAGAAGTGTACATCTTTCTAAAATGAATATTAAAAAATTTGGGTCTAATAACAATGTGTTTTATTCAGATGCTTATAGTGAAGTAAATGATACTTACGATATAGTTATAACTAATCCACCTATAAGGGTAGGAAATGATAAACTTTTAGAAATCTTAATAGACGCAAAAAAGCATTTAAATGAAAAGGGAGAATTATGGTATGTTATAAGAAAAGATCAAGGTGGACTTACCATAATGAAGAAGTTAGAAAGTATATATAATATAGAAATTAAAGAAAAGAAAAAAGGATATATAATTTTTGTTGCAAAAAATAAATAAAATCATTGACTTGTTTACTTACATTTGATAAAATTATAAATTGCGATATATTGATTTTCAAATTATTGTGTCTTTTTTAAAAATTTATGGGATTGGGGTGAAAATGTGGCATACAAAATAAAAAAATTTGGTGACCATACTGAGAGAAGATATTATGGTTCTTCTCGTAACACGTTGGAACTTAGCAATTTGCTAGAAATTCAAAAGAGTTCTTTTGAAAGATTCTTAAAGGAAGGAATAAAGGAAGTTTTCGATGATGTTTTCCCTGTTGAAAGTTTTTCAGGTTCATTATCACTAGAATTCGGTGATTATTCTTTTGATGAGCCTAAATATTCAGTTAAGGAAAGCAAAGAAAGAAGAGTTAGTTATGCTGCTCCACTAAAAGTTCAAGCAAGACTATTCATAAATGAAACAGGTGAAGTTAAAGAACAAGAAGTATATCTAGGTGATATGCCTTTAATGACACCAACTGGTTCATTTATTATTAATGGTGTAGAAAGAGTTATTAACTCTCAATTAGTTCGTTCTCCAAGTATTTATTTCAAAAATGAAGTAGATAAAAATGGTAGAGGATTAATTAAGAGTGAAATAATACCTAATAAAGGAACATGGCTAGAATTTGAATTAGATGCTAGAAATATTTTCCATGTAAGAATAGATAGAACAAGAAAAGTTACAATGACAACTTTATTAAGAGCTTTAGGACTTTCTTCTGATGAAGATATTATTAAAGTATTTGGTGAAGATGAAATTATAACTAATACAATAGCAAAAGATTCTACTAGTAATACAGATGAAGCTTTAATTGAAATATATGAAAAATTAAGACCTGGTGAACCAGCAACTCTTGATAGTTCTAAAAACCAATTAATAACTAGATTCTTTGATAAATTTAGATACGACCTTGCTAAAGTAGGTAGATATAAATTTAATAGAAAATTAAATGTATTAGATAGATTATTGAATAATAAGATAGCTCAAGATATTAAAGATGGTAAGAATATCGTAGTTAAAAAAGGAACTATTATTACTAAAGAAATCCTTGAGTCAATAAGACCATTATTTGAAAATGGTTATGGAGTCCATGAAGTTAAAATTAATGATGAACTAGATAAATATAATAAAGTTCAAGAAGTTTTAGTGTATGCTAATGATGGAAGTAATAAAGTATTAAAAGTTATAGGTAATGATCAAACTATTAATGAAAGAAGACTTACCATATCAGATGTATATGCAGCTACTTCTTATTACTTGAATTTACAATATGGTGTAGGTCATTTAGATGAAATAGACCATCTAGGTAACAGAAGAGTAAGACAAAGTGGAGAATTAATTGGTAACCAATTTAAAGTTGGTATTGAGAGAATGGAAAGAGTAATTCGTGAAAGAATGTCTACTCAAGAAATAGATGCTGTTACTCCAAAAAGTTTAATTAATATTCGTCCAGTAACTGCTGCTTTAAAAGAATTCTTTGGTAGTTCTCAATTATCAAAATTCATGGATCAAATAAATCCAGTAGCAGAATTAAACGATAAAAGACGTCTTAGTGCTTTAGGGCCAGGAGGACTATCTAGAGATAGAGCTGGTATGGAAGTTCGTGACGTTAACCCATCACATTATGGAAGAATTTGTCCAATTGAAACTCCAGAAGGACAAAATATTGGACTTATAACTTCACTTGCAAGTTATGCTAAAGTTAATGAATATGGATTTATAATGACACCTTATAGAAAAGTTGTAAATGGTGTTGTACAAAAAGATATAGTATATATGACTGCTGATGAAGAAGAAGATTACTATATTTCACAAGCCACAATTAATTGTGATGCTAAAGGTAAAATTCTAGATGAACAAGTACCTGCAAGATTGGGTGGAGAAAACTTAATTATACCAACTGAAAAAGTTAATTATATTGATGTTTCTCCTAACCAAATTGTATCAATAACAACATCTATGATTCCATTTATGGAACATGATGATGCTAATAGAACACTTATGGGTGCTAACATGCAACGTCAAGCAGTACCACTATTAAAACCTGAAGCTCCAATTATTGGAACTGGTGTTGAATATATGGCTGCTCATGATTCCGGTGCTGTTGTAGTAGCAGAAGAAGATGGAATAGTTGATTATGTTGATGCTAAGAAAATAGTAGTTAAATCTAAAGATGGTAATAAGCACACATATGATATGATAAGCTATCAAAGAAGTAATGCAGAAACTTGTTACAACCAACATCCAATTGTTAGAAAAGGGGACGAAGTTCACAAAGATATGGTTCTTGCAGATGGACCATCTACTGAAAATGGAGAACTTGCTTTAGGACGTAACCTACTTGTTGCATTTATGACATTTAATGGTTATAACTATGAGGATGCTGTTATACTTAATGAAAGAATAGTTAAAGATGATGTACTTACAATGGTACACATTGAAATGAAAGAAATAGAGTGCCGTGATACTAAACTTGGGCCTGAAGAATTTACAAGAGATATTCCTAATGTTAGTGAAGAAGCTCGTAAAAACTTAGGTGAAGACGGTATTATTAGAATTGGTACAGAAGTTAAAGAAAATGATATCTTAGTAGGTAAAGTAACACCAAAAGGTGTACAAGAATTATCTAGTGAAGAAAAATTATTACATGCTATATTTGGTGAAAAGACTCGTGAAGTTAGAGATACTTCTTTAAGAGTTCCACATGGATCTGATGGAATAGTTCACGATGTTCAAATATTCACTAAAGAAAATTCAGATGATCTTCCAGCTGGTGTTTCTAAAATAGTTAGAGTATATCTGATTAAGAAGAGAAAAATGCAAGTTGGAGATAAGATGGCTGGACGTCATGGTAATAAAGGTGTTGTATCACTTGTATTACCTGAAGAAGATATGCCATATTTACCAGATGGTACTCCAGTTGATATCATGCTTAACCCATTAGGTGTTCCTTCTCGTATGAATTTAGGACAAATCCTAGAATTACATATGGGTAATGCTGGTAGAAAATTAGGATGTAAAATATGTACTCCAGTATTTGATAGTGCAACTATTAAAGATATAGAAGATATAACAAAAGAAGCCGGATTGGATGCCGATTATAAGACGGATTTATATGATGGTAGAACTGGTGAAAAATTTGATAAGAGAGTAGCTGTTGGTGTCATGTATATGATAAGACTAGTACACATGGTTGATGATAAATTACATGCGCGTGCTACTGGACCTTACTCACTAGTTACACAACAACCACTTGGTGGTAAAGCTCAATTTGGTGGACAGAGATTTGGTGAAATGGAAGTTTGGGCATTATATGCTTATGGTGCTGCTCATGTACTTCAAGAAATATTAACAATTAAATCAGATGATGTTCTTGGAAGAGTTAAAGTATATGAAGAATTAGTAAAAGGACAACCTGTTGATCAAGCTGGTGTTCCAGAATCATTTAGAGTATTAATTAAAGAATTCCAAGCATTAGGACTTGATATTTCAGTAATAACTAAATCTGGTGAAACTAAAGAAATTAAAGAACTTGAAGATGAAGAAGATAAATTAGATACTCCTGTTACAATTGATGAAATTGATATAAATAAAGAATCAGAACCAGTTGTAGAACCAGGAGATGAGATAGTTGAAGAAGAAATTGAAGAAGATGAATTTGAAGATGAAGATGAAGAAGAAATTGAAAAAGATTTTGAAGCATTTGCAAATTCAGGAACTATAGAAGATAGTTTTGTAGAGGGGAGTGAAGAATAATGGAAGTAAATGATTTTGCAGGAATTCGCATAGGAATTGCATCCCCAGAAAAAATTAGATCATGGTCTTATGGTGAAGTTAAAAAACCAGAAACTATAAATTATAGAACATTAAAACCTGAAAGAGATGGACTATTTTGTGAAAAAATATTTGGTCCAACTAAAGATTATGAATGTTCATGTAAGAAATATAGAAGACTTAGATATAAAAATGTAATATGTGATAGATGTGGAGTAGAAGTAACTCGTTCTAAAGTTCGTAGAGAACGTATGGGTCATATCGAGCTTGCTTCTCCAGTTGCACATATTTGGTATACAAAAGGTGTGCCACCTAAAATTGGTTTAGTTCTTGGTATGTCTCCAAGAGATCTAGAAGAAGTAATTTACTTTGTAAGTTATGTAGTATTAGATCCAGGAATTACACCATTAGAGAAAAAACAAATTTTATCTGATAAAGAATATAGAGCAAACTATGAAAAATATGGTAATGGCTTTAAAGTGGGTATGGGAGCTGAAGCTATTAAAACATTACTTTCAGAAGTTGATTTAGATAAAGAAATTGAAGTAATCAAAAAAGAACTTGAAAAAGCTCAAGGTCAAAAGAAAATTAGTCTTGTTAAAAGATTAGATACATTAAATGCATTCAAAGAAAGTGGTAATAGACCTGAATGGATGATATTAGATGTCCTTCCAGTAATACCACCAGATATTAGACCTATGATTCAACTTCCTGGTGGAAGATTTGCTACTAGTGATTTAAATGATTTATATAGAAGAATTATTAATAGAAATAATCGTTTAAAGAAATTATTAGAATTAGGAGCTCCTACAATTATCGTACAAAATGAAAAACGTATGCTTCAAGAAGCAGTTGATGCTTTAATTGATAATGGTAGACGTGGAAGAAGTGTACAAGGTGTAGGAAATAGAGCATTAAAGAGTTTATCTTCAATGTTAAAAGGTAAACAAGGTAGATTTAGACAAAACTTACTAGGTAAACGTGTTGACTATTCTGGTCGTAGTGTTATCGTAGTTGGTCCAAATCTAAAAATGCATGAATGTGGTGTTCCAAAAGAAATGGCTCTAGAATTATTTAAACCACATGTAATTCACGAAATAGTTGAAAGAGATTTAGCTCATAATATAAAAGGTGCTAAAAAATTAATAGATGCACAAGATGAAAGAATTTGGGATATAGTAGAAGATGTTATTAAAGAACATCCTGTAATGTTAAACCGTGCACCAACTTTACATAGATTAGGTATTCAAGCATTTGAACCTAAATTAGTTGGTGGTAAAGCATTAAGGCTTCACCCATTAGTGTGTACTGCATTTAACGCAGACTTTGATGGTGACCAAATGGCTATTCACGTACCACTTTCAGAAGAAGCTCAAGCAGAAGCAAGAATCCTTATGTTAGGTGCTAATAATATCCTAAGTCCAAAAGATGGAAAACCAATTGTTACTCCATCACAAGATATGGTACTTGGTAACTATTATCTAACAATGGAAAGAGAAGGATTACCTTTAGAAGGTCATGCATATAAGAGTCCTGATGAAGTATTAATGGCTTACGAAAGAAAAGATTTAACACTTCATACAAGAGTATGCTTACTTGCTAAAACATTCAAACATAAAGTATTTACTGATGAACAAAGAGAGAAGTATTTAGTTACTACTCCTGGTAAAATTATATTTAATGAAATATTACCAGATACATATCCATACTTAAATGAACCAAGTAAAGAAAATATTGAAAGATTAACTCCAGATAAATTTTTCTTAGAAAAAGGAACTAATTTAGTAGAGGCTGTTAAAAATATGCCATGTACTGATGCCTTCAAAAAAGGAGATTTAGAGAAGATTATTGCTCAAATATTCAAAAGATATAAAACAACTGAAACTTCAGTAATGCTTGATAAACTTAAGAATTTAGGTTTTAAACATTCAACACTTGCTGGTATAACATTCTCGCTTTCAGATATAACTGATAGTGATATTAAAGAGCAAGTAATAGAAGAAACTAATAAAACAATTGAACAAATTAATAAACAATTTAAACGTGGTTTAATAACTGATAGTGAAAGACATGATAAAGTTGTTAAATTATGGTTTGATGCTAAAGATAAAGTTCAAGCAGATTTAGTTGAAAAAGCTGGAAAAGATTTAGATAATCCACTTAACTTAATCTTTAATTCAAAAGCAAGAGGAAGTAAAGCACAATTAGTTCAATTATCTGGTATGCGTGGTATTATGTCAAAAACAGATAACTCTAGTGTGGAAATTCCAATCTTAGCTTCATTTAAAGATGGACTAGACGTACAAGAATTCTTCCTTTCTACACATGGTTCAAGAAAAGGTACAGCTGATACAGCACTTCGTACTGCAGATGCTGGTTATTTAACACGTAGACTTGTAGATGTTGTACAAGATGTAATTGTAAGAGAAGAAGATTGTGGAACTATTCAAGGTGTAGAAGTATCTGCATTTGTTGATGAAAAAAGTGGATCAGTTCTTGAAAGTTTATCAGAAAGAATAATAGGTAGATATTCTAATCAAAAGATTATTAATCCTGAAACTAAAGAAGTTATACTTGAAAAAGGTGAGTTAATTACTGAAAATATAGCAGATAAAATTGAAAAAGCTGGTATTAAATCAGTTGAAATTAGAAGTGTACTTACATGTAAAACAGAAAATGGAGTATGTTGTAAGTGTTATGGTAGAAATCTTGCAACTGGTTCAACTGTTGAAGTTGGTGAAGCTATTGGTATTATGGCTGCTCAATCAATCGGTGAACCTGGTACACAGTTAACCATGAGAACATTCCATACAGGTGGTGTTGCAGGTGCTGGTGATATCACTCAAGGTCTTCCAAGAGTTGAGGAACTATTTGAAGCAAGAAGTCCAAAAGTAAAAGCTACGATTGCTGAAATTAGTGGAAAAGTTACTAAAATATCAGAAGGAGATAAAGGAAAATATAAGATTTATGTTACTAATGATGTTGAAGTTAGAGAACATATAACAATGTATAATTCAAAACTTGCTGTTGAACTAAAACAAGAAGTAGAAGCAGGACAACCTTTAACAGAAGGTGCAATTGCTCCAAAAGAATTACTTGCTGTAACAGATCCAATTACTGTTCAAGAGTATATCTTAAAAGAAATTCAAAAAGTTTATAAATCTCAAGGTGTTGATATGTCTGATAAACACGTTGAAGTTGTTGTTAAGAGAATGATACCTAAGATGAAAATAGTTGATCCAGGAGATACTTCATTTATAGAAGGAACTGCTGTATCAATAAAAGAATTTGGTGAGGTTAATAAACCAATAATCATAAGTGGTGGAGTACCTGCTACTGGTAAACCAGTATTACTTGGTATTACTAAGGCATCTCTAGAAACTGATTCATTCTTATCAGCTGCATCATTCCAAGAAACTACAAGAATCTTAACAGATGCATCTATAAGAGGAAAAGTTGATCACTTAAGAGGATTAAAAGAAAATGTTATTCTAGGTAAATTAATACCTGCAGGAACTGGTGCTAGAGAGTATTCAGATATTGAATTAGAACTTTCAAAAGAACTAATTAGTGAAGACGCTGCTGAAGCATTAGAAGAAACATTTATAATGGATAAATAAGACAAGTTAATAACTTGTCTTTTTATTTTATATTTGATAAAATGTATATAGATGAAGGGAACTTCATATAATAAAAAAGGACGTGCTCTAAAGATATTAGATGCATTCCAAATGAATTTGGGCTCTAACACTTTTTAAGCACGTCAAAGACATATTAACATAGTGAGTCTAGTGATGCAAATGAGTTCTTTTAAGATTTATAAGTATATAAAACACATATAATTTAATTTCTATTATATGTGTTTTTAAATTATAAATTATTAAATATTAAATATATACTAAATTTAATATTCTACACTGTAAATGTAAAGTGTGTAAAATATAATAATAATAAATGTGGTATATTAGATAATAGAAAAGAGGTATAAATATGGAAGAAAAAAGAATGCCAACTATAGTAATTATATTGTTAACAATAGTTGGAACATGTTTAGTGGGTTTTGGTGTGTGGTTTGGAGTAAATCATTTTAAAGGAGAAGAGAAACCAAGTACACCTGATAATTCAGTTGATCAACCTACAACTGCTGAAATATTAAAATTTCCACAAAATGGTGGGGCGGAATTTTTATTAAATGACTTACTAGAATTATTACCAGAAGGAAAAGTAAATGAAAATTTTAAGAATTTGACTTACAACAAAGATGGAAATTTATATAAGTATGATTGTGAAAATTATGAATCAAAATGTAATTTAATAAAATTAACAATAAATAATGAAGTTTCTATAAATACTACTGACTATAATGATAGAACTTCTAAAATTAATCTTTATAAAATTGGTAATTATTATGTAACAATAAGTGAACATGATTATGTTGCAGCTTTAAGGATTTACAGTGAAGGTAGGGAGGTTTTATCGACTAAGGCAACTTCAAGAGTTTTTGTGGAAAACGCTTTATTGCCAACTAAACCAATAATTGTCAATAATAGATTATACTATGTTGAATATAATGGTGAAAGATTGAACGATGGCACATATAATTGTAGATATGGATATATAGATTTAATGAATGGCATTAATTTTGTTGAAATTCAATCATTAAAATTAAAGATAGATGATTATGAAGATAAATAAATTATATTAAGAATTAAGGCAAAAAAACTTGCCTTTTTATTTTGTACAAATTTTGATATAATCAATATACACGGTGTTAGGAGGATATATGAAAGTTAGTATACTTGGTAGTGGAGCATATGGTCTTGCTTTAAGACATATATTAGTTAATAATAAAGTAAATGTTTGCTCTTGGACATATAATGAAGAAGAGTGTAATAGTTTAATTAAGACTAGAAAGAGTCCTAAATTAAAAGATTATACCTTAAATGGTGAAGTTAATATTACTAGTAATATGGAAGAATGCGTAAATGGTTCTGATTTAGTGATTATTGCAGTTCCAGCTTTTGCTTTTGAGGAAACTATTAAGAATTTAAAGACATATATTAATAAAAAATCAGTTGTATTAATTGCAACTAAAGGTATTGAACAAAATAAATGCTTATTTTTAGATGAAATATTTAAATTATATTTAAAGAATGAATTTGGTGTAATATCTGGTCCAACTTTTGCTGAAGATATAGTAAAAGATTCTTGTATAGGGTTTTCTTTAGCAACTAAATCTAAAAAAGTTGATAAAATTGTCAGATCTTGTTTTGAAAACAAAACAACTAAATTTAGAACAACTAAAGATGTTAGAGGAATTGAAATATGTGGAAGCATTAAAAATGTTATGGCAATTGCATCTGGAATGCTTAGTGGTATGAGTGTTACTGATTCAACAAGAGCTTTATTTTTAACAGAGAGTATGAATGATATAAAAGAATTAATTAAGTATTTGGGAGGTAAAAAGAAAAGTATTTTATCTTTTGCTGGATTCGGGGATATTCTTATGACTTGTACATCAACTAAATCAAGAAACTATAGTTTTGGTTATTTAATAGGCGAAGGAGCTTCTCAAAAAGAAATAGATAAATATTTAGAAAGTACTACAGTTGAAGGAATGTATACATTAAAATCAATACATAAATTAGTTAAAAAGAAAAAAGTTAAAATGCCTATAATAAATTTAATATATAATATTATAATAGGCAAAAAAGAAAAAGAAGAAATGCTTAAATTTTTAATAGAGAAGTAAAAAAGCACAATAATTGACATTTTATGTCTTTTTTTGTAAAATTATAAACGTAAGATTAAAGGATGAGGGTGTTAAAATGTTAGAAGATAAAATATTTTTAACTACAAAAGATATACTTGAAAAAGAATTTAATTTTGACGTTAGAGGGTATAGGCCTCAAGAAGTTGATAAATTTTTGGATTTAGTTATTAAAGATTATACTGAATATCAAAACATTATTAAGAAATTAGCTGTTGAAATTAAAAACCTTGAGAGTGAAAACCAAAACTTACAAGGAGAAGTACGTGATTTAAAATCTAAATTGGATTTAGCGACATCTAATAGTGGTAAAAGTGTTACTAATTTAGATATTATTAAACGTATAAGTGATCTTGAAAAAATAGTATATGGTGAAAATGAATAATAATTTTTAGACAAACGCTGCATAAGATTTTATGTAGAGGAAAGTCCATACTCGCACTGTCCTGAAATGGCAGTAGTGTTCGTGCTAGAGAAAAAAATAACTCTAGGAAAGCTTTGCTTTACGGCTTCGAAATAATCAAGACCTGATTAAAGTAGATATAAAAGTGCTATAGTGACGATATCCTTAGGGATAAGGAAGTGGAACGACGTAAACCCCGCGAGCGAGAAACCCAAATTTGGTAGGGGAACTTTTACGAGGGAATTAAACTGAGTAAAGGAAGGGAAACCTTAGATAAATGTTTGTCACCTTTATGGTACAAAATATGGCTTATTAAAATTATTATATAAAGGAGAAAAATGAAAGATATAGGAGAAAGTTTTAGAGAAAAAAGAGAAGAGTTTGGAATAAGTAAAGAAGAAGCTGCTAATGATATGGACATAACACTTGCTCAACTTGATAATCTTGAAGATGGTAATGCTAATGCTTTTAAAGATGTTTTTTTTCTAAAAGAATTAATTAAAAAATATGCTAAATATTTAAATATAAGTGAAGAAGAGGTTATGTCTGAATATAATGAATTTATGTTTAATTATACATCTAGAATTCCAATTGCTGAGATTGAAAAAAAAGTAAGTGAAATAAAAAAAGAAGAAGAAAAAGAAGCATCTAAAAGAGTATATTCACCTTACACAAAAACCAATGCTAATAATAAAAATAATTCAAAAAAATTAATATATATAATTATTGGTATCTTTGTTATTTTTTTAATAATTTTAGTATTTTTATTAATAAAAAATAAAGTAGATAATGAAAATTTTGTGGGTTTTAATTATTTGAAAGGAGAAACTTTATATGAATCTTCCAAATAGGATAACGATTAGTAGAATATTTTTATCAGTGGTATTATTAATATTATTAATATTTCCATTTTATAAGTTTAGATTTAATTTTCCAACATTTGTAGTAGCAAATGGTAAAGTTATTTTAGATTTAAAATATGTTATTTGTGGTATTATTTTTGTAATAGCAGCTTCAACTGATTTTTTAGATGGTTATCTAGCTAGAAAAAATAATCAAGTAACTGATTTTGGCAAGGTGTTAGATGCTATTGCAGATAAAATGCTAGTAAATGGCGTACTAATTATATTAGCAGTAGAGAGTCAAATTAGTGTTATTGTTCCGGTTGTAATAGTAATTAGAGATATAACAGTTGATTCAATAAAAATGATAGCGGGTCAAAAAAATGGCGCAGTTGCTGCAAGTTGGACAGGCAAAATTAAAACAGTTTGTATGCTTGTGGGGTTAACATTGTTATTTTTTGGTAATTTGCCATTTGAACTTGTTAATTTAAGAATGGCTGAATTTTTAATATTAGTAGCAACAGTGCTTTCAATAGTAAGTGGTGTACAAT
Organism: uncultured bacterium; assembly: GCA_947169285.1. Classification (GTDB taxonomy): domain Bacteria; phylum Bacillota_I; class Bacilli_A; order RF39; family UBA660; genus CAJOJR01. Next base: position 16,670 of record CAMVPB010000003.1, on the reverse strand, counting down.
ATTATTTAAATAATAAAAAATATTTATTTTCAAAAGATTTACAATAAAATTTAAAATCTCTTATAGAGATTTTTTTATTTTATTAAATTTAATAAATATAAATTTTAATTTTAACAAACAATTGTTTGAAAAAAGTTGTTGACTTTAAAAAAATGGTGAGTTAAAATATTATTGTAAGGAGGAAAACATATGGAAAAGAAAGGAAAAGAGAAAGATAATACACTTGAACAAGTGCTTTTAGATATAGAAAAACAATTTGGTAAAGGTGCAATTATGAAACTAGGTGAAGGGGGAGTTAAGAATATAGATGTGGTATCTAGCGGAAGTATTGCGCTTGATGTTGCTTTAGGAGTAGGAGGATATCCAAAAGGTAGAATTATAGAAATATTTGGACCAGAATCAAGTGGTAAAACAACTATTGCTTTACATGCAATTGCAGAAGTTCAAAAACTTGGAGGTAGAGCAGCATTTATTGATGCTGAACACGCATTAGATCCGGTATATGCTAAAAATTTGGGGGTTGATATAGATAATTTATTATTATCTCAACCTGACACCGGTGAACAGGCATTAGAAATTTGTGAAGCATTAGTAAGAAGTGAAGCAATATCAATCATTGTTATTGACAGTGTTGCAGCACTTGTTCCACAAGCTGAAATAGAAGGAGAAATGGGAGACTCTCATGTTGGATTGCAAGCTAGATTAATGTCACAAGCATTAAGAAAATTAAGTGGAAGCATTAATAAAACAAATACTATTTGCATATTTATTAATCAATTAAGGGAGAAAGTTGGCGTGATGTTTGGAAATCCAGAAACAACTCCAGGAGGAAGAGCTTTAAAATTCTATTCAAGTGTTAGGCTTGATGTTAGACGCGCAGAACAAATTAAGGTTGGTAATGAAATATTAGGTAATAGAACAGTTATTAAAGTTGTTAAAAATAAAGTTGCTCCACCATTTAGAACTGCTGAAGTTGAAATTATGTATGGGGAAGGTGTATCTAGAGAAGGAGAACTTGTTGATCTTGCTTCTAATGTAGATATCATTAATAAAAGTGGTGCTTGGTTCTCATATAAAGGTGAAAGAATTGGACAAGGTAAAGAAAATGTAAAACTTGTTCTTAAAAATAATCCTGAGTTATGTAAAGAAATATATGATAAGGTAAGAGAACATTATTTTAGCAAAGAAGATAATGATACCAAAAAACTTTCTGATAAAAAAGAAAAGTAATTTATAAATAATTATAGTGAAACTATAATTATTTTTTTATTAATATCATTTGACAATGATGACAAAAAATTTTAAAATAATATTTAGGAAGTAGTTCACACTTTCTAAATATAAAAATAATGGAGGAATGAATATGGAAAATGTTACTTTCTCCATTTTGCTTGGCTTAATTGGAATTATAATAGGTGCAGGAGTAACTTTTTTGGTTGGCAAATTAAAAAATGCTGCTGCTAAAAATGAAGCCAATAAATTAATAGAGAATGCTAGAAAAGAAGCGGAAAGAATTAAAAGAGATAATGTTCTTGAATTAAAAGAAGAATCATATAAGTTAAAGAAACAGACAGAAGAAGAAATTAAAGAAAAGAAAAAAGAACTTAATGAGTTAAATGATAGAATTGATAATCGTGAAAGAAGCCTTGATAAAAGAGATGAACTTATTAATGAACGTGAAAGATCATTAGATCAAAAAGACAAAAATTTATTGGCAAAACAAAAAGAATTACAAGAAAAAGATGCAAAAATGGAGAATTTATTGAAAGAACAGATAGAATTGTTAGAAAAAATATCTGGTTTTTCAAAAGAAAAAGCTAAAACTTTAGTAATGGAAAAAGTTGAAAATGAAATGTCTAAAGAAATAGCTGAATATTTAAAACAAAGAGAAGATGAGGCTAAATTAGAAGCTGATAGAAAATCTAAAGAATACTTAGTTGATTGTATGCAAAGATATTCAAATGATGTTACAAGTGAACAAACTGTATCTACTGTAACCCTTCCTAATGATGAAATGAAAGGAAGAATTATTGGTAGAGAAGGTCGTAACATAAGAACTATTGAAGCTATAACAGGAGTAGATCTTATAATTGATGATACTCCTGAAGTAATTGTTTTATCAAGCTTTGATCCACTTAGAAGAGAAATTGCTAAAACTACTCTTGAAGCTTTAATTAAAGATGGAAGAATACATCCGGCTAGAATAGAAGAACTTTATGATAAGATTTGTGAAGATTTTAAAACAAAGATCAAAGAAAAAGGAGAAGAAGCTTTATTTGAATTAAATTTAACTAAAGTAGATCCTTATCTTGTTGAATTGATAGGTAAATTGAATTTTAGAACAAGTTATGGTCAAAATGCTTTAAGTCATTCAAAAGAAGTTGCTCATTTAGCAGGGTTGCTTGCTTCAGAACTTGGAGAAAATGTTGCTCTTGCTAAAAGAGCTGGTTTACTTCATGATATAGGTAAAGCTATTGACTTTGAAATTGAAGGAAGTCATGTTGAAATAGGTGCTGATATTGCTAAAAAAGCAAATGAAGATCCAGTTGTTATAAATGCAATTGAGTCACATCATGGTGATAAAAAACCAACATCGGTTATATCAGTATTAGTTCAAATAGCTGATGCTTTATCTGCTTCACGTCCTGGAGCTAGAAATGATAGTTTAGAAAACTATGTTAAGAGGTTAGAACAATTAGAAGCAATTGGAAATGAAATTGATGGCGTTGAAAAAACATTTGCAATGCAAGCTGGTAGGGAACTTAGAGTTATTGTTAAACCAGAAGAGATTGATGATGCTAAAAGTTACAAAATTGCTAGAGATATCAAGGATAAAGTTGAAGCGGAAATGCAATACCCTGGTACAATTAAAGTTGTTGTTATTCGCGAGACAAGAGCAGAAGAAATTGCTAAATAGTGATTTCTTCTTTCTTTTGATTTGATTTATGAAGTAATTTGTGATATAATATGTCCAATATTTAAGGGGGAAAATATGAAAAAGTTTGAAGAATTAGATAATGGCGGATTATTTAGTATTGGTGCATGGGAAATTAAACCAACATTTGATAATGAAAACTTTATAAATGAATATGTTTTCAATTCATACAAACAAGGATTACAATTTTTATTCATAAAAACTAGTAACCAATCTTGTAAAGAATTGATTACTGGAAATGAGTTCGTATATAAGAATAAAACTATGATAAATGATGAATGTGGATTGTATTTTTTAGGTAATTATGTGAATGAAAAAAATATTAGAAACCACGCTGATAGTAAATATATAATCAATTATTTTGAAACTGCAAAAGAATTAAATAATTCAAAGAAAGTATTAGTAAGAAAATAGGACTATAAAAATCCTATTTTTTATTTTATAATGTTTATAGAAAAGAGGTGGTTTATGAGAGCATTAATAACTGGGGCATCAAATGGAATAGGGCTAGAATTTGCTAAAAAGTTAAATAATTTAGGGTATGATTTAATACTGGTTGCTAGGAATGAAGAAAAATTAAAAAATATAAAAAAATCTTTAAAAGGTGAAGTTGAAATAATATCAATGGATTTATCTGATGAGAAAAATATCTATGATTTATATGATAAAACTAAGGGTAAAATTGATCTCTTAATAAATAATGCTGGTTTTGGATTATTTGGTAAATTTGTTGAAACCGAGTTGAAAGATGAATTAAATTTAATAGATTTAAATTTAAAAGCTTATCATATTTTAACTAAATTATTTTTACAAGATATGGTAAAAAGAGATAGTGGAAGAATATTAAATGTTGCATCTTCTGCCGCTTTTGAACCAGGTCCATTGATGGCTTCTTACTATGCATCTAAATCTTATGTTTATAATTTAACAATGGCTATATATGAAGAATTAAGAAGAGAGAAGTCCCATGTAAAGATAAGTGTATTATGTCCTGGACCAGTTAATACCGGTTTTAATGATAGGGCAAATGTCAAATTTAATTTAAAATCATTAACACCTGAATATGTAGTAGATTATTGTATTTCACAAATGATGAAGAACAAATTAGTAATAATTCCATCTATTAGAGTGAAACTCGGAATATTTGCTAATAGGATTTTTAGTAAAAAATTTATGTTAAAAGTAATATATAATATTCAAAAGAAAAAAGATAACTAATTGTTATCTTTTTGTATATCTAAAATAATTGGAATTATAATTGGCCTTCTTCCAGTTGATTCAATTATATAAGAGTTTATTTCAAGTATTATTTTATTTTTTAAATCAATTTGATTAAAACCGTCTTTTTCTAGTTCATTTAATAAAATGCTAGATATTTTAGTTTGTATATTTTTTAATAATTCTTGATTATCATTTACAATTACAAAACCTCTAGTCGTTATATTGGGTTCTAATAACATTTTTTTATTTTTTGAATCGATATTTATTATAACAGATAGTATTCCATCAGTAGACATTATTTTTCTATCTCTTATAATATTTGTTCCAACATCCCCAATTCTTTTTCCGTCAACATATATGTCATTAATAGGAATAGATCCTTTCTTTTCGATAATGTTATCATGAAGTGAAAGAATTTCTCCATTTTTAAGTATAAAAGTATTTTCTTTGTTTATACCACATTCTTCTGCTAATTTTGCATGAGCCCTTAGCATTCTATATTCACCATGCATCGGCATAAAGTATTCTGGCTTGATGATTCTAAGCAATAATTTTAATTCTTCACTTTTAGCGTGTCCACTTGTGTGAAGATCCGCTTCATCTGTATTAGTATAAACTTTAGCACCTTTTAAATATAATTTATTTATAATTCTATTTATGCTAAGAGCATTACCAGGAATAGGTGAAGATGAAAAAATTACAGTATCTTCTGGCATTAAAGTTATGTTTTTATCAGTGCCATTAGCTATTCTAGAAAGTGCAGCTAGTGGTTCACCTTGAGAACCTGTACATAATAAACAAATTTCACTTGGCTTCAAAGTTTTAGCTTCTTCAGGCGTAATAATAATATCTTTATCTTTTATATAACCGCATTCTAAAGCTATATCAATACTATTATTCATACTTCTTCCAAATGTAACAACTTTTCTGTTGTTCTTTTTACATGTTTCAATAATGTGTGTAAGTCTATAAATATTAGAAGCAAATGTAGCTATGATTAATCTATGTTTACATCTTGAAACTATTTCTCCTAATGTTTCATCAACAATAGATTCACTATTTGAAAAACCAGTTACTAAAGCGTTTGTTGAATCACTCATTAATAGTTTTACACCATCACTGCCAATTTTAGCCATCTTTTGCAAGTTAGCCATTGGTCCAATAGGAGTTAAATCAAATTTAAAATCTCCAGTTGAAACGATAACTCCATTAGGAGTAGTAATACTTATTCCATATGAATCAGGAATAGAGTGAGTTGTTCTAAAAAATTCTACTTTAAAATGTTTGAAATTAATAACAGTATCTTCGTTATATTCTTCTAAATTATTTGTTGGTATTAATCTTTCATTTAATTTGTTTGTTATTAATTTATATGCAACTTTAGATGCATATATTTTAGGAAATTCAACATTAGGTGTGACAAAAGGTAGGGCACCAATATGATCTTCATGTCCATGTGTAATAAATAATGCTTTAACTTTATCTTGATTTTGTTTCAAATAATTATAATCAGCAAGTACATAATCTATTCCGAGTAAGTTTTCTTCCGGAAACATTACACCACAATCAATTACAATTATTTCATCATCATGTTCAATAACATACATGTTTTTACCAACTTCACCAAGCCCACCTAAAGCAAAAACTAAAGTTTCACCTTTATTATTCATAAATAATTCCTCCAAATAAAAGTTCTTTTAAGTAATATAGATTATACTATATTTTTTATCTTTTGTCTAGTCATTAGGGTTAATTAAAGTAAGTGATACCTTATTTTTATCTTTTAAAATATCTAAAACATAACAATCAACAATATCTCCAACTTTTAATACTTCGCTAGGATGTTTAATATATTTTTTAGTTATTTTAGATATATGTACAAGTCCATCATTTTTAATTCCTATGTCAATAAATGCTCCGAAGTCAACAACATTTCTAACTGTTCCTTGTAATTTCATACCAATTTTTAAATCTTCTAATTTTAGTATATTTTCTTTTAATATAGGAGCATCATATTGTTCTCTAAAATCTCTTTTAGGAGTTTTTAAAGAATTTATAATATTTTCTAATGTATAAATATCGGTATTTAGTTCTTTTGATAATTCATTGATATTTATTTTATTTAAAACATCTATTAATTCTTGTTTACCAATTTGTTTTATATCAAGATTTAAATAATTTAATAATTTATTAGTAAGATCATAACTTTCTGGGTGAATGTTTGTTTCATCAAGCGGATTAATTCCGTCAATTACTCTCATAAATCCGATTGATTGCTCAAATACTTTATCACTTAAAAGTTTTTTCTTTTTAACTTCTTCTCTAGACATTATCTTCCCATTTTCTTCTCTATACTTTATTATTCTATCAATATTAGTTTTAGTAAGACCTGAAATATATTTTAATATAAAGGGAGAAGCAGTATTAATGTTTACCCCAACATTATTAACAACTTTAGTAACAACAAAGTCTAAAGATTCACTTAATTTTTTTTGATTAACATCATGCTGATATTCACCAACACCAATAGATTTAGGATCTATTTTAACAAGTTCATTTAATGGATCTTGTAATCTTCTAGCAATTGAAATTGCACTTCTTTTTTCAACAGTTAAATCTGGAAATTCTTCAATTGCAAGTTTAGAAGCAGAGTATACAGATGCTCCAGCTTCAGACACAATTGCATATTTACATTTTTTAATTTCACTTATAGTTTCACTAACTAGTTTTTCGCTTTCTCTAGATGCGGTTCCATTACCAATTGCGATTATATCTATATCATATTTATTAATTAGTTCTTCTAATTGTTCTTTTGATTTATCCCATTCATTTTGAGGCTCATGTGGATATATAACTTTAATATCTAATACTTTAGAAGTAGGAGATACTACTGCTAATTTACAGCCAGTTCTGTATGCTGGATCAAATCCGAGAACAGTTTTATCTTTCATTGGTGGAGTAAGAAGTAAATGTTCTAAATTTTCACTAAATACTTTAATGGCATCATTTTCTGACTTCTCAGTAAGTTCACTTCTTATTTCTCTTTCAATACTAGGGCTAATTAATCTTTTATATGCATCTTCAGTGGCTTCTTTTACATAATCATTAATAGGTGACTCTTTTTTAATAATATTTTTTTCTAAAAAAGAAATCACTTCATTAATGTTTATATCAATATTTACGTTTATTACTTTTTCATTTTCGGCTCTATTAATTGCTAAAACTCTATGAGGCCTTATATATTTAACCGGTTCATTAAAATCATAATACATTTCATATGTTTTATTTTCATCATTTGCATTCTTTTTTAATTTAGTAATAATTATTCCATTTTTCCAGAAAAAGCTTCTAATCCATTTTCTATAATGTGCATTATCACTTATCCATTCAGATATTATATATTTAGCTCCAATAATTGCATCTTCATAAGTTTTGACATTATCATTTAAAAACTTAGATACATTTTTTTCATCAAATGTATTAGGAAAACTCATTATTATTTTAGCAAGTGGCTCTAATCCATTTTTAATAGCTTCGGTTGCTTTTGTTTTTTTCTTTTCTTTAAATGGCAAATATATATCTTCAACTTCAACTAATTTTTTAGCATTCATTATATTAGCTTTTATCTCATCAGTAAGCATTCCTTTTTCATCAATTAATCTAATAACATCTTCTTTTCTTTTTAATAAGTTATTTTCATATTCATAAGATTCATTAATTTTTCTTATTTGCTCTTCATTAAGTCCATTAGTGACTTCTTTTCTATATCTTGCAATAAATGGAATAGTGTTACCACCATTTAATAACTTTAAAGTGTTCTCTATCTGCCCCTTATTAACATTTAATTCTTCACTTAAATTTTTAATAATACTCTCATTCATTATATTTAACTCCTTACATACAAGTTTTATTTTATCAATAAATAATTATTAGTTCAAATTATTATTAAATAAATATAAATAATTTTAATTTAACTGATAAGTAGTTCTTAAAACTCTTTCATCAGAACAATACTCCATAACAAATTTATTATCTTTTTTACAAATAATAATTCCAATAGTATTACCTTGATAAATAGATTTAACATTAGAATCAATATAATTCATATAGGTTTGTATTTGACCAATATGTTCTTTTTTGAGTTCAGTAACTTTTAATTCAATAACAACATAACAATTAAAGTTAATATTAAATAATAATAAATCTATATAATTATATCTATCACCAAGTAGAATAGAATATTCACTACTTATAAAAGAATATCCATTACCTAGTTGCTTCATAAAACTTTCAATATCATTTAATATTAATTCTTTTAATGCCTTTTCATTAAATATATCAATATCTTTATTATTGGAATTAATAATAATTGGATTTAATAAATTATCTTTAATAGATATATTCTCTCTGTTAATTAGTTTATTTTTAGTTTTATCACTTAATCTTTCATATTCATTAGATTTGATTCTTCTTCTAAGTTCTCTATATGATATTTTTTGATTGATAGTAACATTAATATAATAATTAATTTTATTATTATCTTTAATTGGTAAAAGTTCTATGTAGTGACTCCATGTCAATTGGGCAGGCGCTGCTTGCCCTTTTTGAAATAAATAAAACTTTCTCATAAGTTTTAAGCTTCTGGTTGAATAACCTTTACCTAAATCTTTAGTTAACCTAATAGAATATTCTTTAATTAGATTATCTACATATTTAGCTCTAGCTTCACCACCTTGAGCATCTATTAACAACTTACCAACATTATAATAACTCATTAAATCATTTCTATTTTTATAATAATCTTTAACTTGTTTATAAGCTTCATTAGATATTAATATATTTTTTATTTCATTATAGTAGTTCATATATCCTCCTATATATATTATCGTTAGTTTTTTCTCAAAACACTTTTTTTATATAAATAATCTTTATATACTTGATATAAAATTATCAATTTTATATAATAATAAATAGAGTAGAGGTTTTATAATGAAAGAAAAAATTATATTAGATAGGAAAACAAAAATTAAAATATTGGCATTGACAATAGCAATTATTTTATTTGCTGTTATAGGTGTATCTTATGCTTATGTTACACTTAATGTAACCGGGAATGAAGAAGCATCTTCAATGAAAGTCGATATAGCGCAATTAGAATTAACATTTACTGATGGTAATGTGGTTAATATTTCTGGAATATTTCCAGGAACAACAGTGACAAAAACATTTAGTGTTACTAATAACACAAGTAATGCAACTAACTATGATATAAAAATGAGTGATGTATTTACAACATTTACTGAAGATGAACTTGTTTATACTTTAACTTCTACAAATAGTGGTGCTACCAAAACAGAAACAATAATGCCAAATAATGATGGATTAATAAAAGCTAAAGTATTAATTGCTGGCAATACTACCCAAACATATACAATGTCTATAACTTGGAAAGAGAAAAATGATTATCAAAATTATAATTCTGGTGCAACTTACCATGGAAAAATTCAAATACTAAGTCCATATACATATACAAATGGAACTGCAAATAATATAAAATTAGTAGATAGAATAATGCTAGATAACACAACCGCATATCCTACAAACACATCCAGTAAATATGTAACTGCTTCTACAGGAATAAATTATGCAAATCCGAGTGATCATTCTTATAGTGGATATCAAGTTTATATTGAAGATGTTAATTTTACAAGTGGTTCAAACAAATACTTGGGTACAACATTTTCATTTGACGCAACTTCGGGGGTATTTAGATTAACTGGTACAACTTCAAAATCACAAACATACTCAACAAGTTCAATAGGAAAGTATACATGTAATGATAATAACCAAAGATGTTTTTATAAAAACAGCAATACTGATATGTATAAAATATTAGAAGTAAATGGTTCAACAGTAACAAAGGTAGAAAGATATGTTGAAAAGCCAAAAAAAGATGAATGGAATGGTTTAGGGCTTTATCAAACAAATCAAAATACACTTAATAATGAAGCAACGTATTTTTTTAGAGGACATGTATTAAATAATTATGTATCATTTGCTGGAGATACATGGAGAATAGTTAGAATCAATGAAAACGGTTCAATACGTTTGATTAAAGAAAATATGTACGTGCAAGATAAATATAATTCTGCAAGAAATGATGCAATGTATGTAGGATTTATGTTTGGAACTTCATCAGATCCATATGCTAATACAAATAGTTCAAATGCAAAGGTGAGACTTGAAGAATACTATGATTCATATTTAGCGGGGTACAGCGATTATTTAGCTCCAATAGATTTTTGTAATGATAGAACTATAGCAAGTACAAGTGGCACTTCTACAAACTATTCAGCAATTACAAGACTGACAAATGCAACTCCAATTTTTAGTTGTCCAAACGAAACAAGAGATTTATTTACAATGACCACTTCTTCAATAGGAAATAAAAAGTTAACAAAGCCAGTTGGATTAATAACATATGATGAAATGGCATATGCGGGGGCAGTGTATTATAAAAAAAGTAACTTTTATTTTTCACAAAAGCGATATTATAGTGTAACACCAATTCAGAATACTTCTTCAGGGGCAATTATTATTGCTAATATGGGGTGGTTTCTTACAACTGTGCTACCTGATGGCAGTGGTTGGCCAATTCATCCTGTAATATCTCTAAAAGCAGATACTCTTGTTCTTGGAGGAAGTGGTTCTGCTAATGATCCATATATAATTACACAATAATTTATAAAAGACTTTTAATTAAGTCTTTTTTTTTGTAAAATTATATTGGTGATATAAATGGGATTATTTTCTAAGATTAAGAATATTTTTAATAAAAAAGAAAAGAAAGCAGCTAAAGAAGTTGAAGAGATTAAAACTTATGAAAAAGGATTAGAGAAGACTAAAAAAGAGTTTGTTAATAAGTTAAATATTCTTGGAATTAAGTATACTAAAATTAATGATGATTTTTTTGATGAATTAGAAGAATTATTAATTATGTCTGATATTAGCGTTGAGACAGTTATGTTTATGATTGATAAGTTAAAGAAGAGATGTAAGGAAGAACATATTGATAATTTTGATGAATTAAAAGAAGTTATTGTTGATGAATTACTTTTATTATATGTAGATGGTGAAGTAGTAAGTTCCAGTTTAAATATAAAAAGTGGTGAACTTAATATATTATTATTTGTTGGAGTTAATGGAGTAGGTAAAACAACGAGTATAGCTAAGATTGCTAGTAAGTTAGTAAAAGAAGGCAAAAGGGTTATGTTAATTGCAGGTGACACTTTTAGAGCAGGAGCAGTTGATCAATTGTCTATTTGGGCAGATAGAGTTGGATGTGAGTTTTATGGAACTGATTCTAAAGATCCATCAAGTGTTGTTTATGATGGACTAGAGAAAGCTAAAAAAGATAATATTGATGTTGTATTAATAGATACAGCTGGTAGACTTCAAAATAAAGTTAATTTAATGAAAGAATTAGAAAAAATAAATAAAGTTATTAATAATTTATGTGAAGGTTCTTTAAAAGAAACACTTTTAGTAATTGATGCCTCTACTGGACAAAATGGTATAGATCAAGCTAAAAGTTTTAAGGAAATAACTAATATAACAGGGTTAATTCTTACTAAAATGGATGGTACTGCTAAAGGTGGAATAGTTTTGAGTATTAAAAAGGATACTGGTATTCCAGTTAAGTTTGTTGGATTTGGTGAAAAAGCAGAGGATTTAATGTCATTTGATATTGAAAAATATATTTATGGATTATTTAAGGAGTTTTAATGGAAGAAAGAGAATATGAAATTAGTTTATATGAAATATATAAAGATTTATTAACTAATAAACAAAAGATGTATTTTGAAAATTATTATTATGAAGATTTAAGCTTAAATGAAATAGCTCTTAATAATAATGTTTCTAAAACTATGGTTAGTAAGAATATAAATAATACTGTAAATAAGTTAAATGATTATGAAAGCAAGTTAAAAATATATTTTAAAGAAAGCAAATTAAAAGACTGTTTAAAAAATAAAAAAAATTTAGAAATTGTGGTAGAAGAAATTTTATATAAAGACTAGAAATAATATTAAAAATTATATATAATATATTTATTAGATAGGTGATAGTATGAATAAAAAAGGTTGGACTTTAGTTGGAGAATTAGTAATATTCTTAATTGTTGTTATAGGACTTATATATGCAGTATATGGTTTAGGGGTACTTGGATTAATGAAAAATGAAAACAAAATAGTTCCGGGAGTAGCACCACAACTTATTATAAGTGGAAGAACTGTTAATTATGAAGTCGTTGAATCACATTTAGTAGAAGCTACTAAAAAGTATGTATTTGATAAGTATAACAATGACTTTAATGGCAATACTATTATTGTAAGAATAAATACTTTAATTGAATCTGGTTATGAAAGTACTATTAGAGATAGTAAAAATAAAAAATGTAGTGGATATGTGAAAGTTTATAAAACTGATTATGGTTTAAATTATTATCCTTATTTAAATTGTAGTACTTATACAACTCTTGGATATGAAAAAGATTATGATTTTTAAAAAAGTTTACAAAAATCAAGAAAGTTCTTGATTTTTTTTTCATAATATAGTAATATTAAGTAGTTCAAGTTTTCTTAGGAAAACTTAATTAAATTAGAAATTATGATACACCTGGAAGTGTGTTAAAGAAAGGAGAGTTTTTATGCCTACAATTAATCAATTGATTAGAAATAAAAGAGGTCAAAAAGTAAGAAAAAGTAAAAGTCCAGTTTTAGGTTATGGATTTAATACTAAAGATAGAAAAAAATCTTTATATGATTCACCACAAAAACGTGGAGTATGTACTCGTGTTGGTACTAAAGCACCTAAAAAACCAAACTCAGCATTAAGAAAATATGCTCGTGTTAAATTGAGCAATGGATCTGAAGTAACTTGCTATATACCTGGTGAAGGACATAACTTACAAGAACATAGTGTAGTTCTTATAAGAGGTGGACGTGTTAAAGACCTTATTGGTGTTCGTTATCACATTATTCGTGGAACTTTAGATACTGCTGGTGTTGATAAGAGAAGACAAGGTAGAAGTAAATACGGAGCTAAAAGACCTAAATAAATATAAATAGAAAATTAGAAAGGAGTTAATTATGCGTAAAAGAAGAGCAGAAAAAAGAGAAGTTTTAGCAGATCCAATTTATAACTCTAAAATGGTTACTAAACTTATTAATAGAATAATGATTGGTGGTAAAAAAGGTACTGCTCAAACTATTCTTTATGATGCATTTGATATAGTTAAAAAGAAAACTGGGGAAGACCCAATGGAAGTTTTCATGAAAGCATTTGATAATATTAAACCAGCTTTAGAAATAAGAAGTAGACGTGTTGGTGGATCTAACTATCAAGTTCCAACTGAAGTTAGACCTGATAGAAGTCAAGCACTTGCTTTTCGTTGGTTAGTTCAATATGCTAAAAGTAGAAATGGTAAAGGTATGGCTGAAAACCTTGCCGCTGAAATAATAGATGCTTCAAATGGTGTAGGTGGAGCATGTAAGAAAAGAGAAGATACACACAAGATGGCAGAAGCTAACAAGGCTTATGCACATTATAGATGGTAATAGGAAGGAGTTAATTTATGGCAAGAGATGTATCAATAGATAAATTACGTAATATCGGTATTATGGCTCACATAGATGCCGGTAAAACAACTACTACTGAAAGAATTCTTTATCTTGGTGGTAACATTCATAAAATTGGTGAAACACACGATGGTGAATCACAAATGGACTGGATGGAACAAGAAAAAGAAAGAGGTATAACTATTACTAGTGCTGCAACTACTGTTCATTGGAAGGGATATAGATTAAATATAATAGATACACCAGGACACGTAGACTTCACTATTGAAGTTGAAAGAAGTTTAAGAGTTCTTGATGGTGCAATTGCACTTATAGATGCTCAAGCTGGTGTTGAAACTCAAACTGAACAAGTATGGAGACAAGCAGATGAATACATGGTTCCAAGAATGATCATGGCAAATAAAATGACTAAAATGGGAGCAGATTTCTATTATTCATTAGATTCTATACATAATAGATTATCTGAACATGCAGAAGCTATCATGTTACCAATTGGTTGTGAAGATCATTTTACTGGATATGTAGATTTAGTTGAAAATAAAGCTTATGAATATGATGGAACTCCAGCTCAAGAATTAAAAGAGATAGAAATTCCATCTGATATGAAAGATAAAGCAGAAGAATATAGAAATAAATTAATAGAAGCAATCGCAGATTTTGATGATGAATTAATGGAAAGTTATTTAGAAGGTAATGAGATAAGTGCTGAAACATTAAAAGCTGCTATTAGAAAGGCAACTATTGCTGTTAAATTCTTCCCAATCTTATGTGGAGACGCATTAGATGACAAAGGAACAAGAGCAGCATTAGATGCAGTTATTGATTATTTACCTGCTCCAACTGATATTCCACCAGTTAAAGGTGTTGATATGAAAGATAATCCTATTGAAAGAAAGGCATCTGATAGTGAACCATTCTCAGCTTTAGCATTTAAAGTTATGAATGACCCATTTGTAGGTAACTTAACATTCTTTAGAGTATATTCTGGAGTATTAAAAAGTGGAAGTTATATAATGAATTCAAGCAATGGAGAAAAGGAAAGAATCGGACGTATTCTTCAAATGCACGCTAATCAAAGAAAAGAAATTAGTGAAGTATATGCAGGAGAAATTGCTGCTGCTGTTGGTTTGAAAGATACAACAACAGGAGATACTCTTTGTGCAGAAAATAGTCAAGTTGTACTTGAAAAGATGGTGTTCCCAGAACCAGTTATTGAGCTTGCTATTGAACCAAAATCAAAAGCAGATCAAGAAAAAATGGGATTAGCTTTACAAAAATTAGCTAAAGAAGATCCATCATTTAAAGCATCAACTGATCATGAAACTGGTCAAACTATTATAGCTGGTATGGGTGAACTTCATCTAGATGTATTAGTTGATAGAATGAAAAGAGAATTTGGAGTTGAAGCAAACGTTGGTAAACCACAAGTTGCTTATCGTGAAACAATAACTGTAGGTGCTGAATGTGAAGGTAAGTATATCAAACAATCTGGTGGACGTGGACAATACGGACATGTTTGGGTTAGATTTGAGCCTAATAAAGATAAAGGATATGAATTTGTTGATGAAATAGTTGGTGGTGTAGTTCCTAGAGAATATATCCCAGTTGTTGACAAAGGACTTCAAGAAGCACTTGCTGGAGGTGTTTTAGCAGGATATCCTATGGTAGATGTTAAATGTACATTATTTGATGGATCATATCATGATGTTGACTCATCTGAAATGGCATTTAAGATTGCTGCTTCAATGGCTTTAAAAGAAGCTAAAAATAAATGTAAACCTACAATACTTGAACCAATAATGAAAGTTGATGTAGTTGTTCCAGAAGAATTCTTAGGAACAGTTATGGGAGACTTAACAAGTAGAAGAGGTAAACCACTTGGAAATGAATCAAGAGGTAAGAATTTATGTATTTCTGCTATGGTTCCACTTGCAGAGATGTTTGGGTATATGACAGATTTACGTTCTAATACACAAGGACGTGGAACTTACCAAATGTTCTTTGATCATTATGAACCAGTTCCAAAAAATATTGAAATGGAAATCATAAAAAGAAATAGTGTTGCTGAGTAAAAGTAACATGTAAAAAATTGCAATAATACTTGAAAAAAAATAAAGTATTAGATAAAATAATATTTGTAAAAGAAAGGAAAGGAATTAAATATTATGGCAAGAGAAAAATTTGATCGTTCAAAACCACATGTTAATATTGGTACTATTGGACACGTTGACCATGGTAAAACAACATTAACAGCTGCAATTACTAAGTATTTTGGAGAATTTATGGCTTATGATCAAATCGATAAAGCTCCAGAAGAAAGAGAAAGAGGTATTACTATTAATACTGCTCACGTTGAGTATACAACTGACAAACGTCACTATGCTCACGTAGACTGCCCAGGACATGCTGACTATGTTAAAAACATGATTACTGGTGCTGCTCAAATGGATGGAGCTATCCTAGTAGTTAGTGCTACTGATGGACCAATGCCTCAAACAAGAGAACACATCTTATTATCACGTCAAGTTGGTGTACCAAAAATGGTTGTATTTATCAACAAATGTGATATGGTTGATGATGATGAACTTCTTGACTTAGTTGAAATGGAAGTTAGAGAATTATTAACTGAATACGGATTTGATGGAGATAATACTCCAGTTATTCGTGGTAGTGCTCTTAAAGCTCTTGAAGGAGATGAAAAATGGGTACAACCTATTAAAGATCTTATGGCTGCTGTTGATACATGGATTGATACTCCAGAAAGAGATACTGAAAAACCTTTCTTAATGAGCATTGAAGATGTATTTACTATCACAGGTCGTGGAACTGTTGTTACAGGACGTGTTGAAAGAGGTAAATTAAATCTTAATGAT
>CAMVPB010000002.1 GCA_947169285.1 uncultured bacterium | reverse complement strand
ATCAAATCACTTTTTTCTATGTTTGAGGTGTCACATCAATTGTAACACTACAATAAATATTACTTTAATGTTAAAATTTTGTTTGTATTTTCATATATTATATGGTAAAATACACTTGGCTTTAAGAAAAATAGTCACATTTAACTGATGCATTTCTCGAGTGCTTATGATGAGTGAGTAGATGCAAGAGAGGTTATTTGGGTGTAAAACGAA
Source organism: uncultured bacterium (assembly GCA_947169285.1). Lineage (GTDB taxonomy): Bacteria > Bacillota_I > Bacilli_A > RF39 > UBA660 > CAJOJR01. Next base: position 132,742 of record CAMVPB010000002.1, on the reverse strand, counting down.
GGAGGAAAAATTATGGCAGTTATTGCTAAAAGTTATTTATTAGAAGCTGGATCTCATTTTGGTTGTCAAACTAAAAGATGGAATCCTAAAATGAAAGAATATATTTTTACAGCTAGAGATGATATTTATATTATAGACTTAGAGCAAACAGTTAGTGCTATTGAAGATGCTTACGCTGAACTTCTTAAAGCTTGTGTAAACAGTGGTAAAGTATTATTCGTAGGAACTAAGAAACAAGCTCAAGAAGTTTGTAAAGAAGAAGCTGCAAGAAGTAACTCATATTATGTTACTGAAAGATGGCTTGGGGGAACTCTAACTAATTTTAAGACAATTAGAGATAGAGTAAAAAGAATGATTGAAATTGAAAAAATGGAGGAATCAGGTAAATTTGAATTATTACCTAAGAAAGAAGTAGCAAAAATTCAAAAAGAATATGCTAAATTAAGTTCATTACTTTCTGGTATAAGAGAAATGACAAGTTTACCAAAAGCTGTTATTGTTGTTGATCCTAAAATGGAATACAATGCAGTAAGAGAAGCTAGAAGATTACATATTCCTGTATTTGGAATTGTTGATACTGATAGAGATCCAGATGATGTAGATTATGTAATCCCTGCTAATGATGATGCGGTAAGAAGTATTAAAGTTATACTTGGTGTACTTAATAATGCAGTGTGTGAAAGTGCTGGTCTTCCACTTGATGATTATGTTTCTGAAGAAGAATTTGCAAAGACTAAGAAAGAATCTAAAAAATCTGAAAAAGTTGAAGTAATTGAAAAAACTTTAGAGGAAAAAGAGGAAGTTAAAGAAGAAAAGCCTAAGAAAGAAGCTAAGAAAACTTCTAAAAAAGAAGAGAAAGAAGAAAAGAAAGAAACTAAAAAAGTTGAAAAGAAAGTTTCTAAAAAAGAAGAAAAAGATTTATCAACTTTAACAGTTGCTGAATTAAAGGCTTTAGCTAAAGAAAAAGGTGTTAAAGGTTATAGCACAATGAAAAAAGATGAGTTATTATCATCATTAAAATAAGGAGGAATTATGAATATTACAGCCGAAATGGTTAAAAATCTTAGAGAGATGACTGGTGCTGGAATGATGGATTGTAAAAAAGCATTGGTTGAAACAAATGGAGATATGGATGCTGCTGTTGATTACTTAAGAGAAAAAGGTATTTCAAAAGCTGCTAAGAAAGCAGATAGAATTGCTGCCGAAGGACTTTCTAATATTTTTACAGAAGGTAATAAAGCCGTAGTATTAGAAGTTAATTCTGAAACAGACTTTGTTGCTAAGAATGCTGAATTCCAAGAACTAGTTGAAAAAATAGGTAAAACTATTTTAAGCAGTGATGTTAAATCTGTAGAAGAAGCTTTAAGTTTAATGTCTGATGGTGGTTCATTAAATGATTTAATAGTTGCTGCTACAGCTAAAATTGGTGAAAAGCTTTCTTTAAGAAGATTTGAACTTATTACTAAAAAAGATGATGAAGTATTTGGAACTTATTTACATATGGGTGGTAAAATTTCAAGTTTAGTAGTTTTAAAAGGCGGAAATGAATCAGTGGCAAAAGATATTGCTATGCAAAGTGCTGCTATGAAACCTTCTTACATATCAAGAGATGAAGTTCCATCTGAAGAAGTTGAACATGAAAGAAGTGTACTTACTTCTCAAGCAATTGAAGAAGGTAAAAAGCCTGAATTTGTTGATAAAATAATTGAAGGTAGATTAGGCAAATATTTTGAAGAAGTATGTTTAGTTGATCAAGCGTTTGTAAAAGACTCTGGTTTAACTGTAAAAGCATATTTATCTCAAAATAATGCTGAAGTTACTAAAATGATAAGATATGAAGTAGGCGAAGGCATGGAAAAAAGAAATGATAACTTTGCTGAAGAAGTAATGAGTCAAATAAAATAAAGTATTTAAAGAGTGAAAGTTTTCACTCTTTTTATATGCTTAAAAAAATTTTTAAAAAGTTTTACAGAAAAAAAGTGTTTTGTGAAAAAAGTGACGATAATATATATAGAGGGAGGTGAAAATGAATAAATTAAATGTCAAACAAAATGGTTTTAGAGATTGTGCTGCTGCATGTTTACTTTCAATAATCAGATATTATGGAGGTGATGCTTCAAAAGAAGAATTAAATTATTTAATAAAAACTGATAAGTATGGAACTAATGCTTATAATCTTATTGAAGGCGCTAAAACTATTGGATTTGAAGGATATGGATTAAAAAAATCATATAATGAATTACTTGAATATGAAAATTTACCGGTGATTGCTCATACTAAAGTAAGTAATATGTATCATTATGTTGTTATATACGAGATAAATAAAAAATATATAAAAATAATGGATCCTGCTTGTGGCTTTAAAAAAATAAGCCATAATCGTTTTAAAGAAATTTATTTGGGAACTATATTATTTTTATATCCAATAAAAGAAATACCAAAATTAAAAAATAGAGATAAATTATTTTCATTCATTATTAATAACTTCCTAATATATAAAAATAAAATTATAAAACTTATGATTTTATCTCTTATAATAACAATATTGAGTATAATTATTAATACATATTTAAAAGTGTATATTGATTATGTATTAATTAATTATTCAAATAAACTTTTAATTACCATATCTATTTGTTTCATAATGGTTATATTTCTTAAAAACATATTTGAAAATATTAGATCAAAACTTTTAATTAATATTAAATTAATTATTAGTAAAAGTGTAACAAACATGTCTTTTAACCATATAATGAATCTTCCTTACCATCATATAAAGAGTAAACCAACTGGTGAGATTAGTAGTAGACTTTATAACTTAGAAAATTTTAAAGATCTTGTTTCAACTATAATGTTGAACATATTTGTGAATATTTTTTTAGTAATAGTGAGTATGATAATACTAATTATATTAAATAAATCACTGTTTTTAATAAGTATTATTATAATAATGTTTTATTCAGTAATAGTATTTTTCTATTCAATTATATTTAATAATGAAATAAATGAACTACAAATAGAAGAAGGAATCTATTCATCAAAATTAATTGAATCTTTAAATGGATATGAGACTATTAAAAATTTAAATTTAATTAACGAAATAGTTGACAATGTTAATATTAGTTATAGTAAATATTTAAATAAATATAAATTGTTTGAATACTCTTATTCAAATGAAAAAACATTTAAAGAAATAATAAATGATTTAGGAATGCTGTTTATATCAATATTAGGTTTAATCTTTGTAAGAAAAAATTTTATGACTATTGGTGATGTAATAATGTTTAGCTCTTTAGTATTATTTTTTACAGAACCAATTAAAGAATTATTAAATTTAGTACCTAGTATAAAATATGCATCTATTTCATATGAAAGGATTAATGATTTACTTATGATTGAAAAAGAAAACACAAATAATGAGAATGTAAAAATGATAAGTGGAGATATATCTATTTCAAATTTATCTTATTCATATAACAACACAACTAACATCTTAAAAGGAATAAATTTGAATATAAAGAAAGGAGAAAAAATTTTAATACATGGTGAAAGTGGAATAGGTAAAAGTACACTTGCAAAACTATTACTAAAGTATATAAATAGTTATAAAGGAACAATTAAGATAAATGATATTAGTTTAAAAGATATTAATAATGATATTATAAGAAATTCATTTAGTTATATTTCTCAAAATGAAGTATTATTAACAGATACTATTAAAAATAACATTATTTTAAATAGAAATATAAAAGAAGAAAAATATAATGAAGTAATTAAAATGTGTAATGTTGATAAAATAATTGATAATAAACCTTTGCGAAATAATTTTTTAATTGAAGAAGATGGTTTTAATTTAAGTGGTGGTGAAAGGCAAAAAATAATACTTGCAAGAGGACTTCTAAAAAAATTTAATATTCTAATTCTTGATGAAGCATTAAGTGAAGTTGGATTTGAAGAAGAAATCAATATTATAAAAGAAATATTTAAAAAATATAAAAACAATACAATTATTTATATTTCACACAAAAAAGAAATTATAGACTTTTTTGAAAATAAATATTTGATTGAATGGAAAGGAGGGAAAGATGCTTACTAATGAAGATTTATTCAATATTCAAGCAGGTGCTATCAAAGCTAGTATACTTGCTTTAATAGCAGCAGGAGTAACTTTCATAATAGGCGTTGTAGATGGTTATTTAAGACCTCTAAAATGTAATAGATGAGAAAAGAAGAATTATTATTAATTGTAGGAGGTTCATCGATAAGTGGTACTGTCTTAAATGCTGTTATAAGAGCGGTTAATGCCGCTTTAGAAGTTGGAAGAAGCTTAGGAACTGCAATTAGAAGAATAAAGACAAGACAAGTTTGTCCTGTTAAATAAGGGTTCAATACCCTTATTTTTTTTAGTCAATTAATTGTAAAGTTGTATCTTTTAAGTTTCAAATGTATACTAGATTATAGTGAGGTAGTAAAAATGGACGATAGGGTTAAAAGGTTTTTTGATGTAATAAAATTAAATGAAAAAGAATATTCCTTTTTTAATGGTTCATCTGTTAAAAAAGTAGATGTTGATAATAATAAAAGAGAGTGGGTTGTATATTTAAATTTAGACAATATTATACCCATTAGTACTTTTAAAAATATGTATGATCTTAGTCAAAAAATTAAAGATGTGAATAAAGTTCACTTTGTTTTTACTATTAAAAATTTGGACTATTCAATGTTGGAAGATTACTTTAATTACTATTTTAATATATTAATTGAAAATTGTCCTATGCTTGAAAGCATGAAAGATAATATAGTATATTTTGATGAAAAAAATATTATATTTGATGTTATAAATAGTGCTGAGGAAAAGAAAATAAATAGTTTAAAATCAAAAATTATTAAATTTTTAGAAAATATGGGATTTAAAGGAGTAAGTCTAACATCTAAAATAAATGAAGAAGCAAGAAATAATGTAAAAAAAATGTTAGAAGAATCTTCTACATTTGAAATAAAAGAAGAAAAATCTAAATTATTATTTGGTTCTCCAATAAAAGGAGAAGTAACTAAAATATCAAATATATTTAGTGAGGAAAACAATATAGTAATTGATGCATATGTATTTGGAAAAGATATAAAAAATATTCAAAATAAGTTTACATTAGTAACATTTAAATTAAGTGATAAAACTGATAGTATGTATGCTAAAATGTTTTTAAAAAATGAAATTGATGTAAAAAATATTGATAAAAATATTAAAATGAATACTTGGTATAAATTTTGTGGTTATATAAGTAATGATTCTTATACTAATGAACTTGTATTAAATATAAGAAGTATTGAATCTTTAGATGTAAAAGAACTTGAAAGGAAAGATAATTATCCAGAAAAAAGAGTTGAACTCCACACTCATACTTTTATGAGTCAAATGGATGGTTGTGTTGATGCTAGTGTGCTAGTTAAACAAGCCTATAAATGGGGGCACAGAGGAATTGCTATAACTGATCACAATGGCTGTCAAGCTTTTCCGGATATTTACCATGCAGTAAATGATATAAATTCCAATTTAAAAGAAGGAGAAGCTCCATTTAAAGCACTATATGGAACCGAACTCACTTTGATAGATGATTCTATTAACATAGTAATAAGGCCATCAGATAATGATTTGCTTGAAAGTACATATGTTGTATTTGACTTTGAAACAACAGGTCTTAATGCTGGCGGAGAAGATTCAATTATTGAAATTGGAGCAGTAAAGATTTGTAATGGTGAAATAATTGATAGATTTGATGAACTTATAAATCCTGGACATAAATTAAATTCTAAAATTTCAGAAATCACTAACATTACAGACGAAATGTTAAAAGATAAAGATAATGAAGAAAATGCTATTAAAAGATTTATTAATTGGTTTGAAGATTTACCAATGGTTGCTCATAATGCAAAATTTGATGTGAGCTTTCTTGAAAAATGTTATCAAAAATATAATTTAGGTGAATATAAAAATACAGTACTTGATACTTTGGAACTTTCTAGAGCACTTGATTCATCTTTTGGTAAACATAGTTTGTCTGCTTTAGTCAAAAGATATGATGTTCCTTGGGATGAAGATGCACATCACAGAGCAGATTATGATGCTGAGGGTACTGCTTTGGTGCTTAACAAAATGTTACATAAATTAAAAAATCAAGGATATAAAACAATAGAAGAATTAAATAATTTGGTATCAAAAGATGAAATACATAAATACGGAAGAAGTTATCATGTAAATTTAATTGCTAAAAATAAAACTGGATTAAAAAATTTATTTAAAATAATATCACTTGCTAATACAAAGTATTTATATAAAAGCCCTAGAATACTTAGAAGTGAAATAACAAAGCATAGAGAAGGATTATTGGTAGGTAGCGGATGTTATGAAAGTGAAGTTTTTATTGAAGCAAGAAGCAAAGGTGATGAAGAACTTTCTAATATAATAAATTTTTATGATTATGTAGAAGTGCAACCGGTTTCATGTTACACTCATTTAACAAAAACGGGTGAATTTGCAAATGAAGCGGAATTAATAGATCATTTAAAAAAGATAATTAAATCAACAAAAGAATCAGGAAAGATAATAGTCGCTACTGGTGATGTTCATCATTTGAATGATGAAGATAAAATAACAAGAGAAATAATAGTTAATCAAAAAGTACCTGGTGGTGGAAGGCATCCTCTTTCTAAATATGGACTCGATAATATACCATCACTATACTTTAGAACAACTGAAGAGATGATGAATGAATTCTCATTCTTAACAGAAGAAGAAAAATATGAATTAGTTATTAAAAATACTAATAAAATATTTGATATGTGTGAAATAATTGAAGTTATTATAGAAACTGGTGGTGTTCCTTTTTCACCTAAAATTGATAATTCTGTTAATGAAGTTACAAATATGGTATATGAAAAAGCTTCTTCTTTGTATGGAGAAAAATTGCCAGATAATATTGAAGAGAGAATTGCAAAAGAATTATATGGAGATTCAATTATAAAATATTTTAATGATTTAAATGTACTTCATAATACGATATTAAAAGGTTTTGATTCTGTTAAAGAAGTTGTTAAAAACAAATTAAAAGAAGATAATAAAGAATTAAATGAAGAAGAATTAGATAAACTTACTAAAAAGAGTATTGGTGGAATAATAGGTGGAGGATTTGATGTTATTTACTTAATAGCTCAAAAGCTTGTTAAGCATTCAAACGATTCTGGATATTTAGTTGGTTCAAGAGGATCTGTTGGTTCATCTTTTGTTGCAACTCTAATGGGTATAACTGAAGTTAATCCACTTCCTGCTCACTACAGATGTCTAAATTGTAAGCACAGTATATTTACTGCTGATAATGGTGAATCTTTAGGTAAAACTTATTCTTCTGGATTTGATTTACCTGATAAAAAATGTCCAATTTGTGGTGAAAATTTATATAAGGATGGACAAGATATGCCTTTTGCAACTTTCTTGGGATTTAATGCAGATAAAGTTCCAGATATAGATCTTAATTTTTCGGATTTAAACCAAGCCGATGCTCACGAATATACAAAAGTATTATTTGGTGAAGATAATGTTTACAGAGCTGGTACAATTGGAACAGTTGCTGAAAAAACCGCATTTGGCTTTGTAAAAGGATATTTAGAAGAAAAAGGAATATTTAAAAGAAAAGCAGAAATTGAAAGGCTTGCAATAGGATGTACAGGTATAAAAAGAACAACTGGTCAACATCCGGGTGGAATAGTTGTAATACCAAAATATATGGAAGTATTTGATTTTACTCCTTTTCAATATCCTGCGGATGATCCAACATCTTCTTGGAGAACAACACACTTTGATTATCATGCAATTGATCAAGATGTATTAAAACTTGATATATTAGGTCATTCTGACCCAACACAATTAAGATATTTACAAGACTTATCTGGAATGGATGTTACAAAAGTACCTCTCGATGACAAAAAAACTATGTCAATTTTCTTGTCTCCTGAAGCATTGGGTGTTACTAAAGAACAAATTATGTGTGAAACAGGTACATTAGGTGTTCCGGAATTTGGTACTAATTTCACAATTGGTATGCTTGTTGATACAAAACCAAAAACATTCTCAGAATTAATTAAAATATCAGGTTTATCACATGGAACCGATGTATGGCTTGGCAATGCTCAAGAATTGATTAGAAATAAAGTTGTACCTTTTAAAGAAGTAATTGGATGTCGTGATGATATAATGGTATATCTTATGTATCATGGAGTTGAACCAATTAAAGCATTTAAAATAATGGAATTTGTTCGTAAGGGTAAAGCATCAAAAGATCCTGAGACTTGGGCATCTCATATCGAAACAATGAAAAATGCCGGGATAGAAGATTGGTTTATAAATTCATGTGGAAAGATAAAATATATGTTTCCAAAAGCTCATGCTGCAGCATATGTTATTAGTGCATTTAGAATCGCTTGGTTTAAAGTCCATATGCCAGCACTTTATTATGCAACATATTTTACATCGAGAATAACTGATTATGATATTGATGCAATGATTGGTGGATATGATAAAATAAAAACTAAAATAAATGAAATTAACAATAAAGGATATGATGCAACCAATAAAGAAATGTCTGTTTTAGAAACTTTAAAAATAGCTTTAGAAGCTTCTGCTCGTAATATAAATTTTTTACCAATAGATTTAAATAAGAGTGGAAGTACTAACTTTATTGTAAGAGATGAAAATAATTTATATCCTCCATTTTCTACTATTGATGGATTAGGTGATACAGTTGCAAATTTAATAGTTTCAGAAAGAGAAAAATCACCTTTTGTAAGTATTGAAGATTTACAAAATAGGGGCAAGGTATCATCAACATTAATTGAAAAAATGAAAGAAATGGGGATATTAGATGGACTTCCAGAAAGTTCTCAATTATCATTATTTTAAAACCAAAAAATAACACAAAAAAATGTTTGTGTTATTTTGGTATATGTTATATAATTAAATTGGAGGATATGTTATGTTTGATTATTTGTATGGAAGAATAGAAAGTATTGAATCATCTTATGTTGTAATTGATATTAATAATATAGGATTTAAAATTTTTACTCCAAATCCATATGTTTTTGAAGAAGGTAAAGAAGATAAAATATATTTATATAATCATGTAAGAGAAGATGAAAATACATTATATGGTTTTAAAAATAAAGAAGAAAGAGAATTGTTTTTGAAACTAATAAATGTTAAAGGATTAGGTCCAAAACTTGCTCTTCCTATTTTAGCAACAGGTTCAGTTGATGGTATAAAAGATGCTATTAATAGAGAAAATATATTATATTTAAAAAAATTCCCTAAAATAGGTGAAAAAGTTGCTAAACAAATAATATTAGATTTAAAAGGCAAAGTTGAATCAAAAGAAGAATATGTTAATACTGAAGATGAATTATATGAGGTTCTTTTAAGTTTGGGTTATAAATCAAATGATATAAATAATGTAATTAAACAAGTGAATAAAGATAATCCAATTGAATTACAAGTAAAAGAAGCATTAAAGTTGTTATTGAGGTAAATATGGGTAAATTAGTTTTATATTATGCAACCATGAATTCTGGTAAAAGTTTAGATCTTATAAGAACAGATTATAATTATATAGAAAATGGATTTAATACAATTGTTATGAAACCATCAAAAGACACAAAAGCGGAGGATTATATATCAACTAGAGCTGGTCTTAAAAGGAAAGTGGATTATTTAATTGGAGAAGAGGAGAGTATTATTGACATTCTATCTAATAAACTAAATGATATTACTTGTATATTTGTAGATGAGGCACAATTTTTAAATAAAAAGCAAGTTAAGGAATTAAGACTTATTACTGCTTCAACAGATATACCCGTTATATGTTATGCATTAAGATTAAACTTTAAAGGCGAATTGTTTGAAGGGAGTGAGGCACTGTTTACTGATGCTGATGAGATAAATGAACTCAAAACATTGTGCCCTTTATGTAAAAAAGAAAATATGGCAAGATACGTAGGGCGAAAAGTAAATGGTGAATTTGTATCAAAAGGTAAAGAAGTAGTAATTGACGGAAGTAATAATAATGTTGAATATATACCTCTTTGTGAAAAACATTTTTTAGAGGATGTAATGCACGAAGATTTAAAATTAGTAAGGAGGAAAGTGTATGGAAAATGAACGAATAATAACTTCTAAAGAATTACCAATAGATAATTATGAAAAAACTATTAGACCTATAACATTTGATGAGTATATTGGTCAAGAAGAAGTTAAAAATAATATGATGGTATTTGTTAAAGCAGCAAAGATGAGAGAACAAGTATTAGATCATGTGCTTTTATATGGTCCTCCCGGATTAGGTAAAACGACACTTGCTCACATAATTGCAAATGAACTTGGAACTAATATTAAAACAGCAAGTGGACCAACAATAGAAAAAAGTGGGGACTTAGCTGCTATACTTTCTACTCTTGAACCAAATGATGTATTATTTATTGATGAGATACATAGAATTCCTAAGTATATTGAAGAAATTCTTTATAGCGCAATGGAGGATTTTAAATTAGATATTATTGTGGGTAGTGATGGTGGAACAAGAAGTATTAATATAGATTTGCCACCATTTACGTTAGTTGGAGCAACAACAAGAGCAGGAGATTTATCTTCACCATTAAGGGATAGGTTTGGTATAGTTTGTAAACTTAATTATTACACTGAAGAAGAGCTTACTAAAATAGTGCAGAGAACTGCTAAAGTTTTAAATTTAAAAATTGAACCAAATGCAGCATTGGAAATTGCAAAAAGAAGTAGAAAAACACCAAGAGTTGCTAATAGATTATTAAAAAGAATTGCAGATTTTGCACTTGTAGAAGGTGAGGGAATAATAACAAAAGAGATATGTAAAAAATCTCTTGATAGATTATCAGTAGATTCGATAGGACTTGATCAAACAGACATTGAGTACTTAAAATCAATTATAGAAAAGTTTAATGGTGGCCCAGTTGGTATTGAAAGTATCGCCTCAACTATTGGCGAAGAAGTTACAACAATTGAAGATGTTATTGAACCGTTTTTACTTCAAGAGGGTTATGTTAAAAGAACTTCTCGCGGCAGACAAGTTACAGAAAAAACATATAAATATTTTAAATTAGAAAAAAATTTAGAATTATTTTAGTTAAACAAAAAAGAGCTATTTAAATAGTTCTTTTTTAAATTCATCAATCATTTCATTCATCAAACTTATATATGATGAACCATTTGTTCTTTGCTCTGATGTAATAGTTGTAAATGGATTTATTTCAATTTTATTTAATTTATTATCATTTATAAAATTATTAATTGATTCAGTTAATTCTTCTCCCTTTAATGAATAAATATATTTTATTTCTCCTTTTGAAATTAATCTTTTTGCTTCTGATAAAGCTTTATCTAATGATTCATTATTTGGGTCAATAGATAAAACTGTAATTTCATATTTTGATAAATAATTAAAAGCGTTTGTAGTAACTAATATGGTTTTATAATTCCCATTTTTACTTAGATTATATATATCAACATCAATTATTGAAATATTTTCTTTTAATTTTTGATAATTTTTTTCAATGCTTGTTTTCATACTAGTGCTATCTTCATAATCAATTAATGTGCTTTTAATATTTCTACAAATCATTAAAAAGTTTGAAGGATCTAACCATAATTCCTCAACTCTTTTGTTATAATTCATGCCTTTCATAGCATCAACAATTTCAATGTTATTATTTTTATTTAATAAGTCTCTTGCAATTAATCCCTCTTGACTAAGTCCGTTATAAACAAATTTAGTGCTTCTAGAATAATTGTTTAATAATTTGTCAGTTAGTTTAAAATCTTTATAATTAGATCCATCTGGATAAATACTACTAACTTTAATATTTTCACCATAAATCATTTCAGTTGCATATTCGATTGGATAAATAGTTGCATAAATATATTCATCATTAAAATTATCATTATTTAAGCAAGCACTTAATAAAACACAGCAGCACATTAATATTATAAATTTAATTTTTTTCATTTTTCCTCCTTCAATGGTACTGGATCGTATCCATAACTTCCAAATGGGTTACATCTAATTATACGTTTAATACCTAGCCACAATCCTTTTAAAACTCCGAATCTATTAATAGATGTTTCCATATATTCAGAACAGGTTGGTGTATATCTACATTTCATATGGGATGATAGTGGAAGTTTCCTATAAAAATGTATAAAATCAATAATTAACTTTTTCATATTACTAATTATACAATAAAATTTATAATTATTGTAGTATAAATAATATATTTATGTAAATATACCACTAGAATGCTATAGATATTTTTGTTATAATATTTATATCAAGTCTAAAAGAGGTGACTTATGGAATTATTAAAAGATTATGGAATTGAATTTGAAGGAGAAAGTTTAATTAATAAAGCTTTAACGCATACTTCATATGCTAATGAAAATGATGTTGAATCTTATGAAAGATTAGAATTTTTAGGTGATGCAGTACTTGAACTTGTATCGAGTGACTATTTTTATAGAAAAACTCATTTGCCCGAAGGAGAAATGAGTAAACTTAGAAGTTTATATGTTTGTGAAAATGCTTTATATGAGTATGCAAGTAAGATTAACTTAGGTAGTTATATTAAACTTGGTAATGGAATAAAAGAAGCAAATAAAACTGTTATAGCTGATGTTTTTGAAGCTGTAATTGGGGTTATATTTTTAGAACAAGGACTAAATAAAGTAAGAGAATTATTTAATAAATTAATTGTTCCATACATAGAAACAGAAGCAGACTTTTTAAAAGATTATAAATCAATGCTTCAAGAGCAAGTTCAAACTGAAAAAAAATCTTTAAAATATAAAGTTGTTGATGAAAGCGGTCCAGCTCATGCCAAAGTATTTAAAGTGACAGTTTCAATTGGAGGAATTGTATATGGTATAGGTGTTGGTGGTAGTAAAAAAGAAGCAGAACAAAACGCTGCTAAAGATGCTTTTTCTAAACAAGCAAAGTAGGTATTAATATGTATATAAAAGAAATAAAATTAAATTCATTTAAGTCTTTTGCAGATAAAGTTACAATTAATCTTGACAGCAATTTTACTGGAATAGTTGGTCCAAATGGATCTGGTAAAAGTAATATTGTCGATGCAATAAAATGGGTATTAGGCGAACAATCAGTTAAAACTTTAAGAGCATCATCTGGGATGAGTGATGTTATTTTTAGTGGATCTAAAAGTAGAAATCCATCTAATACTGCTTCTGTTTCAATAACATTTGATAACAGTGATAATAGTTTACAAAGTGATTATAATGAAATAACTATTAAAAGAGTAGTATCAAGAAGCGGTGAGAATGAGTATTATTTAAATAATGAAAAATGTAGATTAAAAGATATAAATGATTTACTTGTAGATTCTTTTTCTTCAAAAGAATCATTTAATATTATTCCTCAAAATAAAATAGAAGAAATACTATCTGATAGACCCGAAGAAAGAAGGATAATATTTGAGGAAGCTGCTGGTGTTTTAAAATATAAAAAGAGAAAAGAAGAAACATTGCGAAAATTATCTAAAACGCATGAAAATATAGATAGAGTCAATATGATAATTGATGAATTAAAAACTCAAATTGAACCATTAGAGTTAGCAAGTAAGAAAGCTATTATTTATAAAGAAAATAAAGAAAAGTTAGAAAATGTTGATATTGCTTTAATGGTAAAAGATATAACAAAATTTAATGAAACATTAAAAATAAAAAAATCTGATAAAGATAAACTTACTTTAGAATTAACTGAAGCATCTAAAAACACTTCTAAAAATACTGCAGAAATAGAAAAATTAAAATTAGAAAATATAAAATCAGAAGAATTAATTTCAAATTTAAGAGATAGATATTTAAATAGTAAAGAGACATTATCTGATTTATTATCAAAAAAAGAATTGGCAATTGAAAGAAGTAAATATGATAAAAATAGTGATGAAATCAAAAATAGATTAATTTATATTAAAGATGAAGAATTAAAATTATCAAACGAAATATCTTTTGTTGAAAAGGAAATAGAAACAAATAAAGAATTAGGAAAAGAAAAATATAATGAATTAAAAAAACATAGTGAATCATTAGAAAATGAAAATAAGAAATTAACTTTAAAGAGTATTGAATTTAACAATTTAAAAAGAAAAGAGTTAGAAATTTCTTCTAAAATAGAATTATTAAACTCTAATATCGAAAATATGTCTAAATTACCATATGCAGTAAAGGTGGTTTTAGATAATCCAGCATTAAATGGTATTTGTGATGTAATAGGGAATGTTGTTGATGCAAAAGAAGAATATTTAGTTGCACTTGATATTGCTTTAGGAAGTTCTTTTAATTTTGTTATTGTTGATGATGAAGAATCTGCTAAAAAAGCAATTGAATATTTAAAAATCAATAATAAAGGTAGAGCAACTTTTTTTCCACTTAATATAATCAAGCCTAAAAGTGTTGAACCAGAAGTTTTAAATATTTGTAAATCATCTGATGGATATTTAGGTGTATTAAGTGATTTAATTGATTTTGATAAAAAGTATTATAATGTTATTAAGAATCAACTTGGAAATATAATAGTTGCTGATAATATCGATAATGCAATAAAAATAAGTAAGAAAATAAATCATAGATACAGAGTAGTTACTTTATTAGGAGACTTATTGCATGTTGGTGGTTCTTTAAGTGGAGGAAGTTTTAAATATAATAATTCATACATAAATGACAAGAATGAATTAGAAAAATCAAAAATTTTATTAGATGATATTTCTAATAAAATCAATTATGCTCAAAATGAAATAAATGATATTGAATATAATAAAAAGGTATTAGAAGAAAAGATATTAAATATAAATATTGAAGTTGCAAAATATAAAGAATTAATTGATTCCAAAGAGCAATTGTTAGGAGAATTAAAAGAAAATCTATTTAAAATAACTAACGAAATAAAAGATTTAAATGATAAAGCTGATAAAGATAAAACTATTGAAAAAATAATGGAAAATTATTATGAAGAAGAAAAGGAATGCAATGATTTAAAACAAAAAATAGAATTTGAGACATCTAAAAAACGTGATTTAAGTGATAAATTAAATGATATTGAAAATGAGAATAAAAAACAAAATTCATTATATTTAACATCTCAAAATAGAATTAATGAATTAGATATTGAAATTGTTAAACTAAATATGTCTTTAGATAATTTATTAAATCATTTAAATGAAGAATACTCTTTAAGTTACGAAGGCGCAAAAAGTAAATATTCATTAGACATGGATGAATTAGAAGCAAGAAA
Organism: uncultured bacterium; assembly: GCA_947169285.1. Taxonomy (GTDB): domain Bacteria; phylum Bacillota_I; class Bacilli_A; order RF39; family UBA660; genus CAJOJR01. Next base: position 117,365 of record CAMVPB010000002.1, on the reverse strand, counting down.
ACTGGTTTCTACTTTAAAGAAAACAATTAAGTCAATAGGAAATGTAAATCTTGATAGTATTGAAGAATATGAAAGAGTTAGTAAAAGATATACTTTTTTAAATTCTCAAAGAGAAGATTTATTAAATAGTGAGAAAGATTTATTGAGCATAATAACTGATATGGATAATGTTATGAAAGATAAATTTGTTTCTTCATTTAATAGAATAAATATTGAATTTTCAAAAGTGTTTAGAGATTTATTTGGTGGAGGGGAAGCCAGTCTTAAATTAACTAATCCTGATGATATATTAGAAACAGGTATTGATATAATAGCAATACCTCCTGGAAAGAATCTAAAACCGTTATCTTTACTTTCTGGTGGTGAGAAAACGTTGACTGCAATTAGTTTATTGTTCTCAATAATGAATTTAAAGAAAGTACCTTTTGTAATATTAGATGAAGTTGAATCCGCTTTAGATGAAGTAAATGCAGAAAAATTTGGAGAATACTTATCAAATTATAGAGGTAAAACTCAATTATTAATAATTACTCATAAAAAGAAAACTATGGAATATTTAGATTTATTGTATGGAATAACTATGCAAGAATCTGGAGTAAGTAAATTAGTTAGTGTTAAATTAGAAAACATTTAGTGTTTTCTGATTTTTGTAAAAAAAAATAAAGTATACTTTATTTTTTTTATTTCATAATTAATCCGATCAATCCCAAAACTAAAAAGCATATAAAAAGTAAGCTCCATAATGTTAATCTAACAATTTCTCTTGCTTTCATATTTTCACCTATAATAATTATAATACATTAATAAGAATATTTCAACAAAAAAAGAGAACTATATTGCTCTCATATTATCTTTATTAGAATTGTCAATTTTATCAACAAATAATATTCCATTTAAATGGTCAATTTCGTGTTGAAAGGCAACAGACATTTCTTCTCTTACTCTAATAGAAATTTTATTGCCATCAATATCATTGTATTCAACTGTAACTCTTGCATATCTAGGAACAATTCCATCAACAGCTCTATTTACAGATAAACATCCTTCTCCTTCTTCAACATATATCTTTTCTTCTGAGTTGGATATAATCTCCGGATTAATAACTATATGCTCTTCAAATGTGCCATCATCATTTTTATATGAAATAACAAATATTCTTTTTAATATTCCAAGTTGAGGAAAAGCAAGACCCATTCCAGCTCTAATGTTGTTTTTTTCTGCATATTCTTCATCTTGACTGAGTCTTAAGTATTTAATCATATCATTAATTAATTTTTTAGTTTCTTCATCTAATGGAAAAGAAACTTTGTTACTAATTTTTCTTAATATTTTATTTTTTTCATCAAGAATTTGAGATTGTTTTAACATAGTACCCCTTCTTTCGGCAAGTATTTTACCAAAAAAGATTCACTTTTTCAAGTTTCAATAAAAAAAGAAAGAAGTTATCTTTCTTTTTTATCTTTCATTGCCATTTAAAAATCCGGCTCCGAAAACAACTACAAGAAGTATAAATAGTACTAATATGATAGCAGCTCCGTAACCGAATCCGTAACCACCACCATAATATGGCATTGCATTATAACATCCTCCGTAAGAGTAAGCGTATGGATTTACACCATATCCACTTGTGTATCCATAATAATTCATAAGTTACCTCCTTTTACTACCTATAATTTTATATGACAAATGAAGTAAATTTGACATACTTTTTACCTAAATATATTAAATATTTTATATTATTATGATAAAATAATAAATGAGGTAGAAAATGAAAAAACATAAATTTTTAAAGTATATGGATAAGCCACTTTTACTTATGATGCTTTTGTTTTGCAGCATAGGTATTCTTTTAGTATTATCAGCATCTTCAGTTGCTGCTGTTGTAAGATATAATGTTGGACCTTATTATTTTTTCTTAAGACAATTATTATTTGTTGTTATTTCCTTTTTACTAGGGTTTTTAATAATTATAAAAATTGATATAAATAGGTATAAAGGAATAGTAAAAATATTATTAATTTGTTTATTGGCTGTTCTTGCATGCTTATTATTTTATGGTACTATTGTAAATAGTGCAAAAAGTTGGTTTAAAATAGGGGCTTTTTCTTTTCAGCCTAGTGAATTTGCTAAACTAATATTAATTATATATATGGGAATATTTTTTGATAGTTACGTTAAAGAAGGTACTAATCAAAATAAGATTTGGTTATTTTTAACAATATGTGGAGTAGTATTTTTGCTAGTTGCAGCTCAACCTGATTTGGGAACTGCAATAATAATAGCCGGGATAATATTTTTAACTTTTATTGCTATTCCTATGAAAAAAAATAATTTAGTTTCAATACTTAAACTTGGAGCTGGTGCTGGTATAGTTATAATAGCTTTATTTTTAATTTTTTCTTCATCAATTTTAACAGAAAGACAAAAAAGTAGATTTGAGTTTAGAGCACCCTGTAGCAGATATACAAAAGATACCGGTTATCAAGTTTGTAATGGCTTTATTGCAATACATAATGGCGGGTTGTTTGGAATGGGAATAGGTAAATCCACTCAAAAGTATTTATATTTACCAGAAGCCCACACTGACTTTATATTTACCATTTTAGTAGAAGAGTTAGGTGTGATAGCTGGCCTAGTGATTCTTATTGGTTATGGATATATAATATTTAGAATAATAAAAATATCTAAAGAATGTTATAATCTTAGGAATTCCATAATCTGTTATGGAGTAGCCATGATTTTTTTAATGCACATAATAATTAACTTTATGGGGGTACTTGCGTTAATGCCACTTACTGGTGTTCCATTACCACTTCTTAGTTATGGTGGATCATTTACTTTGACAAGTATAATAAGTTTATTTGTGGTTCAAAGAATTGCAATTGAAAACAATATGACTAAAAAAAAGTTAGAAATATCTAAAATAACTGGAAAATAATAAAAAAAAGGTTTATAATATGATATGCAAAAAAGAAGGAGAAATATATGAAAAAAAATTATAATGTTAAATTAGAGGGAAAAGAATGGGAAAATATTTTAGATCATGCCTTTAAACATGTATCTAAAGAGGTTAATGTTGATGGATTTAGAAAAGGTCAAGTTCCAAAAGAAATTTATATTAAAAAATTTGGAGTAGCTCATTTGTATGATCATGCAATAGATGAAGCTCTTCCTGTAATGCTTGATAAATTATTAGAAGATCCAGAAACTTTAAAACCAGCTTGTACACCACAAGTAAATTTAAAATCAATAGATGAAAAGTCAATAGAAGTTGAATTTACTATTATAAGTATACCAGAAGTTAAATTAGGGAAATATAAAAATGGTGATTTAAAGATTAATAAAAAAGATGTAAAAGTCACAAAAGAAGAAATTAATCATGAAATAGAACATTTAAAAGAACAATTTGCTGAACTTAAATCAACTGATTCAAAAATAAAAGAAGGTAATATTGCTATTATAGATTTTGAGGGATTTAAAGATGGTGTTGCTTTTGAAGGTGGCAAAGGTGAAAATCATTCTTTAACTATTGGAAGCCATACTTTTATTCCTGGATTTGAAGAAGGATTAGTTGGTCTTAAAAAAGGTGATACAAAAGATTTAGAACTTACATTCCCAGAGAATTATCACGTAGATAGTTTAAAAGGCCAAAAAGTAGTATTTAAAGTAAAAATTAATGATGTTAAAGAAAGAATAATTCCTGAATTAAATGATGATTTCTTCAAAGATTTAGGTATGGAAGGTATAAATACAAAAGAGACTTTAGAAAACGAGATTAAGAATAATCTTAAAATTAATAAAGAAAGACAAGTAGAAGAAGAATATATTCTTGAGTGTTTAGATAAAGTTATGGAAAATGCTAAATATGAAATTGATGAAGAAATAATAAATGATGAAGCAGAAAGAATATACCATGAATTTTCTGAAAGATTATCTATGCAAGGCATGGACATTAATCAATATCTAACAATTACTAAATCTTCAAAAGAAAATTTAATTGAACAAATGAAACCAGAAGCTAAAAAAAGAGTAAGTTATAGATTAGTAGTTGATGCGGTTGCAGAAAAAGAAGGCATCAAAGTTACAAAAGAAGAACTTTCTAAAGAAATAGTTAAAATGATTGAAAAATATGGTATTACTAAAGAAGAGTTAATTAAAAATGTCGGTAGTGAAGAAGCGATAGAATACGATATGAGAATGAAGAAAGCTTTAGAAGTAATAACTGGAATTAAGAAAGAAGAATAACATGGAAGACAATAAAGAAATATATACAGCAAAAGTATGCAAAATAGTTGATACTATGTGTGGCACAAAAAAATTAGAAATTTATGATGAAAAAATAATAGTTATTAAGGAATCTAATAATCTTTATAAAGAGATCATAACCGGTATAGATTTTAAAAAGTATCCTAAATATTTTTATCATCTTAATCAAAAAGAAGTATACATTTTTTTAGATAAACGAATTGATTGCTTAAAAGAAGGTTATGATTTAATTAAAAATTATTATGAAGAAAAGAATGAAAATGATATTTTGCATATGTTTAAATGGTTTAATATGAATGAAGTAGACAGATATAGAGATTATGTTAAAAGATTTGAATCAAATAATTTTGATTATGAAACTATTAATAATGAATTAGTTAAATCGAAAATGAAAAATTTAAAAAGAAATTAGTTTAGTTCTAATTTCTTTTTTTATCCTAAAAATTCTATTGGTGGAATATTTTCTGTCTTATTATTTTCTTCACTTTTAACTATACTGACATCCATATTTGTTTTTAAATTAAAATCTTTATAACTTGTTAAGTCGTTTTCTAAATCAATAATCTTTAATATTTCTTCAAAAGATGTTACACCTTCAATAACCTTTTCTAAACCGTCTTGTAATAGAGTAATAACATCTCCATTATATACAAGCTTTCTAAGTTCTGTTTTTGGTAATGCATTTACAATAGCATCTTTTATTTCCTCTGATATTCTTAAAACCTCAAGAATTGCGACACGACCTCTATATCCATGAGAACACTCTGGGCATCCATCAGGATTAGGATGATACATTTCATTTACTTCAACGCCTAAAACTTGTTTAAATACATTTTTTTCATAATCGGTAGTAGGTTTTTTAATTGCACATTTAGGACATATTTTTCTTGCAAGTCTTTGAGAAATAATACCAGTTAAGGCACTACCAAGTAAGTATCTTTCAATTTCCATATCTGTAAGTCTTTCAATTGTATTTAAAGAGTTATTAGTATGTATTGTTGATAATACTAAGTGACCTGTGATAGATGCTCTTACAGCCATTCTAGCAGTTTCAGAGTCTCTTATTTCACCAATCATTATTATATTAGGGTCTTGTCTTAATATACTTCTTAAAACATTATCAAAAGTAAGACCAATTTCAGACATAACTTGTACTTGGTTAATACCTTTAATATCCATTTCTATTGGGTCTTCGACAGTAATAATATTAACATTTTCGGTATTTAGTTTTTGTAAAATAGAGTAAACAGTTGTAGATTTACCAGTACCAGTAGCACCAGTAACTAAAATAATTCCGTTTGGTACAGTTATCATTTTATATATTTTATCTAAACTTTTTTGACTAAATCCTAAAGTTTCAAGGCCTTTTAAACTTTGAGAGTAATCAAGTATACGAACAACAACTTTTTCTCCATTGTTTGTAGGTAGGGAAGAAACACGAAGATCTAATGCTTTTTCACCAATTTTATTTTTAATAGCACCATCTTGTGGAAGACGAGTTTCCATGATGTTCATTCCGGCTATCATTTTAATACGACTTATGATATTTTTTTGATATTTTTTATCAATAACACCATAATCACTAAGTTCACCATCTATTCTAATTCTTAAACGTAAATTTTCTTTAGTAGGGTCAAAATGAATATCTGAAGCATTTTTGTTAACTGCATCCATTATGATTTCATTAACTATTTCAACAATAGGCATGCTTTCAAAGTCAAATTCTTTCATATTCATTCTCCCTTTTATTCTAAAATTAATTATACAATAATTATTTTTTAATTTCAATCTATTTTGTTTTTTTATTTTATTTGATATAATTTAATAGAAAGAAGGATATTTATGAGAAAGAAAGGTTTTTCATTGATTGAATTATTAGCAGTAATCATTCTTTTAGGAATTATTGTTACATTTGCTACTATTTCAATTGCAAAATTTTTAAAAAATTCTAACAAAAACATGTGTATTCAAAAAGAAAAATATATTGTAACTTCAGCTATTGAATATGGTAAAGAACATCTTAATGATTTAAATAATACATCTGATAGTCATTATAAAATTTGTGCTGATGGCAAAAAAGGATATGTAATTACAGTAGATAGTTTAATGCAATTAGGATACATTTCTGGTGATAATGATGATACACCCTCATTATTATTAATACCAGGACAACCTAATAGTTACAATACATCATTTAATCCTAAAACTGTCTGTATAAGATATGAAAATATATTTAGTAATATAGACTTAGAAAATTATACAAGTAGTTATAATTATCATGGCAATACTAATTATCAAGTAACTGCACAAATGAATGAGTCTCAGTGTATAGATTAAGGAGGAAAAATGAAACTTAAGAATAGTTATTTTTATACAATTAAAGAAAACATTAAAGATGAAGATTCTATTAGTGGCAATTTTTTAGTTAGAAGCGGAATGATTAAAAGAACTTCTTCTGGGGTTTATATGTTTTTACCTCTTGGATATAAAGTTTTAGAAAATATTAAAAAGATAATAAGAGAAGAAATGAATAAGAAAGGTGCTCAAGAATTGTTGATGCCTTCTTTAATTCAAGAAGAAGTTTATAAGACAACGGGTAGGAGAGAAAAATTTGGAAGCGATATGTTTTCATTTAAAGATAGATTTGGAAAAGATTACTGCTTAGGACCAACTCATGAAGAATTATTTACTATGGCTGCTTCTTATCATGTTAAAAGTTATAAAGATTTGCATTTTAATTTATATCAAATTGGGGATAAATTTAGAGATGAACCAAGACCAAGATACGGGCTTTTAAGAGTAAGAGAGTTTTTAATGAAAGATGCTTATTCTTTTGATGCGGATGAACTTGGATTGGATTTAAGCTATAAAGATATGTATGATGCTTATAAAAATATTTTTGATAGAATGAAAATTAAATACTTGGTAGTAGAGTCTGATTCAGGTGCAATGGGTGGACTTTTATCAGAAGAATTTCAAGCAATAAATAAAGCGGGTGAAGATAAACTTGTTTTTTGTACAAAATGTTCTTATACATCAAATATAGATATTGCTTATTCAAAAGAAGATTATACAATGTCTAATGAGAAAGAAAAAAATATTGAAAAAGTTTATACGCCTAATATGAAAACCATTGAAGAAATATCTAATTATATGAGCGAAGACAAAAATAAGTTTATTAAGAGTTTAATATATAAAGCAAATGATAAGTTTTACATGGTTTTAACTCTTGGAAATGATGAAGTGAATGAAACAAAATTAAAAAGAGTATTAAAATGCAATACTTTAGAACTTGCTAATGATGAAGAAATTATTTCTTTAGGCTTTATAAAAGGTTTTATAGGTCCAATTGACTCTAAAATAAAAGTAATTGCAGATAAAAAAATAAAATATATTAAAAATGGTATTACTGGTGCTAATAAAAAAGATTACCATATTAAAAATGTAAATCTTAAAGATTACAAAGTAGATATGTTTGAGGATATTACATTCGTTTCAGATGGTGCTAAATGTCCAATATGTGGTGAAAAATTATCATTTGAAAATGGTATTGAAATAGGCAATTTATTTAAGCTTGGGACAAAATATAGCGAAGCATTAAATCTTAAATACTCAGATGAACACAATGAATTAAATCCAGTTTTTATGGGTTGTTATGGAATTGGTCTTGGAAGATGTATGGCTGCCATTGTTGAAGAACATCACGATGATAAAGGAATTATTTGGCCGATGGAAGTAGCCCCTTATAAAGCTGGAATAGTTTTAATCAACTCTAAAGATGAAGAATTATTAAAGTATGCAAATGATTTATATAATAAACTTAATTCAATAGGTATAGATACATTGCTTGATGATAGAGATGAAAGACCAGGTGTTAAGTTTAATGATATGGATTTAATTGGCCTTCCAATTAGAATAGTTATAGGTAATAAAATAAAAGATGGTATAGTTGAATATAAAAATAGAAATAGTAATGAAGTATTAGAAATGCCTATAAAAGATGCAATCGAAAAAATTAAAGAAAATGTAAGAGGATAGTTTATGAATAATGGTTTTAAAACAATTGATGATTTATATAAAAGATTAAAACCAGCATTATATTCAAAAGTTCTTGAACTTAAAAGACTTGGTTTGGATTATATCAAGGAAGAGGATATTTTTAATTATTTGTTAGAGTCTGCTTGGTCAAATAAAGATAATTTATCAATTTATGAACTTACAAATGATATACTTTATTTAGATAAAAATTTAATAACTAATTATGTAATGAATATTTTAAAAAACACTGAAAGAAATATAAATGAGGAGGATAATAATTTATTATGAAAAAATTAACCAAATTAATAATTTTATATGTAATAATATTAGCTTTAACTGTTGTTCTTTTTATACCAACATTAAAAAATATTAATTTTGGTTTAGATTTACAAGGGGGATTTGAAATTCTTTATAAAGTTAAACCTTTATCTGGAAATGGTGAATTAACCGAGAACGATCTAAATAATACATATAAAGCAATAGTAAATAGAATAGATACTTTAGGGGTAAGTGAACCGGTTATTACATTTGAAGGAAGAGATACTCTTAGAATACAACTTCCTGGTGTAACAGAAGAAAAAGAAGCTAAGGAAATAATAAGTACAATTGGACTTTTATCTTTTAGAGATACTTCTGATAATTTATTAATGTCATCTGATATATTAGGTTCTGGAGGAGCAAGTGTAGATACTAATAGTCAAACTTTAAGACCGGTCGTTAAACTTGATATAAAAGATACTGCCGCATTTTATAAAGTGACTAATAATTTATCTAAAAGTAGCGATAATCGTATGGTAATATGGTTAGATTTTGATGAAGAAAAAGATAGTTTTAAGAATTCTTCTTCTACTTGTGGGACAGATGAAGATAAAAAATGTTTATCAGCAGCCTATGTAAATGAAGGATTAAACAGTTCTAGTGTTATTATAGAAGGAAACTTTACAAAAGAAAAAGTAACAAGACTTGCAGAATTAATTAATTCTGGTAGTCTTCCAACAAAATTAGTAGAAGACTCTACACCGCATTCTGTTTCTGCTTCTTTTGGAGCTAAAACAATAGAAAAATGTGGTATAGCAGGTTTAATTACACTTGGTTTAATATTTTTGCTATTAATAATTAAATATGGAGTAAGTGGTATTATAACATCAATTTCACTTACAATATATTCGCTTTTAACTTTTGTAATATTTAATTTACTTGGTGGAGTATTAACTCTTCCTGGAATAGCTGCTTTAATACTTGGTATTGGTATGGCAGTTGATTCATCTATTATCTTAATTGAAAGAGTTAAAGATCAATATAAAAATAATTTAAAAGAAGCTTTTGAAAAAGGCTCTAAAAGTAGTTTATCTGCAATAATAGATGCAAATGTAACAACGTTAATAATTGCAGTTATTCTTTATATATTTGGTCAAAGTTCTATTAAAGGATTTGCAACTATGTTAATTATATCAATAGTAGTAACTATTATATCCATGGTTATAATCAATAGATTATTAATTAAGTATTTAGTTAACACTCGAGTATTTGATGAGAAATTTAATTTATTATTTGGTAAAAAGAATAAAGAAAGAAAATTTGATTTTGTAAAATATTCTAGATATTTATTAGTTACATTTATAGTTATTTTAGTTACAGGAATTGTATTTTATTTTGTAAAAGGAATAAATTTTGGAGTAGATTTTTCTGGTGGAACTAATATAACACTTGTAAGTGAAAAAGATTTTGATTTAAAAGAATTAACAGAGTATGTTAAAGACTATGATATAGATGAATACAATTATTATGTAGGAACTTCTAAAGAAGGGTATATCAAATTAAATCAAATTATATCCGAAAAAGATAAAGAAGAAATACTAAATAAATATACTGATATGGGTGTAGATGTTTCAATAAATGAAATAAGTACAATGGTAGTTAAAAATTTAACTAAAAATGCAATATATAGTTTATTAATAGCATTCTTAGCAATTATTATATACATTGCTATTAGATTTAGTTTTACATTTGGTATTTCTGGTTTAGTGGCTTTAATACATGATGTAGTATTAATAATAGTTGGATTCATTATATTAAGATTACAATTTAATTTTATAGTAATAGCATCTATTTTAACAATAATAGGTTATTCAATAAATGATACTATTGTTATATTTGATAGAATTAGAGATAATATAAAAACATTTAAATCTAAAGAAGAATTATCTGATATAGTAAATAAAAGCTTAAATAATATATTAGTAAGAAATATAATGACATCAATTACAACAATAATTGCAGTATTATCATTGTTAATATTAGGCGTTAATGAAATATTTACTTTTAATATAGCTATATTAATAGGTCTTATAGGTGGAACAATTTCATCACTAATATTTGCGCCTAATTTATGGAGATTATTAGAAATAAAGAATTTAAAGAAACCTAAAAAACCAATTAAAAAAGAACTAGATGAGATGTCTATAAAAGGAATTAATTCCTAAGGAGTATTATGAATAATACGGTTGAAATTATCACATATGAAGATTTAATCAAAAAATTAAAAATTTATATGGATAAAGAAGACATAATGCTTATTGATAAGTATTATGAAGAAGCAAAAGATATTTTTAAAGATATGAAAAGAGAAACGGGTGAAGATTATATTTTTCACCCTATTGCCGTTGCATATACACTTGCAGATTTAAAAATGGATCCTGTTACTATTGGTTCTGCTTTAATACATGAAGCAATTACTTTAGGCAAAAGAACATATGAAGAAATAGAAAAAAAATTTGGGGAAGAAACTGCAATTATTTTAGAGTGTATCTCAAAAATAAGTCATTTAAAAAGGACGTTTAAAAAAGAAAATAATGTTGAAAGATATAGAAGAATTACAGTTGGTCTTGCTGAAAATCCTAAAGCACTATTTATTAAATTTGCTGATCGTCTTCATAACATGAAAACAATATATATAAAAGAAGATGCTCATCAAAAAGAAATAATAGATGAAACTATGAATATATTAATACCTATCGCGCATAGATTGGGTGTTAAAAAGATAATGGCAGAATTAGAAGATTTATGTCTTAAATTTTCTCATCCTGAAGAATATCAGGATATTTTAAATAAAATAAATGCTAGCAAAGAAGAGTTAGAAAATGATTTGAATTCTATGAAAGAAGAATTAATAGAATTATTAGAATCTCACAATATTAAATTTGAAATATCTAGTAGAGTTAAGTCAGTAAGAGGAATATATAATAAACTTCATAATGGAAAAAAATGGGAAGATATATATGATTTATTAGGTCTTAGAGTAATAGTAAATAAAATAGAAGAATGCTACTTAGTAATTGGATTAATTCATTCTAAATTTAAACCAATACCTAAAAGATTTAAAGATTATATTGCTAATCCTAAAGGTAATATGTATCAAAGTTTACATACTACTGTTTTTGGCGTGAATAATAGAAAATATGAAGTACAAGTAAGAACATATGAAATGCATGAAATTGCTGAATCAGGTGTTGCTTCTCATTGGTCTTATAAAGAAAAAACAAATGGTAAAGTAAAAACTACTCTTGAAGAAAGACTTGAAACTTTTAGAACATTAATTGAATCAAAAGATATAGATAATAATATGGATTTCTTTAAGAATATAAATTCTGAATTAAAAGCAAAAGAAATATATGCCTTTACTCCTAAAGGAGATGTAATAGAACTTCCTTATGGTTCAACTCCAATAGATTTTGCATATAAAATTCACTCTGAAGTAGGTAACACTACAGTAGGAGCTCTTGCTAATAATAAAATGGTAAAATTAGATTATATTATTGAAGATGGAGATATAATTGAACTTAATACTAAAAAGGGTAGTTCTCCTAATAAAAACTGGTTAAAATTTGTTAAAACAGATCAAGCTAAAAGTAGAATAAGATCATATTTCTATAAAAAAGAAAGAGATAAAAATATTTTACTTGGTAAAGAGATGTTAGAAGAAGAAATAAATAAAAGAAATCTAAACTTTGATGAATTATTTACAGAAGAAAATATTAATAAATTATTAAATGACTTAAAATTAGATAGTATTGATGAATTATATTTTAACGTTTATATTCTTAAAATATTACCAAGTACTATAATTAATAAATTACTCCCTAAAAAAGAAGTTGAACTTAAACCATATAATGAAATAAAATCAAATAATGATGTTTTAATAGAAGGATATCCTGATATAAAATCATCTTTTGCATCTTGCTGTAATCCAGTGTATGGTGAAGATATAATAGGTTATGTTACTAAAGGAAATGGTATTAAAATTCATTCTAAGAACTGTCCTAATATATCAAATATTACTGAAAGAGTAGTGGATGTTAAATGGAATGATAGACAGACTAATAAATATAAAGTAATATTGAATATTTATATAATTTCAAATGAAGAAAATTTAACGGATTTAATTAATATTGCAAGTAAAGACAACGTATTTATTGAATCATTTAATTTAAATAATAAAACAGATTCATATTACTATGAAATAAGTATAAGAGTTAATAATATAGAAGATTTAAATAAATTTATAGAAGATTTAAAAAATATAAATTATGTATTAAAAGTGGAAAGAGTGTTTAATTAATGAGAGTATTAATTCAAAGAAGTAAAAATAGTAGTGTAACTATTAATGATAAAATTAATGGAAGTATTAATTATGGATATGTATTATTAGTTGGTTTTACTCGTAATGATAATACAACTATAATTGATAAAGTAATAAAAAAGATAGTAAACCTTAGAATATTTGAAGATGAAAATGGCAAAATGAATAAAAGTATAATAGATGTAAATGGGGAAATATTAAGTATCTCACAATTTACTTTATATGCAGATTTATCATCAGGCAATAGACCATCATTTATTAATGCTTTATCATTTAATGAAGCTTCTAAATTATATGATTATTTTAATAATAAATTAAGAGAAAATAATATAAAAGTAGAAACCGGTATATTTGGAAGTGATATGAAAGTATCAATATTAAATGATGGACCAGTTACAATAATGATAGATAGTGATAATTTATAATTTGAATTAATAATTTGTTTTGAAAAAATTTTTATTTATACTTGAAACTTATAGAGATTTATTGTATCATTATTTTATAGAATAGAGAGGCTTTGTTATGGAACAAAACAACCTTAATAAGAGTAATAGAATAAAAATAATAGTATTAACTGCAATATTAATATTTGTAGCCGTAAGTGGATTAACTTATGCTTATTTTAGTATACAAATAACTGGTAATGATACTGCCTCTTCTATAAATTTAACAACAGCTAATATGAGTTTGGTGTATACAGATGTACAAATATTATCAGATCAAGCAATAACGCCAGGATGGACAAGTAGTTCTAAAACATTAACAGTATATAATAATGGTAATAAAACAGTATACTATAATATCATATGGAGAGATTTATTAAATGGAGTAATAAATGATGAATTAGTATTATCCGCAACATGTTCATCAAATAAATCAGGAAGTACATGTCCAACAATTAATAAACCAATACCAACAAGAACAACAGTTTCAAGTAATATACGTGTTAAAAGTAATATAGAAATAGCTCCAGGAGAAACACATACATATACAGTAACAGTATCATTTATAGAAACATATTCTAATCAAAACTATAATCAAGGAAAATCATTTAGAGGAACATTAAACATATCAGAAGGAGCAGATGAACATCCACTTTATAAAGTTGTAAAAAACTTAGCAACAGCTGGTACATATGCTTCTACTTATTCAGGAAATGACACAAATGATACATATGGAGAGACAGCAAGAAAAACAGTTTATTATATAAAAACAAGTACTGCAAATGATGCAACTCAAGCAAATGAATTATTAAATAATAAAATAAATGTTAAATTTGCAGGATTTTGCTGGCAAATACTTAGAACAACAGATACAGGTGGAATAAAATTAATATATAATGGAGACCCAGATGGAAGTGGTAATTGCTTAAGACAAGATGTTGGTACTGATTATAATCATAAAGGAATAATAGGAACGAATGGTGCATCAGGCTCTATGATAGGCAACTATATGTATTCAGATACATTTACATATAATACAACTACTGGAGAGTTTACATTAGTAAATCCAGTAGTAAAAAATTGGAGTAATAGTAGTGATAAAGAATATATATTAGGGAAATATACATGTAAAAATGGTAATACTCCTTCAACATGTACAACACTATATTATGTGAATACTCCACATAGAACAACTGCTAATAATGCGTGGTATACAAGCTACACAATAGGTGATACCCAGCATGCCCAAATAGGAACATCTTCATTTAATGTAAATTATCTATCCCCAGCATATGCAGGATATAAATATGGATTTACTGCATATGAATATGTAGGAAGCTCAGCTCCAGCAAGTGATTCAATAATGGGAAATGATGTATATTGGAATGAAAGTAATTATGAATTGAGAGAAACTGGAACAGAGTATAATGATACCCATCATTATACATGTAATACAACTTCCTCAACATGTACAGATGGTAAAGTAAGATATTATTACTATAATAATTACTATATTGAACTAACAGGTGGAGATAAAATAGAAGATGCAATAAGTAAAATGCTAACAAATAGTACAAATACACATGATTCAGCAATAAAATCATATTTAGAAAATTGGTATTATAATAATATATACGGAACAGATGCAGAAGATTATATAGACCAAGATGCAGTATATTGTAATGATAGAAGTATAAGCAATTTAGGTGGATGGTCAAAAAATGGCTCTAAATCAACAGCTTTACAATTTAACAATTATGGTACAGTAACAACATTAGGATGTACAAATAACATAGATAAATTTAGTGTTTCGAATGCAAATGCACAGATTAAATATCCAATAGGATTAGCTACGGTTCCAGAAATGAATCTTATAAACAATAATAATATAAGAAAAACTGGTCAAAATAATTGGCTTGTTTCTCCTTACTCTTTTTACTTCAGCAATGCTGCTGGTCGTTTCGTGTACACTAGTGGCAGGGTCAGTGGCAACAGTGTCAATACTGCTGCCGGTGCGCGTCCCGTAGTTTCACTGGCGCCATCTAACAGGCCTATAACAGGTGATGGATCTTTATCTAATCCATATGTAATAGAATAGAGTTGTTTATAGGCGCCACTCTTTACTCTTGTATATTCGCCTGAAAACCCTTTCAGGCGAGAGAAGAAAATGATAATAAAAAATATGATATTAAACCGAAGGGTTTTAATATAAAAATACCAAATACACAAATTCATCTGATTGATGAATTTGTGTAAATCTAAATTTGGGTTAGACTAAATGTTTAACTTAGGATTATACCATATAAAACGTGGATAGGCTTATTCTTGGTTTGGCTTGTTTCTCCTAACTATTTTAACAACAACAATGCTAATGGTCGTAACGTGAACACTAGTGGCAGTATCAGTAACAACAATGTCAATAATGCTAACGGTGCGCGTCCCGTATTTTCCAAATTTATTTGCTAAACTTATAATATTTTTTTGTTATGGTGAAGTTTAGCTTTTCTATTGTGAAACAGGTATAGTTCTATGGACTATTTAGTTCAAAATAAACAAATAGTGTAGGCTATCATTTGTTTATGAATGAGTGGTAGCAAATTACTATTTTTTTTAAGGAGTTCTATGCATCAGAGTAGTGATTTTAATCTTTATAATGAAGTAGTAAAGTATGAAAAATATATTAGAAAGTATGTTTCTAATGAAATACCTGCAGTCCATAGAGATTTAAGAATTCATTTAATGGATGAATGTTATAATTTAATTAGATATTTATTAGAAGCACAATATAATAAAGGAAATATTAGATTAAAATACATTAATGAAATGATTGTAACTATTTCTATGATTGATGTTATTACTAATAATTTATATGAATTATTACCTAAAAGAAGGAAATACTTAGAAAATTCTATGTTTTTTTTAACTAATATTAAAAATATGACTTATGCTTGGAAAAATAAATATAATGAAAAAGAAAATAGATAACATTTATTTTAAGCATTTGTCTTTTAATAATATTTATAATGTGTGGAGTGTAGTAAAAAAGACTTGTAAAAATAGAAATGCTATTTTTAGATTTAATTTAAATTTAGGTACAAATATATTTAATATTTATAATAGTTTATTAAATAAATCTTATAGACCATTACCATATAAATTATTTCTAATATTTGAACCTAAAGCAAGACTTGTAATGAGTCAAACTGTTTTTGATAAAATAGTTAATCATTTTGTTGTTAAATATTATTTAATACCTTATTTAGATAATAAATTAATAGATAGCAATGTTGCGACTAGAAAAGGAAAAGGTAGTGCTTATGCATATAAATTGATAGAAAACTATATTAATGAAATTAGGATTAAAGAGCCTAATAAAGAGATATTTTGTTTAAAAGTGGATATAAGTAAATATTTTTATAATATAAATCATAATATATTAATTAAAATGCTAGAGTGCGATATAAAAGATGGATATGTTATTGATTTAATTAAAATAATAATTAATGAAACAAATAAACCATATATTAATGAAAGAATATCAGTTTTAAATAAGAAATTTAAAACTGATATTCCTTATTATAATGAGGGTGTTGGTCTTAGTATAGGAGCAATGACTTCTCAATTCTTAGCAATCTATTATCTTAATAATATTGATCACTATATTAAAGAGGTACTAGGATTTAAATATTATATTAGATATATGGATGATTTTATTATTCTTGATACTAATAAAGAGGACTTAAAGAAGGCTTTTAAAATCTTAAGTGTTAAAATAAGTGAACTAAATTTAAGAGTAAATCCCAAAAGTACTATTACTAATTTGAGTAATGGTATTTCTTTTTTGGGATACAAATATAAAGTAGTAAATAATAAATTTAAAATTTATTATAATAAAAAAACAATTAAAAAAATTAATAGAAAATTAGCTAACTTAAAAAAATATGATTTACTTAAATATTATCTTTCATTTGGTAGTTATTATGGATATTTAGGTAAAATTATAAAGTTTAATAAGTGCTTTAAAATGAATTTGGAAGAAAAATATAAATATTATAAATCAATTAATCTTGATAGTATTATTTTTATGAAAATAAAAAATAAATATATAATATATGGAAATGATACTTTAATAATAAAAAATAATACTATTAAGTTAAGTATTAAAAATAGTATTAGAATATTTAATTACCTTAATATTAATAATATTAAATATATAATTATTTAAATTGTATATAATAATGGTATATTGGTTTCAGTTCAATTTGCCTTACAAATAGCCTTAATATTTTATATCTATTACATTTAATCAATTCTATTAATAATCATATAAAAAGTTCATACAGAGATGTATGAACTTTTGAAGATTTTGAAAACTTAAAAATCCCAAAGTTTTCTAAGTACCGATTTATGCTATTATATTAGAATATTACACAGTAATAGTTTTCAAAGATTCAAAAAACAATATTAGACTAATTATTCACAAAAGTCAATAAATTGTGTATGATTAGTCTATTTTCCTATTCATCATTTATATTTTGCCTCGATTCCTATAATTGCTATTATAAAATTAATATTTTTTTCATTAAATGTATCTATATTTTTATTATTAGTATTAATTATAATTGGATTAAGTAAATCATTTTTAATAGAAATTTTTTCTTTATTTATTATTTTGCTTTTAGTAGCATCACTTAATTTTTCATATTCATTTGATTTGATTTTTTCTCTAAGTTTTCTGACTGATAAATTTTGTTTAGAAGCGATGTTAATATAATAACCAATCTTATCAGTATCATCAAACTTAAGCAATTCGCAAAAATGACTCCAAGAGCATTTTGATTGGACAGACACTGTCTGTCTTTTTGCCAATTGAAAAAATCTTCTCATGTTTTTTAGGCTCATTGGTGAACGCTCTTGTCAAAACACTTTTTCTTTTAAAGAATATTTTTTTATTGTATAATAATTTTAGAGGGTTATTATGAAAAGAAATGAAGTAAATATAGATTCTGTTAGTCCGATGATGAAGGAGTATCTTAAAACTAAAAGCGAATATGAAGATACATTACTTTTTTATAGATTAGGTGACTTTTATGAATTGTTTTTTGAAGATGCTGAAATAGCCTCTCATGAATTAGAGCTTACTTTAACTGGTAAGAATGCTGGGCTTGAAGAAAGAGTACCAATGTGTGGAGTGCCTCATCATGCATCTAATATTTATATTCAAAAATTAGTTGATAAAGGGTATAAGGTTGCGATTTGTGAGCAAGTAGAAGATCCTAAAACTGCTAAAGGGATTGTTAAAAGAGAGGTTATTGAAGTAGTAAGTAAAGGAACTTTAACTAATACTGAAGCGTTAAATGAACATGATTTTAACTTTATTGCAAGTATAACAGATAATTATTTAAATTATATATTTTCATATGCAGATCTTTTAAGTGGTAAAGTTTATGCTTGCTATTTATCACATGACAAGAATAAATTAATTAGCTATATCAATAATTTAAATATTAAAGAAGTTGTTGTTAATTCTTCTTTTGATAAGGATATATTATATGAACTTAAATTTAATTATAATGTATTTATATCTATATTAGATAATATAATAGATACTAATTATAATAATATTTTTAATAATATAAATGATTCTAAATTAATAGATAATACTAAAATAGTCTTATCTTATTTAATTAATAATCAAAAGAAAGAATTAAATCATTTTCAAAATTTGGAAATAGTTGATACTAAGTTATTTATGGAACTTGGTATTGAAACTGTAAGAAATCTTGAATTAGTTGAAACAATTAGGGGAAAAGATAGAGTAAACAGTTTACTTTGGTTTTTAGATAAAACTAAAACAGCAATGGGAAGTAGACTTTTAAAAAGTTATATAATATCTCCACTACTTAATAAAGATGAAATTATTAAAAGACAAAATATTGTTGAATTATTGATTAAAGAATTTTTATATAAGAGTGAACTTAAAACATACTTGTATGAGATATATGACTTAGAAAGATTAACTGGTAAAATAGTGTGTAACAACGTTAATGCTAGAGATTTATTACAGCTTAAAAAGAGTTTAAGTGTACTTCCTGATATTAATTTAATTCTTAAAGAATTAAATTTAGAAGAAATTGGTACTTTTCCTGAACTTGTTACATTATTAGATAAATCTATTAATGAAAATGCACCAATTTTATTAAAAGAAGGTAATTTAATTAAAGATGGATATAATAGTGAAGTTGATGAACTTAGAAATATTAGAAAAAATGGTAAAGACTTTATATCTAAATTTGAAAGTGATGAAAGAGAGAGAACTGGAATATCTACTTTAAAAGTTGGGTATAACAAAGTATTTGGTTATTATATTGAAATTAGTAAAGGTCAAGTTAAGAATATACCGGAAGATTTTAAATATGAAAGAAAGCAAACAACTACTAATTCTGAAAGGTATGTAAGTCCGCTTTTAAAAGAAAAGGAAGATTTAATATTAAATGCTGAAGAAAGACTTAATAATTTAGAATATGAAATATTTAATGAAATTAAAGAAGAAATAAAAAAATATATTCATGAACTACAAGTTGTATCCTCTAAAGTTGCTTTTTATGATGTTATGCAGTCTTATGCGACTGTAGCTGAAGAAAATAATTTTGTAAAGCCTAGTATTAATGAAAATGGAATTATTGATATAGAAGATGGTAGACATCCAGTAGTTGAAAGCGTTATTAAAGAAGAATATACACCTAATGATGTTTTAATGGATGAAAAGACTAATATACTACTTATTACCGGACCTAATATGAGTGGTAAATCAACTTATATGAGAGAGTTAGCTATTATAATAATACTTAATCAGATTGGTTCATTTGTGCCTGTTAAAAAAGCAAATCTTCCTATAATTGATAAGATATTTACAAGAATAGGAGCATCAGATGATTTAGTGGGTGGAGAATCCACTTTTATGGTAGAAATGAAAGAAAGTGCTACTGCACTTAAAAATGCTACCAAAAATAGTTTGATATTATTTGATGAATTAGGAAGAGGTACTTCAACATATGATGGAATGAGCCTTGCTGGTTCAATAATTGAGTATATTGAAACCAATATTAAATGTAAGACATTATTTTCAACTCATTATCATGAACTTACTAAAATGGCTGATACTTTTGATGGTATTAAAAATGTTCATGTATCGATATATGAAGAAAATGGTAACGTTAGATTTTTACATAAAGTAAAAAATGGTGCTGTTGATAAAAGTTATGGTATAAATGTCGCTAAGCTTGCGAATCTTCCTGATAAAGTAATTGAAAGAGCAGATGAATTATTACATAATTATGAAGGGCATCAAAAGAGAAAGAAAGTAATTAAACAAGTTGAACTTGAATTAATAGAAAAAAAAGAAAATCCTTTATATGATTTTATTGATGGTATTAATCCAAATGAAGTAACACCGATTGAAGCCTTAAATTTATTATATGAAATAAAAGGAAAAAGAGAAGAAATAAAATAGATATCAAAAAAAGATATCTATTTTTATTGACACTTGTATTACTTTGTATTACAATTTAAATGGTGATAAAAATGAAGGATAAAATAGTATGTGTTAGAGTAAATAGTAATGTATATAATGAATCTAAAAAAATACTAGATAGTTTTGGTATTAATATGAGTGTTGGTATAAACATGTTTTTAAAAAAGGTGTGTTTAGAAAAGAAATTGCCTTTTGAACTTACTTATGATGATTATAATGATGAAACAAAAGAAGCTATAAGAGAAGGATTTATGATAGCTGAGTCAGAAGAAGGATATACTTCTATGAAAGATTTTATTGATAGTTTGGAAAATGATGATGAAGTATAAAATAAATTATACATCCAAGTTTAAAAAAGATTTAAAAAAAGCAAAAAGTCAAGGTAAAAATATAAAAAAACTATATGATATAATTGAAAAACTTTCTTCTGGTGAAACATTAGATTTAAAATATAAAAACCATATACTATCTGGTAAATATTCGGGATGTAATGAATGTCATATTGAACCTGATTGGCTTTTTATTTATAATATAATTGAAGACAAGTTAGTTTTAATTGCATTAAGGATTGGTAGTCATTCGGATTTATTCAAATAAAAAATCCTAATTATTTAGGATTTTTTGAGTGTTTTTAAAGTTTATTTTTGAAATACTATATAATGTGTTTTCGCCATATTTTTTAACTAATTCTTTACCTTGAATATTTACTAAATCTGAAGCACCTTTTGATAATTCTATACCATATTTTTTAGATAATTTATTCATTTCTTCTAAGAAAATATATCTACTTATAACAGAAGCTGCTGCAACTGATAAATGCGCTTGTTCTCCTTTAATTAAAAATGTTATTTTAGTAACCTTATCAGTAATATTTTCTTGTTTTAAATAACTAAAATAACTTTTAGGTGAAGTAAATTGGTCAACTATTATTTTGTGATAATTACCTTCTTGTTTTTTAGATAATTTATATAATACTTCATTATGTAATATAGCTTTTATTTTATTCATATTGTAATGTTTTTTATTTGTCCATTCATTAAACTCATTATTGTAAAGTATTCTTGTTTCATAAGGAATATTTTTCATTAAAATAGGAGCACATCTTTTAATTTTATCATCTGTCATTTTTTTAGAATCATTTATTTTTAAATCTTCTAAAAGTTTTCTTGTTTCTTTAGTAACAAGAGTAGAAGTAACAACTATTGGGCCAAAGTAATCACCTGTACCAACTTCATCTGAACCAATTGCGTCATAGTAATAGTAACTCTTATCTATTTTTTTATTTTCTTTATCTTCTTTTTCTTTAATTTCTAGATCAATATTTCTATTATTCAAGAAACTTTCTTGATCTTTCCACATATTAGCATCTATATCAGCAGACACTCCCTGAAACATAACTTTACCAGATTCATAAAGTGTAATAATAGTGTCAGCTTCTTGTGCTTGAAAGATTGCATAAGGAGGTGTTTTTTCTTTCTTTAAATCTTGATAATACTCAATCATTTTTTCTTTTACATTGTCACTTACTTTAAATACAATATTCATAATGTCACCTCTTATTAATTTTATCATATATTTCTTTTAATTTCATTAAAATTAGTATATAATTATTAATAGAGGTATTTATGAATATAATTGATGCGGTTATTATAGTATTATTTATAATAGGCTTTTTAATAGGATTTAGAAGGGGAATGATTAAACAAACTGTAACTCTTGTTGGGTTTATATTTGTATTAATACTTTCTTATTTATTAAAAGGTTATGTTGCAAATTTTTGCTTTAGTAGATTTCCATTTATAGATTTTAAATATTTTGGAACAGTTTCAGTAATAAATATAATTTTTTATGAGTCAATATCATTTTTAATAACAATGTCATTATTAATGCTTTTATTAAAAATAATAGTTGGGATAAGTGGAATTATCGAAAAAATATTTAAGGCTACAATAATTTTAGGTATAGTTTCTAAAATTATTGGTGGTGTTCTTGGAGTTATCGAAATGTATGTTATAACATTTATATTATTATTTTTCTTCTCACAACCATTTATGAGAATAACAGGTATAAATGATTCAAAATTAAGTAATGTAATGCTTAATAATACGCCTATTTTAGCTGACAAAATAAAAGGTTATGTAATTGTAGTTGAAGATTTATATAATATGAAAGATAATTATTTAGATAAAGATTTTGAGTATAAATCAATAGAAAAATTCTTAAAATATAAAGTAGTAGATGTTAAATCATTAAAAATATTAAGAGAAAGAAATAAATTAAAATTTAATGGATTAGATTCATTAATAGAAAAATATGGAGGATAATATGAAATTATTTGAAAAAGGTGACAGTTTTGATGAATTAGTAAAAGAAGGAATAACATTAGTTGACTTTTATGCAGAATGGTGTGGGCCTTGTAAAATGATGGGGCCAGTACTTGAGAGTTTAGATAATGTTAATGTTATAAAAGTGAATGTAGATGAACATGGAGATTTATCTGAAAAATATAGAATTATGAGTATACCAACTTTGATATTTTTTAAAGATGGTGTAAAAGTAAATGAGTTTGTGGGTTTTCACTCAAAGGAACAAATTGAAAATATTTTAAAAGAGCTATAAAACTCTTTTTTTATTTTTGTTAAAATGGTGTAAATAATATAAATTAATAATTTATATTTTAATTTAAAATATATAATAAAACTATGGACTTTTAATAAAAATAATGTATAATATAAAAGACATTTTAAAGAGGGGATAATTATGGAAAAGAATAAGTATTCAACTGATTACTATGATTATTATTTACCAGAAGAGTTGATAGCTCAAACACCTATAAAAGAAAGAAGTCATTCTAGGCTTTTAGTGCTTGATAGAATAACTGGTAATATTGAACATAAAAGATTTGATGACATAGTTAATTATTTAAATTCTAATGATGTTTTAGTACTCAATAACACTAAAGTTTTACCCTCTAGAATATTTGGAGTTAAAAGTGAAACGGGTGCTAAAATTGAAACTCTTTTATTAAAAGAAATTGATAATGATCTTTGGCAATGTTTAACATCTCCTCAAAAAAGATTAAAAAAAGGTACCATAATTAATTATAGTGATGAATTAAGTGGGGAAGTAATAGATATTTTAAAAGATGGTATAACTCATATTAAATTTAATTATAAAGGGGTATTTATAGAAATATTAGAACGTATTGGAGCAATGCCTTTACCACCTTATATACACAAGACTTTAAAAGATAATAATAGATATCAAACAGTGTATGCTAGTGTATTAGGAAGTGCTGCTGCTCCAACTGCAGGGCTTCATTTTACAAAAGAATTACTTTTAAAATTAAAAGAAAAAGGAGTAGAAATTTTATATGTTACTCTTCATGTTGGCCTTGGAACTTTTAGGCCTGTATCTGAAGATGATATAAGAAGCCATGATATGCATAGTGAATACTATGAAATAGATGAATATACTGCTAAAAAACTAAATGAAGCTAAAAAATTAGGTAAAAGAATTATAAGTGTAGGAACAACATCTTTAAGAACATTAGAAAGTAATTTTACAAAATATAAAAAGTTTAAAGAAACAAAAGAAGAAACAAATATATTTATATACCCGGGTTATCATTTTAAAGCAATAGATGCCTTAATAACAAATTTTCACTTACCAAAAAGTACTCTTATAATGCTAGTATGTGCTTTAGCTGGCAGAAAAAATATAATGAATGCATATAAAGAAGCAGTCAAAGAAAAGTATAAATTTTTCTCATTCGGAGATGCAATGTTTATTAATAACGCTAACATAAAAGGAGTATATAAAAATATTTTAAAAAATTATAAAAATAATAAAGAAAATTATAAAACTTATGATTATTTCAAAATAGATAAAGGAAATAATAATATAATATTATCAGCACCACATGCATATAAACACTTTAGAAATAATAAAATTAAAGTGAATGAAAATAATACGAGTAAAATTGCTAAAATATTAGGAATACTTACAAACTCTCATGTAATTTATACTTATAAAGATAGTAAGAATGATCCTAATTATGATAATGATTCAGAATATAAAAAAGAATTATCAAAATATATTAAAGAAAATAATATTAAATATTTAATAGATATACATGGCCTTGATAAAAATAATGATTATTCTTTAGAAATAGGATGTAACAGTTATAAAAATTCTAGTAAGAAATTTATTGAATTAATTAAAAATTCTTTTAATAAATATTATAAAAAAGAAATTTTAATAGATAATAAATTTGCTGCTAAAAGTGAAAGAAGAATAAGTAGCTATATTAGTGATAAATGTGAGAATGTAAATGCTATTCAACTTGAAATAAATAGAAACTATAGAAATTTAAAATGTATGCCAATTAAATTTAACAAGACAATTAATGCATTAAAAGAAATAATTGATGAAAGGGAGGAAAAAAATGATTGAAGAAATTGATTTTATAAAAAGATATGATGAATTATTGGATGTCAAACCTTGTTATGGAATAGACAGAATTAAAAAAAGAGTTAAATATGATTATATTGGTCTAGAAATTGAAATATCTGTTAATTATGAAAGAGAAAGATATACATTTATAAGAAATCTATTAAAGAAAATAATATCTTTAGTTGGAGATAATGGATATTTCACTCATGATGGAACAATAATTGGAAATTATTCTTTTGAAATTGTGTTAGATCCATTACCTATTAGTGAAATAAAAAAAATATATACAACATTAATGCAAATAATTAAATTTAGTGATGGTTCGCTTCTATTTGATAAAGAACATAATTGCGGACTTCATATGAATTTTAATCAATATGATGTAGAAGATTTAAATGAATCTCATAAAAGATTATTATTGTTTTTAGATGAAAATTCAAATTTATTTGATGAGAATGTATATAAACAATTAGTAAATAAATTTGATTTTGGAGAATATCTTGAATTTCAAAAAAATGTTGGAAGTAAATATGTAGCAGTTAATTATTTAAATAAAAAAATAGTTGAAGTAAGAAATGTAAAAG
Source organism: uncultured bacterium (assembly GCA_947169285.1). GTDB lineage: Bacteria > Bacillota_I > Bacilli_A > RF39 > UBA660 > CAJOJR01. The sequence goes on along the minus strand of CAMVPB010000002.1, from coordinate 91,406 downwards.
TTGGTCTTACTACTAAACAATTAGAAAAAGTAATGAACGGTATAATTGAAGCATTATTTTTTAAGAAAAAGAAAAAAACAAAAATATCTAATGAAACAGAAAAAATGATAAATATAATGAGTGATGTATTTGAAGAAAATAACATTGGAAAAATAAAGAATAGCTTAGATAATGATTTATTGATTATTAAATTTAATAAAAATAAACCAAAAGTTATTGAACTAGATAAAAAAATAATAGATTTTTTATCTATTTATAGGAGGTAACTATGGATGCTTGGATTATTTATTCTAAAAGCACAATAGAAAAAAAGATTAAAAGTGGTGAAATTGAGAAAACCAAAAAATATGCTAAAGATAATTTTAATATAGATGTGGATGTGATTTCATCTCATGATTTCTTCATATCTTGTGAAAAAGGATTTAATAAGATCTATTATAAAGGAAAAGAAATAAAAGTTTTACCTAAAATAGTTATTTTTAGGAAATATGATATATATTTAGCAAGACAATTAGAACTTATGGGTGTTAAAGTAATGAATTCAACTCAAGCAATGATAGATGCTAGAAATAAGATGAAAACATATCAAGTACTTGCTAATAAGGGAATAAGCACGCCTAAAACACTTTATATTGTTAGTGGTATTAAAAAGAAATGCTTTTATTATGATCAAGTATGTAAATTCTTTAATAACAATAAATTTATATTAAAATATACATATGGATCACAAGGTAAATATGTTCACTTAATTACTTGTGAAAAAGAATTTAATGAGGCAATAAAAAAATATGAAGGTATTTGCATATTTCAAGAATACATTGAATCATCCTTTGGAAAAGATATAAGATGCTATGTTATAGGTGGAAAATTTATAGGAGCAGCTATTAGACAAAGTGCTGGAGATGATTTTAGAAGTAATTTAGCAAGAGGCGGACATGCTCTTAAATTTGATTATAATGATAAAGTTGCTAAATTAGCGGTTGATGCTTCAAATGCATTTAATCTAGATATTTGTGGAGTTGATATTTTATTTAAAGGCAATGATGAATATACTGTTTGTGAAGTCAATGCACTTCCTGGATTTAAATCATTAAGAGCAACTACAGGAAAAAGAGGTAGTATAGTTTTACTCGAATTAATTAAAGATACATTAAAGGAGTTATAAAATGGATTTGAAGTTTGAAGTAATCAAAAAAAGTAATGAGTGTAATGCAAGACTTGGAACTTTTAAAACAAAATATGGGACGCATAAAACACCAATGTTTATGCCAGTTGGAACTCAAGCAACAGTTAAAAATGTGTCTGTTGAAGATTTAAAAGATGCACATGCTGATGTTATACTTTCTAACACATATCATTTATGGTTAAGGCCTGGTGAAGATATAGTAAATATGGCAGGTGGTCTTCATAATTTTATGAATTATCATAATGGCCCAATTTTAACAGATTGCGGAGGATTTCAAGTGTTTTCACTTGCTAAACCAAAAGACATTGAGGAAGAAGGGGTAACATTTAAATCACATCTTGATGGTAAAAAATTATTCTTAACTCCTGAAAAATCCATTGAAATTCAAAATAAGTTAGGATCAGATATAGCAATGAGTTTTGATGAATGTCCTCCATACCCAGTTACACACGAATATATGAAAAATTCAGTTGAAAGAACATTAAGATGGGCAAAAAGGGGTAAAAAAGTTCATAGTAATAAAGGACAAGCTTTATTTGGAATAGTTCAAGGTGGGGAGTTTGAAGATTTAAGAAAATGGTCTGCAGAAGAGACTGTAAAACTTGACTTTGATGGATATTCAATTGGAGGAGTATCTGTCGGAGAAGATAATGAAACAAAATATAAAATGATAGATTATGCTATTCCTTACTTACCTGAAAATAAAGTAAGATATTTAATGGGGGTTGGGGATCCGGTTGATATAATTGAAGGAGTAATAAGGGGAGTAGATATATTTGATTGTGTTCTTCCTACAAGGCTTGCAAGACATGCTAATGCATTTACAAGAACAGGTAAAATAAATTTAAGAAATAAAAAATATAGTGATGATTTCACTCCTATTGAAGAAAATTGTGATTGCTATACTTGTAAAGGTTATACAAAAGCTTATATAAGGCATTTAGTTGTTTGTGATGAAATGTTAGCTGCAAGGCTTTTATCTATTCATAATATTAGGTTTTTAACAAAACTAGTTGAAGATATAAGGGAATCTATTAAAAATGATACATTGATTTCATTTAGAAATGATTTTGTATCAAAATACAAAAAAAATTAACTTATTTTTAAAAAAGTATTATAATATTTAGTAATTAGAAAGGAATTTATAATGGGAAAAGCAGAAAAAGTATTAATATCTATACTTATAGCAGTAGGTATTTTAGGAACATCTTTTATGATTGGTATGGGTATTAAAGAAACAATAGAAAAAAATGAAGAGGATTCTAAATCATATTCTGATAATATTGAATCATCTGTTAAAACTAAAACACTAAAAAGATAGATTTTTCTATCTTTTTGTTTAATAAAATGATAAAATTATCTTGTTAGTTAAGAGGTAAATATGAAAGGTAAAAAAGAATACAAGGGAAAAGAAAATAAAATGTCAAAAGAAGAACTTGAAAACCATGATTTAAGGCAAAAAGAATTAGAAATAGCTTTTAGTGATGAAAATTATTACCCATACATTAAAAAAATAGAATCTAAAATTTTGAAAAAAATTAATAATAATTAATTTAGTTATATTAGTAAAGGAGAAAATAAAAATGTTTAGTTTTGAAAAACTTGCAATTATTAGTGATCTAAAAACTCTACAAGAGGAAAAGAAAAAATTAAATAACAAATTGTATTCTTTAAGATGGTCAATTCAAGGGAAAGAAACAAGCGATGAGTTAAAGCAAGAAGCAATATATTTAAAAGATTTATCAATAATTGATGAAAAAATTAAAATTAAAGAATTAGAAATCAAAAAAATAGCAAAAATTAAAGCTATAATATTTGTGCTTGTTTTCACTACTTTTTTTACGTCACTATCATTTTTTAAAAAATGTTCTTATATAGAAAATAGTAACAAAGAAAATAAAAATTATAATTTTTCAATTGAAAAAGACAAGTATATTCTAAAAAAAACTGTATATTAATTATATGGCTTTTTATTTTATATTATATTATGTATAATGAAATTAAGAGGTAAATATGAAAAATGAATTAGAAAAAGAAAAACTTAGATTAATAGTTTTTAAAAGCGCATTAGAATTGGGCCAAAAGGTTGATGAACATCTACTAAATTTATATGGTTATGATAACAATAAATATACTTTTATTGTTCCAATTAAAGAAAATTTTTTTGATGATGGTCATTTAAAAGTTGAAATTAATTCAACAGTTAGAGGAAAAGATTTATTCTTACTTACTGATATAGGAAATTATAGTATTGAATATACAATGAGAGGGTTTATAAATCATACTAGTCCAAATGATTTAATGATGCAATTAAAAGATGGTATTGGAGCTAGTAATTGTCATGCCGAAAACATTAATATAATCATGCCACTTTTATTTGCTGGGCGTCAACACAGGAGAAATACAAGGGAAAATTTAGCTTGTGGTGCTAATTTGAGAGAACTTGATAATTTAGCTAAAATCAAAAGTTTTATAACATTTGATGCACATGATCAAGGTGTTGAACACGCAATACAATATATGGAATTTAATAATTTTTATGCTACTAACACAATACTTGATGATTTTATAGAAAACACGCCTAAAGAACAACTTGAAAATTTAGTGTTTGTTGCTCCTGATACAGGTGCAACCGGAAGAAGAAATGTATATTTAAATTCATTTAATTCTGAATTTATAAATAGAGAAGCTGGAAGCTTTATAAAACAAAGAGATTATAACCATTTAGTTAATGGAAAATACCCAGTAATAGCACATGATTATTGTGGAAACAATAATTTAAAAGGTAAAACTGCAATTGTAACAGATGACATGATATCTAGTGGGGGAAGTATGTTGGATGTAATTAATGAACTTCATGATAGAGGAATAGAACATATCTATGTAATAGTTACCTTTGCATTGTTTACTCGTGGAATTCATGAATTTAAAAAACTTTATAATAATAAGATTCTTGATGGAGTATATACTACAAATTTAACATATATGCCAAATGAATACAAAAAAGAAGAATGGCTTCATATATGTGATTGTTCACAAGAAATAGCTCAAATTATATATAATATACATAATGATTTGTCAATAAGTGACATTCTTAAAGATAAATCTAGGCCAATTAAAAAATTAGAAAAAAAATTTAAAAGCAATATAAAATAAAGAGTTTTTTACTCTTTATTTTTATAATTAATCCCAAACATTCCCCCAATTGTAGAAGACAATAACAGTATTAAAAAATATATTAAAATATTTAATTTTGGATGTGTTCCAAGTATAAACGCTAAGAATAAAAATAAAACTATATTAAATCCTCCAATAATAAGCCCATTTATATATCCTTTTTTGTTGCTTTTTAAAGCTGCCATAAAACCAACCATCATAAATAGTAATATTATAACTATGAAACTTATTAGTGATACTGATTTATAGCTTATCACATTAAAATAATTTAATATTGTGATAACAATTAAATAAGAAAGTAAGGTTACATAAAAATAAATTATTGGTTTAATATATCTTTTGATTTTCTCCATAAAACCTCCCTATTTAATATTTATTCTTGTTTAAAAAAAATATAACTTATCCATAATATACTAGGTGATATTATGGAATTTTTAGTTGTAATATATAGAACAGGTTTCTTTTATCTTTTTATTATTTTAGTATTTAGATTAATGGGTAAAAGGGAAATAGGACAACTAAGTATACAAGACTTAGTTATTAGTATAATAATGTCTGAATTGGTAGCTATGAGTATTGAAAACAGACAAGATTCTATGTTTTTAACTATAATACCAGTTGCAATATTGGTTATATTAGAAATGTTCTTTTCATATCTCTCTTTGAAATCAAACAAATTTAGAAATATATTGGAAGGTAAACCTTCTTTAATAATATCCCAAGGTAAAATAAATTTTAGTGAAATGGTAAAAGAAAGATATACATTAGATGATTTACTTTTAGAACTTAGAACTAAAGGAATTAAGAATATTGAAGATATTGAATATGCAATACTTGAAAGTGATGGAAGATTATCTATATTTAAATATAATTTTTTAAAACTTAAGTCTTCAAATCCACTTCCTTTAATTCTTGATGGCATTATACAAAAAGATACTTTAAAATATCTAAAAAAAGATGAAAAATGGGTAAAAGATATTTTAAATAAAAAAAATGTAGATCAAAAAAATGTATTTTATGCTTTTTATAAAGATAATGACACTTATATAATTAAAAAATCTAATTTAATTTAAATAATTTTTTGGTTTCTTTGTAATAAAGAGTAGTTGAAGATATTAAATTTAGTATTATTGATATTATTAATGAATACATTCCAATTTTTAAGAAGGAAAATACTATTAAACTAATGGTTCTTATTAATTCTCCAAAAACAGTTATTTTCATAACTGTTTTTGCTTTTCCTAAAGCTTGTAATGAATTATTTAATGGAATCTCTATAAAATAAAGTAAGATGAAAGGAGCAATAATTTTTATATAATTTATTCCTTCTGTAGTATGAAATAATAAATTCAATAATTTATCTGGAAATATATAAATTACTAAAGTGGATAATACTCCAATACTTAAAGAAATAGAAACTATTTGTTTTATTCTTTTAATACATTTTTTATAATCTTTTAATGAATAGTATTTTGATAATTCTGGTATTAAAGATGTAGACATAGATTGAGTGAAAAAACTAGGAAGAAGCAATAAAGACATTGCATATCCATTAATAATACCATATTCATTGATAATGAATTCTTTAGTATATCCAACAAATGATAATATATTTGTAATTATTATTGGTTCTAAGAAATAGAATAAAGATCCAATTATTTTACTACTTGTAGATGGTATGCTTATATTCATAACATTATTTATGCTTTCTTTATCAATTCTAATATCTTCTTTTTTAATTTTTATACCTTTTGGTAAAAATAAAAGCATTACAATTATAGAAGATGTTTCACTTATAACATTTACCAGTATAATAACCGATATTGTAATAGCTAACCCTATTTTTATTAGTTTAGGAACAAATATAACTAAAAGAATTATTCTAACTATTTGTTCTACTATATTTGAAAGAATATAGGGTCCCATATTTTGATGCCCCCAATAATATGATTTTATTATTGAAGAAAGGCCTATAAAAGGAAGAGTTAATCCTATACAAATAATAGGATAATAAAGAATTGGTTCTTTTAATAAATACTTTGAAAGTATTGGAGCAATTAATATTATTAATAAAATCAATCCTATATTAATTAAAGTTGCCACTGGTATAATAGAAAACATTATTTTCTTAGTACTTTTATTTCTTTTAGCAATTAAAGAGCTAATTGCAGTGGGATATGAAAATATAGCAAGCGTATTGAATATTGCCATAGATGGGCCAAGTAAACTATATATTCCTATTCCAGTTGTTCCTATTTGTCTAGTTATTATTATTTTTAATATAAAACCTAAAAATTTAGATAAAAAACCACCTAATAATAATATTAATGTGGATTTTATAAATTTATTATTTTTTATTTTATTAATCATATTTAAATATATGAATATTTTTTGATTTTATAATATTGAATATAAATAATTATTGTGCTATTATAATTTGCAAAAGGAAGGAAAAATTATGAGAGATTACAGTATTAAAATACCAAATAACGATTATGAAAATGTTGACTTAAATCTATTAAAAAATAATTATTACAGAATTTATGTAATAGATGAATGTTTTAATAGATTAAAAAAAGGATTATCTGATGGACAACTTCAATATATATTAGATGTTGAAACTTGCTATTATACACCATATCAACATAAGAAAAACGTTAAAAATATTAAACCGGAAGATTTATTCAACGTAATTGAAAGAGAGTATAAAAAAGTTTTAAATTCTGACAAAGTAAAGAGAGATTATAAAATGTACTTAGCTTATGAAAAAGAAGAATTAAAAAGATTAGAAAAAGAATATTATAAATACCTTGAAACTCATGAATTTGAAGAAGAAAAAGTTGCTGAAGGTTTGGAAAGAGTATATAGTTTAGTTAGAAAAAACAGGTAATAATACCTGTTTTTTCATCTGATAAATAAGATTCTTTATAGATGTTGATCTAGTTTTTTAACTAATGTTTTTGATTCCTGATTTATTTGTTCTTTAAATTCATCATTATACTCATTTATTTTTTTTAAATTTGAGTTAATATCTGTTTTAATTTCACTTTCTTGTAAAGTTTTTATCTTAGAAAGTTTTTTTGCTGATTTAATTTTTTGTTCCAATTGATTATAATTATCGCATTCATCTATAATTTTTAAAAATGTATCTGCATTTCCGTACACTTTTAAACCTTCTGCTTTTAATTTTTTAATGTGATTTTCAATCAAATTTACTTGAGTAAATCTTGATAAATTTTCTGCAGATCCAGTTGCTTTTAAAATATTGTAATCTTTTTCTGATTTCTCATACCAAATCTTACCATTTTCAAGTTCTAAAGTTGAAGTAGTATTCAAATTCAATTTTAAATCTCTTTCCAAATCTATTCTTAATGCTTTTAAAGCAGATGGTCTTTTATTATATTCTTTTTTTTCTTCTTCTGTCATTTCTTTCAATACACCCATAATACTAAATTGAGTTATTATTGTTTCTCTTGAATTATTATAATCAATTAACATTTTTAACATACATAATAAATTTATTATAGGAATAAATTTCAATAGTTTGTTATTATTGCCTGTACTTTCTTTTATTTTTTTAGTTAATTCACCTAATTTATCATTATCTAATAAATAACCAGCATCTGCGGTATCTTTTATCAATTTAAAACTTACCAATACTTCTCCAATTATACTTCCTATTACAGTTAAAATATAGATAATTATATATTGCATATTACCCGCTCTCCTTAATGACTTTATATTGTAACATAGTTCTTCTTTTAAAACAATTAAAATTGACTATTTTAACTAATAATAATATAATATATTTAGTTTGGAAGTGATAATATGATACAAAAACCAAAAGGTACATTAGATTTATATGGGTTAGAAGGTAAAACTTATGAATATGTATTAAGTTATATGTCTTCTTTTTTAAACATGTATAATTATAATTATGTTAAAATTCCTACATTTGAAACAAGTGAACTTTATAAAAGAGGAGTAGGAGAATCTAGTGATATTGTAAATAAAGAAATGTATGATTTCTTAGATAAAAGTGATAGAAGTATGACTTTAAGACCAGAATTTACTGCTGGTGTTGTTAGAATGTTTTTAGAGAATAAATTATATTCAAAAGAAACAAATAAATTTTATTATTATGGATCTGCTTTTAGATATGAGAGACCTCAAAGCGGAAGATATAGAGAATTTACTCAATTCGGAGTAGAAGCATTTGGTATTAAAAATCCATACTTTGATGCTGAAGTAATTTCTATAGCATATAAAATGCTTACTGATTTAGGGCTTAAAGATTTGGTGGTACAAATTAATAGTTTGGGAGATAATTCTTCAAGAGAAGCATATAAAAATGCTTTAAGAGAGTATTTTAAACCAAAGCTAGATAATTTATGTGAAGATTGCAAAAATAGATTTAATACTAATGTTCTTAGAATACTTGATTGCAAGGTAGACAAAGATAATGAAATACTTAAAAACGCTCCTAAAACATTAAATTATTTATCAGAAGAAAGTAAAGAATATTTTGATATATTAAAAACTGCTTTAAATGTATTAGAAGTACCATTTGAAGAAAATACCTCATTAGTAAGAGGACTTGATTATTATACAGATACTGTATTTGAAATAGTATATAAAGATTCCAACCTTGGTAATGCATCTGTTGTGTGTGGTGGTGGAAGATATGATAATTTAGTTAATGAACTTGGAAAGATTAATATACCTGCAATTGGATTTTCAATTGGAGTAGAGAGATTAGTTTTATTATTAAATGAAGCAAATGTAAAACCTATTGATAATAAAGTAGACATATATGTAATGAATTTAGGACAAGACAAATATGCATACGAAATAGTTGATATGCTTAGAAATAGTGGATTTATTACTGAAACAGATTATTTAAATAAATCAATGAAAGCTCAATTTAAATTAGTAGATGATTTAAATCCCGATTATATATTAATAATTGGTGAGGATGAAGCTAAAGGAAATTATGTTACTGTTAAAGATAATTTAACTAAAGAAAATAAAAAAGTAGAATTTGATGAATTGATTGAATATTTATCAATGATATAGGAGGATTTATGGATTTAATAAAATTATTTAAAGATGCTAAAAAACATTTAAATAAAGAAATAACAGTTGAAGGATGGATTAGAAGTAATAGAGATCAAAAAGAATTTGGCTTTTTAGATTTTTCTGATGGAACAACTCAAGAACATTTACAAATAGTTTACGATAATAAACTATCTAATTTTAATGAAGTATCTAAATATGCTTTGGGATCTGCAATAGAAGTAACTGGAACTTTTGTTGAATCAAGTGGTTCTCAAGATTATGAATTAAAGGCAAATAAAGTAATTTTATTAGGTGATTGTCCAAGTGATTATCCTTTACAAGCAAAAGGAAGACCAACAAGAGAGTTTTTAAGAGATATTGCATATTTAAGACCAAGAACAAATTTATTTCAAGCGGTCTTTAGAGTTAGAAGTGTTGCTGCTTATGCAATTCATAAATATTTTCAAGAAAATGGGTATGTATATGCACACACACCAATTATCACAGCTAATGATGGTGAAGGTGCTGGTCAAATGTTTCAAGTAACAACTTTACCTTTAGATAAAATAAAAGGTGAGGTTGATTATTCAAAAGATTTTTATGGGAAGAAGGTAGGTCTTGCTGTTACAGGCCAACTTGAAGGAGAAACATTTGCTCTTGCATATAAGAAAATATATACATTTGGTCCAACTTTTAGAGCTGAAAATTCTAATACTAAAACGCATGCTTCTGAATTTTGGATGATTGAACCAGAAATTGCATTTTGTGACTTAGAACAAGATATGGATATTATGGAAGATATGCTTAAAACAGTAGTTAAATATGTACTTGATAATTGTCCAAAAGAAATGGAATTCTTTGATAAATTTGTTGAAAAAGGATTAATTGAAAAGTTAACTAAACTTGTAAATAGTAAGTTTACTAGAATAGATCATAAAGATGTTATAACTATATTAAAAAATGCTGATGTTAAATGGGAATTTACTCCTGAATATGGAGAGGATATTGCTAAAGAGCATGAAAAGTATATTACTGAATATTTTAATGGCCCAGTATTTATTAAAAATTGGCCAAAAGATATTAAAGCGTTTTATATGAAGCAAAACGAAGATGGAGAAACAGTTGCTGCTGTAGATTTAGAGGTACCTGGTGCTGGTGAATTATGCGGCGGTTCTCAAAGAGAAGAAAATTATGATAAGTTAGTCAATAGAATGAATGAACTTGGTATGGATTATTCAACTATGGATTGGTATTTAAATTTAAGAAAATATGGTGGATGTGTACATTCTGGTTTTGGAATGGGATTTGAAAGACTTCTTATATATTTAACTGGTGTAGACAATATTAGAGATGTAATACCATATCCTAGAACACCAAATAACTGCGAATATTAATCTTTAATGGGGGTTTATGGATAATTTAAAAGAATGTATTGATTATTTAAATCTTTTTTCAACACTTTCACTTAGAAATTCATATGTTTTAAGATATCAAAACACACCTCTTGAACATCCGAATTTTAACGATAGTGTTTCTTTAAACAACTTTTTGTATTCTTTTGGAAAAATGTATAAATCTTTTTCAAATGATTACAAAAAACTTCCTAAATTCAATTTAGGAAAGTCATTTCAATATTGGGATTATTCTGAATATGGTTCTGAAAAAGAAACGACATTGTTAATTTATGAACCAAATATAGTAGATAATGACTTTTGCTATTTAAATATTGTTAAAAACAACGATGGCATTAAATCATATATATCTACCGATGATCATCAGTACTATTTAAAAAATACTGAAATTAATTTAGATAAATCATTTGCAGAAAAGTATTTTGATTTCATTGAAAAATATTTACATTTTATGGATTGTTTTAATCTTTCAAAAAGTAATATTATGTTTAGTAATCAACATTATTCAATAATGAGTGATTATGAAGGTAGTATATATAATAAATTATATAATATACTATTAAAAATAGATATGGATTATAAAGATAAAAATTATATAGCAGAGATTATGTTTGATTTAGATAATCTTCATATAGATTATGATAAATCATTAATTAAAGGAATTGATGGTAATAAAATGGAAATAATAAATGCCATAGTAAATGGTATATATATAAATAAAGATAGAATTGCATCTACTTATTATGATAATGATGATGATAAAGTATTAAGGCTTAAAAAAGGATTGGACATATAATATAAAATTATGCTATAATAAGGTTACCTAAGAATAATGATAGCTGACCACAAATAAACCAACATAATAAATGATTGGAAATCTAATTAACTGCTGGTGTTGAATACCATATATTTTGGGATCCTAAAAGTAGTTATGTGATGTCCACCTCGGAATCCGAGTTTTATTATTGTTAGCATTCGTATCCTTGGGCTTTTTTTTGAAAGGAAATTTATGAATTTAGATAGATTAAAATTACTTATTGGACAAGATAATATAAGTAAAATTAAACAATTAAAAATACTTGTTTTAGGCCTTGGCGGAGTAGGGGGATATACTGTTGAGTCTTTAATAAGGTGTGGAGTAGAAAATATAACATTAGTTGATGGAGATTTAATAAAATCAAGTAATTTAAATAGACAAATAATATCTACTTCTAAAAACTTAAATAAATATAAAACAAGAGAATTTAAAAAAAGAATAAAATTAATTAATAAAAAAGCTAATGTAAATATAATAAATACTTTCATAAATGAAAATAATATGTATTTATTATTTATGGATAATTATGATTATATAGTTGATGCTTGTGATACTGTAAAAGTTAAAATATTATTAATGAAAGAATGTTTAAATAGAAAAATAAAATTAGTTTCATCTATGGGAACTGCCAATAAATTAGATGCTGGAAAATTAAGTATAACAACATTAAATAAAACATCATATGATCCTCTTGCAAAAAAAATAAGAAAAGAATTTACTGAATCAGAAATGAAAAAAATACATGTAATAACATCTACTGAAACAGTAAAAAATAAAGAAGGACTAGGTTCTATTTGTTATGTACCAGCAGTTGCTGGACTATTAATAACTAATTATATAATTAATGACGTAATAAAAAAATAAAAGAAATTCTATCTTTTATTTTTTTGTACTATCTTTTCTAATTTGATTATATTTATTTAATTCAATTTCATATTTATTATTCTTTGGCTTGTAGTATATATCATTTTCTATATTTTTAGGTAAATATTGTTGTTTTACATAATAATATGGTGGATAATCGTGTGGGTATATATAATTAATTGGATGTGATGATATATTATTTGGCACTGGATCAATATTTCCTTCATTTAATCTATTTATTGCACCATGTATTGCAAGATATGCTGAATTACTTTTAGGAGATAGTGCCATATCTATAACAGCATTAGAAAGCGGTAAAATTAACTCTGGATAGCCAATTCTTTCAGAAGCTTCAATAGCAGCAATTACTTTTGGTCCCATTGATGGATTTGCAAGTCCTATATCTTCATAACAAATGGCAAGCATTCTTCTATATATAATATCATAGTCTCCCGCTTCAATTAATCTAGCAAGATAATGTAGTGAAGCATTAACATCTGATCCTCTTATACTTTTTTGAAAAGCACTTATAGTATTGTAATATTCATCTTCGTTTTTATCACTTTTTAAATTTGATTTTGTAATTATTTCTTCTATATTTTTCACATTAAAAGAGGGACCAAAACTATAATAACAAAATTCTACTAGGTTATAAGCATATCTTAAATCACCATTTGAAAGAGATGCAATATATTCAATTGTTTTTTTATCTAATTTTAAATCAGGCAATACTTTTTTAATACTTTTAATAGCTTTTATTATATTTTCATTAGAAATAGGTTTAAGTTCTAATATTTGACATCTACTTCTAATAGCGGGATTTATTGAATGATATGGATTAGACGAAGTAAGTCCTATTAATGTAATGATTCCACTTTCTAAATAAGATAGAAGCAAGTCTTGTTTATCTTTATTCATTCTATGTATCTCATCTATTACAAGTATTAATCCATCATACATTTTTGCTTCTTCAAAAACAATATCAAAATCTTTTTTTGAATTAATTGTAGCATTTAATATTCTATAATTCATTCCAAGTTCATTTATAAGGGCAAGTGCTATAGTTGTTTTACCAATACCGCTTTTACCATATAAAATCATATTAAAAATTTTTTTATTTTTAACTAAATTAGAAAGTATCTTATTTTCACCAATTAAATGTGTTTGACCAACAACATCTTTAATTTTATTAGGCCTTAATTTATTTTGTAATAATTCCATAATTACTCCTATAAATATTTTAACACATAATTGTTTGGCTTTAAATTATAAATATAATAGAATACTTATTGCGAGGTAATAAAATAAAAGATAATTATGCTTATTTAAAATTAAATATGATTTGTGATATAGCTTGTATTTTGGTAGAAGATTATGATTTAAGCGTAACAGAAGCAATTAGATATATATCAGATACTAGTGTTCTTTATTCTATTGATAAGAACCCAGAAATAAGTTGTGCATCTGAGCCAAAATTTTGGGCAAAGATCATATATGATTACAATAAAAAACTAGAATCTTTAGGTATTGAACACAGAAGAGTAAAAGAATAAAAGACCATTATTTGGTCTTTATTTTTATTTTATTATTTATCAATAATTTATTTGCTTCTTCAAAAGATTCAGCTAACAATCTACTCATTTCAGTTTTATCAATATTTATATACTTTAAAATCTCTTTTTCGGGTATTAAATTTGTTACTTTGCCATTTAAAATTTCCCATTCGATATTCTTGTTATTTATATCTTTATTATTAAACCCTTTAATTAAAGTAATATTTGTGATAACCTCTTTAAATCCTTTAATAATAGATTTGGATGAAAATATGCTGTACTCTTTAATTGGAGTAACTAAAAACATACGAATTATTTTTTTTATATTTTTATTTTTAGCATACATAACAGCTACATATAAATCATTTGTTTCCATAAACTTCTCCTCGATGTGCTTATATATTATAACATATTATTAAAATATGTAAATGTTAAGATTACAATTGTTATATAATTAAATTTGTGAGATAATATGTATATGGATAAGATGATAAATGAATATATAACTTATATAACTCTTACTAAAAAGCTAAGTGACAACACAATAGAAAGTTATACTAATTCTTTGAATTTATTTAAAAGATTTATAAACAAGGATTTATCAAAGATAACTGATAAAGATATTGAAAAGCATTTATCTCATTTAAATAATACTCATTCAAATTCTTCTATAAATCATGAAATAACTGTTTTAAATGAGTTTTATAAATTTCTATTTAGAAAGAATTATATAGATAAAAATCCAATGGAATATTTTTCTTCAAGAAAAAGTAGTAAAAGATTACCAAAATATTTGACAGTTGAAGAAGTAGATAAATTATTAAATATTAATTTAAGTGATAAATTTGATTATAGAAATAAAGCAATGTTTGAACTCATGTACGCTACTGGTACTAGAGTAAGTGAAATATTATCATTAGAAGTAGGATATATTGATTTTTATAATTGTAAAGTTTTAATAAAAGGGAAGGGCGCTAAGGAAAGAATATTACCTATAAGTGATATAGCACTTAAGTATTTAAAAATATATATTGAAGAATATAGAAATTCATTTTTTCCTAAAAATAAAAAGATTAATAATTATTTATTTTTAAATAATCATGGAGAAAAATTGAGTAGAGTAGCTTTTTTAAAAATTATTAAAAAAGAAGCATTAAAAAAAAATATCAAAAAAGATGTTTCACCACATATATTAAGGCATAGCTTTGCAACTCATATGATAGAGAATGGCGCGGATATAAGAAGCGTTCAATTATTATTAGGTCATGAAAATATAACAACTACTGAAATATATACTCATTTATCAAATGATTTTGTTAAGAAAAGTTATTTTGAAAATATGGTAAGAGCAAATAAGGAGGAATAAATATGTTTAAAAGAATATTTTTAATAGTATTAGATGGATTTGGAGTTGGTTCTGCAGAAGATGCTGATAAATTTGGAGATTCTGGAGCAAACACATTAAAACATGTAACTGATAATGTCAATTATAATTTAAATATAATGGAAAAATTAGGCTTTTTAAATTTAATAGGTAAAGAAAATGACACTAAATATTCAATATATTCAAAATTAAAACCAAAAAATTTAGAAAAAGACTCATTAAATGGTCATTATGAAATGATGGGAATTGTTTTAGATGAACCTTTTAAAACTTATCCTAATGGATTTCCTTTAGAATTAATTTCTAAAATAAAAGAAATATCAGGAAGAGATGTTATTGGGAATACTGTAGCATCTGGTACTGAAATAATTAAAGAATTAGGTCAAATGCAAAGAGAAACAGGGGCTTTAATAGTATATACTTCAGCAGATTCTGTTTTACAAATCGCTGCTGATGAAAAAGTAATACCACTTGATGAATTATATAGAATATGTAAGACTGTTAAAGATATTGCATCTATTAGTCCTTATAATATTGGTAGAGTTATTGCAAGACCTTATGTATATGAAAATGGTATATATACAAGAACAGCAAATAGACATGATTATACAGTAGATCCACCACTTAATGTACTAGATTTATTATCTTGTAATGAATATAAGACAATTGCAATTGGTAAAATATCTGATTTATTTAATAATAAAGGTGTTACTAATTCAATTAAAACTAAAAATAATTTAGATGGATTAATGAAACTTATTGATTTCTCAAAAGGTAATTTTAGTGGACTATGTTTTACTAATTTAAATGACTTTGATTCAAAATATGGTCATAGAAGAGATAAAGAGAATTATTTAAAAGCATTAGAAGAATTTAATTATTATTTACCAATATTTTTAAAAAACCTTAAATCAGATGATTTAGCAATATTTACTTCTGACCATGGTAATGATCCCACATTTAAAGGAACCGATCACACAAGAGAAAATACTCCTTTAATAATATTTAGCCCATCAATTATTAATTCTAGAAGAATAGGGGATAGAAATAGTTTTGCTGATATAGGTGCAACAATATTAGATAATTTCGGAATTAATAATCCTTTACATTATGGTGAATCTTTTATGAATGAAATTAAAAAAGAAGAATAAATTCATCTTCTTTTTTTATGGTTAATTATTTTCTGCTATTGTTGCAATTTCTAGATTCTTGTTGTTTCTTATTTGCTCTTTTATTACTTCTAGAATTACTTCTTCTAGAGTTGTTTCTAGAACTTGTTCTTGAATTAGTTCTATTAGCCATCTTTAATCACCACCTATTTTTATTATTTCCAAAAGAATATTATAAATGTATCTTTTACTTAAAATAATATACCAATAATTGGTTTAAATGGTAATAATTGTAATATTAACTTATCATTTTTATATAATATATTATGAATATTATATTACCCTTATTAATCTCTACAATTGCAGGTTTTTCTACCGTTTTAGGTGGTTTAATTGTATATTTAAGAATTAAAAGAGTAGAGGAGTTTATTACACTTTGTTTGAGCTTTTCTCTTAGTGTTATGATAAGTATTTCTATTATTGAATTAATACCTGATTCTTCATTTCAATTTATTAGATTTTTCGGAATATTAAAAGGAACTATTTTAGCGGTAATTATATTTTTAATAGGTGTATTGTCAGTAAATATAATAAATAATTTCATAAAAAAGTATGACAAATCTACTACATCAAGTAATAATTTATATAGGGTAGGGATACTTAGTATGATTGCCCTATTATTACATAATTTTCCAGAAGGAATTGCAACATTTATGTCATCATATAAAGACTTAACTCTTGGTATAAGTTTAGGAATTGCAATTATGATGCACAATATTCCAGAAGGAATATCTATATCTGTTCCTATATACTACTCTACAGGTTCTAAAAAAAGGGGAGTAGTGTACTCTTTGATATCGGGTATTGCTGAACCAATAGGAGCATTATTAACTTATTTATTGTTTAAAAATTATATAACTGATTTATCACTTGCTATAGTATTATTATTAGTAGCTGGAATAATGATAACATTATCAATCAATGAATTATTACCAGAAGTATTAAAGTATAAAAAAGAAAGGTATATCATATTAGGATTAATAATAGGTAATATTTTAGTTATTGTAAATCATTTTATATTATAGAAGTTAACATAATATATATTATACGAAATGTTATATAAAAAAGAAAAGAAGACTTTATTATGGTCTTCTTGATTGAATTTCTGCTATTTTAGTAAATACTTCTGTAGCATTTTCTTTAGTAATATCTGTGTATCCTAATTCTTTTAATGCTTGAAGTTTTAATGTATTTAATTGTTGCGTTCTTGTTAATGCTTCTTCCTTTTCGGTGTTAATTTCTTGAACAAATCTATTATGTGATTCAACTAGTTTACTCTTAGTAGCTCCCCCATCATTATATAAATTAAATGCTGTAAATATAATACTTTCTAATATAAATTGTTTAGTTTCATCTAATTTGAATTCCATCGGATCTGTAAACCCATTTTTCTTTGAAAAATATGCCAAAATATATTTAATTTCTGGAACATTATCCATAGATTGTAATGCATGGTATAAATAAAGAAAAGTATAGTAAGTGTCTCTTCCTTTTTTTTCATCAGAAAATTTTTCTCTTACTAAGAATATTATATCATTCAATAGATCTTTTTCTTCTTTTGATAACCCTTTTAAATCAAAATATTGCTCTGTATTATCTTCTTCTTTAATATTTTGGTAAAGTCTTGTTTCTATTTGTTCTAAATAATCAGCATTAACTTTAATCTTTTTTAATGTTTCCTCATCACCATTTTCAATATCAAATAGTTTAAACAATAAAATTTTCTTTTCTTTTGGCCATTTGTTTAAATTTTCAAGTTCCAAATAATTATATATCATTTGTCTTGAAACGCCTAAGTATTTTGCTAATTTTACTTTAGAAATACCAACTTCTTGTAATAATTCATTTAAATAAGTCATGCTTATTCCTCCTACTCTCTTATAAATTAATTGTATAATGTTTACATAATAAATGTCAAGTAAAAATCAAATAAAAAAGCAAAAATACTTACTTAATAATTTACTTAAATATTTATTTTTGCTTTTTAAAAATATAACTATTTAATTCTTTTTCTTATTTTTTGATTTAAAACAGTTATTTCGCCATTTTTAAATCCTTCTAAGATCTCTTGCTTTATTTCTTTTAATGAAGCTTTATAAATATCATTTAAAGTTTCATTTGATGTGTCTAATTTCTTATGTCTAGCTAATCTTAATTTAATTTTTGTTCTTTTTATCGCTCTTTTGTGAATATATTCTTTAAGTTCATCAATGTTTTGAAATTCCATAGAGCTTCCCTCCTTTCTTTAAAACCTTACATATTTTATCACAAAATGAGGAAAAAGCTACACTTTTTTATAAAATTTTTATTTTTTTATAAATACCATAGCTTTTTACCATCATTTCTAACCTCTTTAATAATGCCACCTATTATCATTTCATCATTATAATATATGACACATGCTTGTCCAGGAGTAACAGCTTTTTCACCACTATATTTAACTATTAATTCATTATCTTTATATTCAATTTTAATATTTACATCATGAGATCTATATCTAAATTTACAAGTGGCCTCTGTTGGTCTTAAATCACTTATAAAATTCAAGTTTTCAATTACTGCCTCATTTGACATTAAATATTTATTATCATCACCAAAGGCAACATATAATATGTTATTTTTTACATCTTTACCACATACATAATGTCTTTTTTCATCTCCAGAAATTCCAACATTTCTTCTTTGACCAATTGTATAATTCATAAGTCCATGATGACGTCCAATTACTTCTAAAGTATCAATATCTTTAATATCTCCATCCTTACCTTTTAAATAATTAGATACAAATTTTTGATAATTTCTTTCTCCTATGAAACATATACCTGTTGAATCTTTTTTATCTGAAACTGGTAAATTTGCATCATGCGCTATCTTTCTAACTTGCTCTTTAGTATAAGTGCCTACTGGAAATAAAATATCTTTAAATTGTTCTTTAGTTACTTGTGATAAAAAATATGTTTGATCTTTGTTAGAATCAATTCCTTTATAAATTTTACCATCTTTTATAATTGCATAATGTCCAGTTGCAATTTTATCCGCTCCAAGTTTTCTTGCTTCATTAATAAATACATCAAATTTTATATATTTATTACACATAATATCTGGATTTGGTGTTCTACCCTTCTCTAACTCATTTAAGAAGTATTTAAATACGTTATCCCAATATTCTTTAATAAAATCTACTCTATATAGTGGTATTGATAATTCATCACACACTTTTTTAGCATCTATATAATCTTGCTCTTGAGGACATATACCATCAGTTATTCCTTCAGGGTCGTTATTTATATTAGAATCCCAGTTTTTCATGAAAAGTCCTATTACTTCATAATCTTCCTTTTGAAGTAAATAAGCTGAAACAGCACTATCTACCCCACCGCTCATACCAACTACTACTTTCATAACTATCTACTCCTTTCCGCGCTTAATTATATCACAAGTCTTATTAAAAGTGAATTAAAAAATATTTCTAATAAACTACTTACTATAGAGATAACAATAAATAATATATAAATTTTTACATAATCTATATATTCTTTCTTAAGATTAACAACATTATTACTTTTTATTTTATTATATATTTTTTTTGAGAATTTTATTGAGGAAACAGATAAAGTAATAAATATAAATATGTTAATAAATTCATGAGGAAATAAAAATATTAATGAAACTAGTAATCCTTTTAATTTATATATCATTATAATTGAAGATACTGAAAATCCTATTAAGAATCCTTTATAAAAGACTATAAAATAATTTACTAAAAATAAAAATGGTATAATTCCTATAGCCCAAATTAAAGTAATATATAGCATATTAGTTTTAAAACTTTTTATTAATCCTTTACTATAAGATAAATTATTTTTAATAATTAAAAAATACTCTGTCATTTCTTTTTTTATAAGTGTTCTATCAATACCACTTATATAAAAATTAAATATTAATCCAAAAGCTAGTCCAATTAAAAATAATATAATAAAAGATAACAATATTTTCTTATTTTTAAATTTTTTCATACTTAATTATATTTGATATTTTTTAAAATATGATATAATATTTTACGAGGTATTTATGAAAAAGAAAACTAGAGAAAGAATAAAAAAAATAGCTCTTTGGATACTACTTATAGTAATGGTATTAAGTTTGTTCTCAGGAGTTATAGCATTTATATTTTCATAAAAAAAATAGTAATCATTTACTATTTTTTTGTTTCTTATAGGCTTCTAAAACATTTTTCATAAGCATTATAATTGTCATAGGGCCTACCCCACCAGGAACTGGCGTTATATATTTTACTTTATCTTTAACATTATTAAAATCAACATCACCATATAATATATTATTTACTCTGCTAATACCTACATCAATTATAATGGAATTATCTTTCACCATATCTTTTTTTATTATATGAGGTTTTCCTGTTGCACTTATTAAAATATCAGCATTTTTAGTAAAACTTTTTAAATTCTTTGTTTTAGAATGGCACATTGTAACAGTAGCATCCATATTTAAAAGCATATGAAAAAGTGGCTTAGACACTAAATCACTTCTACCTATAATTGATATGCTTTTTCCTTTTACTTTAATATTATATACCTTTAAAAGTTCTATAATTCCTAATGGAGTACACGGAATTAAACCTTTTTCTTCATTTAATAATTTTATTTTATTTTCATCAGTCAAGCCATCTACATCTTTATTAGGATCAATTAAATTTATTAATTTATTTATATTATATTTATTAGATACAGGTAGTTGTATAATAATACCAGTTATATTAGAATCTCTATTAAGATTAATTATCTCTTTTTCAATATTACTTTCTAATTCATTTTCATTAAACTTAATCAATTTAAAATTAATACCCAACTCATTACATTTCTTTTCTTTTTGATTAATATAAATTTTACTTGCTTCATTTTCACCAATTTCAATAACACATAAGGTTAATTTTTCATTTAATGATTTAATTTCTTTTTTTATTTTATTTGATATTCTTAAAGCTACTTCTTTACCATTTATTATCATAATTTATTCTCCCACAACAATTTTATCATAAATAAACAAAAAGGAGATAATTATTTTTCTCCTTCTTCTAACATAGTTCTAATAAATACACCATATCCTTCAATTGGAGAAGAAACCACCACATGAGTAACAGCTCCAATTATTTTATTATTTTGAATAATAGGACTTCCACTCATCCCTTGAACTATTCCACCTGTTTTATTCATTAACTCCTCATCTTCAATTTTAAAACTTATTGATTTTGATGTTTTTATTTTAGATTTATTTATATTTGTTATATTAATTCTATATGTTTTAGTTTCTTCTCCTTCAATATTAGTATAAATGTAAGCTTCTCCTAATTCTATATTGTCAAATTTAGCAACTTGCATTGTATCTTTAATAGGAAGATTACTTACAAATTTACCAAATAAACCTACTGGAGTATTTTTAATAATTGTTCCGAGTTTATTATTATACCTTATAGATGCATTTTTACTTCCTACTTTCCCTGAAGAACTTCTATCTATACTATTAACAAAACTCTCATAAATTAAACCGGTTTTAACTTCAACTCCTTTATTCGTACTACTAAGAATTATTTCATGTCCCAACGAGCCATATACTTTTGTTAATGGATCAATGTAAGTAAGTGTCCCAATTCCCGTTACACTTTCTTTTACATATAATCCAGTCTTATATACATTATCAATTCTTATTAGAGGCAAATAAGTATTTATACGTTTATTATTTCTAAGTATAGTAATGTTTACTTTATCATCTTTTACACCATTATTAATTATATCTGTCATATCTTTAATAGATTTTATTTCTTTTCCATCAATTTCTATAATTGCATCTCCTACTTTAAGTGTTTCTTTGCCAATAAATTCACCATTTACTTTATAAAAGCCAATAACAATCAAGCCATTTGTTTCAATTGTTATCCCTATATTTTCTCCACCTGGTATTATTTTTTCAGAGTATGCAAATAAATTTATAGGAAAGATTAACATAATTAAAAAAGTAGTAATTAATTTTTTCACATACTTCACCTCTAATTATATTATTTACTAAAATTAAAAAATAAAATTACCAATAATTGAATTGGTAATTTATTCCTATTCTATTTTTAAATCAACAAATTCTCCCGAATCATTTAAAACTTTATTAACTGTTTCTGTAGCACTTTTTAATTTTTTATCGCAAAAATTTAATAATTTAGTAGCTTCTTCGTATTTATCAATTGATTTATCTAAATCAATTTCACCATTTTCTAATTCTTTAATAATTGATTCCAGTTTTAACAAAGCACTTTCAAAAGTTTCATTTTTCATATTAATTAATTCCTTTCACTTCAGATAATAATTCTCCATTACAAATAATAATATTTATATTATCACCAATATTTAAATCCTTTTTATTCTTAATAATTTTATTACCTTTTTTTACTATACTATATCCTTTATCCAATATATTAGTTGGATTTAATAAATTAAGTTTTAATTTTGTTTGTTCTAGTATATTTTTATTCTTAGTTAAATTATTTATAAATGATTGTTTTAATCTTTCGTTTAATAGTTTTAATTCAGCATTTTTACTATCAAATATCTTACTAATTCTAATTATTTTTTCTTTAATTAAATTTAACGAATTAATTTTAGCATCAAACATTTTAATTGGATTATTTATAATATAATTTGTTTTATATTTATTAATTTTTTCATTATAATAATTAATTTTACTAATTAAACATTTATTCATTCTAGTAACAGCATCAGATAAGTAATTTTCAATATCTTCTTTATCTTTAACAGCTAACTCAGCAGCCGCAGTTGGAGTTGGAGCTCTAAGATCAGCTACAAAATCAGCTATTGTATAATCAATTTCATGCCCTACAGCACTTATTATTGGTATTCTACTATTATATATCTCTCTTGCTACTATTTCTTCATTAAAAGCCCATAAATCTTCAATGGAGCCACCTCCCCTACCAACTATCAAAACGTCCATGTCAGTTTCGTTGGCTTTTCGAATCATTTTAACTATATTTTCTTTAGCCCCTTCACCTTGTACAAGAGTAGGAAATAAATATATTTGACATAAAGGATATCTTCTATTAATTGTAGTAATTATATCTCTTACAGCAGCTCCTTCCTTAGCAGTTATAACGCCAATTTTTTCTGGAAATCTAGGTATTTTCTTTTTATGCTCTTTATCAAATAATCCTTCAGCAGCAAGTTTTCTTTTTAATTCTTCAAATAGTACATATAAGTTTCCTATACCATCTTGTTTCATTTCATTAACAACTATTTGATAAGAACCACTTACTGGGTATACATTTATTCTTCCTCTAATAAGTACACTATCTCCATCTTTTGGATCAAATAACAATTTGTTATTTACATTAAAAAAAACTGCATTTATTTTACTATTTTCATCTTTTAGAGAAAAATATAAGTGACCTCTTGAATGATATTTAATATTACTTATTTCACCTTTAACATATATATCACTTAATAACGGTTCACTTTCAAGTATACTTTTAACAAGTTCATTTATTTCAGTTATACTTTTATAATCCATTATTTTTCCTCATTAAGAATTCTATCTAAAACAGCATTAATCATTGGAACAACCTTTTCATCACTATATTTTTTAGCAAGTTCTATTCCTTCATTGATAGATACAACTTTAGGAGTATCTGTATATAATAATTCATACGCACTTAATTTTAGAATTGCTTGATCAGTATATCCTAATCTTTTAAAGCTCCAATCATTTAGATAATTTTCAATTAAATCAATTAATTCTTTTTCTTTTTCAATGACACCATATACAATAGATTTTACAAATTCATTATCTATATCAAGGTTTTCTTTTATAACATCATCAATATTATAATTCATTTTACCTCTTTTATAGAAATCTATTTGATATAAAATAATCATTATTTTTTCTCTTAATTCACTCCTAGTATATTTCATAATAAACTCCTTTTTTTCTATATTGTATTACTTTCTGTCAAAATTACAAGTTATTTCAGAAAGATCTATTTCACCATTAGAAGTAAATTTTATAGATTTTGTCTTATCACAATTACTTATTATTGATTTATCTATATAACTTGTTTTCTCATTACAAGCATTCTCAAACTCCACTAATTCATTTAAAGAAATTGAGTTAGATTGATTGTATTTAATAACAATTTTATCTTCTAATTCATTATATTCTGTTTCAAAAGGGCATTGATAACAATCAGATATAGGGTTAATACAATAATCATTAAGATATAAATCTACCGATTCTTTTATTTGATCTTTTTGAATTCTAGTAAGCTGATTTTTGTTAGAACCAAAAGTTTCTAATGCATTTGGTACTAAAAATACCATTAATACACCAATTAAAATAATGACTGCTAATAGCTCAATTAAAGTAAAACCTTTTTTCATATTATCACCAATATAATTTTATAATAAATAATAGTTTTTGTAAATATTATAAATTGACATAAAAAGAAAAATAGTGTATTATATTTAAGTAGTTACGGAGTAGTACTCAAGTGGCTGAAGAGGCGCCCCTGCTAAGGGTGTAGACCGGGAAACTGGTGCGAGAGTTCAAATCTCTCCTACTCCGCCATAAAAAAATAACCTATTTTTTAATAGGTTTTTTATTTTATAATATTATTTATTATTTCATTCATAATATAAATTTTATCTTCAGGTATTTTCAAAAAATTACCATCCAATTTAATTAGGCCCTTTTTAACAACATCTTTTATATTAAAAACATCCTGAATATTTTCATTAAATTTTTCATAAAAACTATAAACATTAATACCAGATAATTTACGAAGCCCTAATATTAACTCATTTTCCATATCCTCTTTTTTAGATACAATAAACTCATTTAATCTATACTCATGATTAATATACTTATTTAAACTTCTAGTATTATCATATCTAACACCATTTATATATCCTGAAGCACCCAGACCAAAACCATAATATTCATTATTATTCCAATAAGTTAAATTATGGATAGATTCATAACCATCTTTAGAAAAATTGCTTACTTCATAATGATTATATCCTTTAGATTTTAATTTCTTACATACATAGTCATACATCTTATAATCTAACTCTTCATCAATACTCTTAATATTGTTTTTATATAGCATAGTATTTTCTTCAATAATCAAAGAATATGTACTTATATGATTAACATCTAACTTAATTATTTGATTTAAATCACTTTTAAAAGTACTAAAAGATTCAGTTGGAAGAGCATATATTAAATCAACATTAATATTAAACCCATAACTCTTTAATAATTTAATGTTATTAATTATTTCTTTTTTATTATGTTTTCTATTTAAAAATTTCAAATTAAATTCATCAAAACTTTCTACTCCAACACTTACTCTATTAATACCATTACTTTTTAAAATATTGCATAATTCATTATTTATATCATTTACATTCATTTCAAAAGTAAACTCTTTTAAATGATTTAAATTAAACTTAGATTTAATAATATCAAATAGTTTAATTAATTGACTATTATTTAATGATGATGGAGTACCTCCTCCAATATATATAGTACCAACTTCATCATTTTCATAATAATTATCAATTTCAACAGATAATTCATCTAAATAAGTATCAGCCCAAGACTCACTATAAATCATCTTACAAAAATCGCAGTAAGAACAAATACTTTTACAAAAAGGAATATGTATATACACACTTCTCATATTACCCACCATCTTAAATAGATTATATCAAATATAATTATTTACTTCAACATAAGAAAAAAGCCAAATAATCGGCTTTAATTATGCTCCCCATTTAATACATCCATTAGTTACATTACTTGTATTATTTTTAACACATGTTACACCACTTGCCCATCCCCATATTCTACTTTCATATACATCAAAATCACTTGATGATGACTTACCTTTTATTATTACTGAGGTTAGTTGATTACTATAAAATGCTTGAATACCTATTGATGTAACACTATTTGGGATCACCACTGAGGTTAATTGATTATCAGAAAATGCATCATCATCTATTGATGTAACACTATTTGGGATTACCACTGAGGTTAATTGATTATAAGAAAATGCATCATCATCTATTGATGTGACACTATTTGGAATCACTACTGAGGTTAATTGATTATAAGAAAATGCACCATAACCTATTGTTGTGACACTATTTGGGATCACTACTGAGGTTAATTGATTACTAGAAAATGCACCATAACCTATTGTTGTGACACTATTTGGAATCACTACTGAGGTTAGTTGATTATTATAAAATGCTTGACTACCTATTGATGTAACACTATTTGGGATCACTACTGAGGTTAATTGATTACTAGAAAATGCTTGACTACCTATTGATGTGACACTATTTGGGATCACTACTGAGGTTAGTTGATTATTATAAAATGCTTGACTACCTATTGATGTAACACTATTTGGGATCACTACTGAGGTTAATTGATTATAAGAAAATGCATAATTCTCTATTGTTGTAACTGATTTTCCGTTAATTGTTGAAGGTATTATTATATCAGTTGGGTCTGGATAACTTAAATTAATATTTGTTACTCCATAATCTTGCCATTCATCAGATGGTATATCTGCAACTTTACCTTTAAGCCATTGTTCTAAAGTAAGCCCGTATTTGGGATCATCACCTGTACCAAAGCAAAAATTGTGTACTTCTTCCGCAGTCCAAGGGAAATCTTCTTGAAATTGTGATTCACATTGTTCGGTATCTATGTCATATGTTACTGTCAATCCTTTAAAATCAGTTATTGTTACTTGATCGTTTGATACTGTATATTCAAATAAATCTTCTCTTGTTGGAGTTCCATCTCCTATGTTAAGTGTTCCTATGAATGATTTATTTTGATTATAGTTTTGGTTTGATCCTGTCTCTTTAAATGTAACTGTTACTGTATAAGTATGCGTTACTCCTACTGGTATACTTATTGGCCCATACATATATGCATTTGTTATTTGTGTACTTGCTGAGTGTATTGCTCTCTCTGGTAAATTATCACAAGTACCAGTTGATGCTGCACATGTTGCAGACATTACTAATTCTCCATTTATTATTGTATTTTGTAGTTCTCTAAATTTTATTATATAATCTACTGCTTGATTACCATTGTTTGTTACTGTTAGTGTTTTAGTATCACTCCACCCTGGTGTTATGTATTCATCTGATATTATTTGTACATCATTGTAGACTAAACTTAAATTTGCGGTTGTTAGTCTCATTGAGGAAGCAGTATCATTACCTACTACTTGTATTGTAAAATATGCATATGATATTCCACTTATTGCTACTAAAAATATTAATGTAGTTACTATTATTATCTTTATTTTATTTGATTTACTTAATTCATTTTGTTCCATAACAAAACCTCACTATTCTACAAATAATGATACATTAAATTCTTCATTATTTCAAGTGATAGAAGATAAAAAAAAGAAGAAAAATTATTTTTTTTCTTCTTCGTCCATACTTAAAATTGATAAGAATGCTTCTTGTGGTATTGATACACTACCGATTTGTTTCATTCTCTTTTTACCTTCTTTTTGCTTTTCCAATAGTTTCCTTTTACGTGATACATCTCCACCATAACATTTAGCTAAGACATTCTTTTTCATTGCTGGTATGTCTTCTCTAGCTATTATTTTAGAACCTATTGCTGCCTGTATTGGAACACTAAACATTTGTCTAGGAATTATCTTTTTAAGATTTTCTACTATTATTTTACCTCTTTTATAAGCAAAGTCTTTATGAACTATAATACTTAATGCATCTATTATATCTCCATTAAGAAGAATGTCCATTTTTACAAGTTTACTTTCTTTATTACCTATAAAATCATAATCTAATGACGCATAACCTTTTGTATAGCTTTTAAGTTTATCAAAGAAATCATATACAATCTCAGAAAGTGGTATTTCATAAGTAACATTTACTCTTTTTTGATCTATATAATCAATTGATTTATAAATTCCTCTTTTATCTTGACATAGTTCCATTACTGAACCCACATATTCTGAAGGAACAAATATATTAGCGAGTACAAAAGGCTCTTTAATAGAACTTATTCTAATAGGCTCTGGCATTTTACTAGGGCTATCTACATATATAATACTTTTATCAGTAAGTTCTACTTCATAAATAACTGAAGGAGAAGTTGCGATTAAATCAATGTTAAATTCTCTTTCGATTCTCTCTTCTATTATTTCCATATGAAGAAGACCCAAGAAACCACATCTAAATCCAAAACCTAAAGCTGTTGATGTTTCTGGTTCAAATACAAGTGATGAATCATTAAGTTTTAATTTTTGTAAAGCTTCTTTTAAATTATTATATTTTGATGAATCAATTGGATAAAGACCAGAATATACCATTGGTTTCATTTCTTTATAACCGGGTAATATCTCTACTTCTTCCCCACTCTTGCAAATAGTATCCCCCACTCTAACATCTTCAATACTTTTAATACTTCCAGATAAATATCCAACTTCACCAGCAGATAATTTTTTAAGAGATTTTTCTTTAGGGGTATGTTTGCCAAGTTCTAATACTTCATAAACTTTGTTATTAGACATCATTTTTATTTTATCTCCGACAGAGATACTTCCATCAACTACTCTAATTAAAGTAACTATTCCTTTGTATGAATCAAAATAACTATCAAATATTAATGCTCTGAATTTATCTGAAATGGATTTTGGTGGCTCTATTCTTTCAATAACCGCATTTAATAATTCTTCTATACCTTCTCCAGTTTTAGCACTGCATAAAATTATTTCATCTTTTTCAAATCCTATTAAATCTATTAATTCTTTAGTTACTTTATCTGGATCTGCAGCCGGAAGATCTATTTTATTTATAACAGGTATTATTTTTAATTTATTATCAAGAGCTAAGTGTAGATTAGCAAGTGTTTGAGCTTCTATTCCTTGAGTGGCATCAACAACTAAAATAGCACCTTCGCAAGCCGCTAAACTTCTGCTTACTTCATATGAAAAATCTACATGACCTGGAGTATCTATCAAATGAAGTGTATAACCTTTATAATTAAGCTCTACTGCATTTAGTTTGATTGTGATACCTCTTTCACGTTCAAGATCCATATTATCAAGTATTTGATCTTTCTTTTCTCTTTCACTAATTGCTCCACATTTTTCAAGTATTCTATCAGCAAGAGTACTTTTACCATGATCTATATGCGCAATTATAGAGAAATTTCTAATTTTACTTTGTTCCATAAAAATCACTACTAAATTATATCATAACTACCAATTATTGTAAAAATAAATGTGTTATAAATGGCAATAATATTACTAGGAGGAATGTATGAATACAAGTAATGAATTATTATTACATATTTATGAAGTATCAGATATGGGTGTTAAATCTACTAAAAAATTACTAAAAATATTAAAAGACAAAGATAACAAAATCAAAGATGAAATTGAAAGAGAATTAAAAGAATATGAAAGTATTTATAAAAAATCAAAAAAAATCTTAAAAAAAGAAAAAATAGAAGTTGGTAGCAACTTAATCGCTAATATATCTGCTAATACTGCTATGGTAATGGAAATAAACAAAGATAATTCTGATTCTAAAATCGCAGATATTCTTATGAGAGGTTTTATCATGGGAATAGCAAAAATAGAAAAGAAAATTAAAGATTATAAAGGAAAAGTATCTACTGATACTATAAAATTAGCTAAATCTCTTCTTAAATTTCAAGAAAATTCTATAAAAGAAGTAAAAAAATATTTATAAAAGGTTGAAATAATTTATCAATTATAATATAATATGCCCCAATTAAGGAGGTATATTTATGGAAAATGAAAATTGGACTTATTATATAAAAAGAAATTTTAATTCTTTCAAAAATGATGTTATAGAAGAAATGATAAAGTTTTATGGAAAAAATTATAAAGATATAATAATTCAAAGATTAGATGAAATTAATTTTATATTTTATGGAAATGTAAAAAACAATATACCTTCTAAAAAACAAAACTATAGTGGTAAAAAAGAAATAATATTTCAAACAAAAGAAATTAAATATCCCGTTGATATTAAAGAACTAATAGATTCAGATATTAAATCAAAACTCATTTCTTTTAATGCAAGATATGATTTTAAAAAAGATGAACTACATAAATATATTTTAATACCTTTATTTGCAACTGATGAAGATATAATTCATGAAATGATACACGCAATAACATATACACCATTATATATTGATAAAGAAAAAGAATTGTATAGAGGAAAATCGGGATTAATATCTACTAATAACGATGGTGAAATTTTATTAGAAGAAACAATTACAGAATTGGAAGCCAAAAAAATATATAAATCATTTAAAAAAACAAACAACAAAATATTTTTAAATGAATATAATGATGAAATAAGTAATTGTTATTATAATAATTTTATTAATTTAGTTCTAAAATTTCACAAATACTTTTTTAATGATATTACATATTCAAGAATTAAATTAAATAAGAATTATTTAATAAATCATATAGAGAAAAATTTATATACTAATTTAACAGATTATATTGGATATTATGCTGAAGATTTATATTCAATTAGTAAACAAAGATACGTTCCATTAATAGAATGTACAGTTGATAAAATGAAAAATAACTATAAGGTTAAGAAACTAATATAGTTATTTTTCATTTGTAACTTTTAAGAATTTAGATATAAGGTCTACACTATTTACTACATTATCAATTTTATCTGTTACCCTTAGTTTATATTTATCCTTCATATCTTCAATCATTTTATCAAACATATTTGGATCCCTATTAAGTATTTTATACCATTCTGAATGTTCTCTAATAAATTTTGTATATATTGGTTTTTCTTTTAATTTTAAATATACATCAAATCTCATTAATCACTATAAAATCTATCTATGTTTTCATCTTTATAATTCTTTTTAACTTCTTCTTTTTTATCATCTTTTTTAGTAAATTCTTCTAAAAAAGAAACTGCTTTTTGTATACTTTCTAAATTATTTTGAAAACTATCTAGATTTATTCCTTTCAAAGTTTCAATTATTGAAGCTAAAGATAAAGAAGAAGCGGTATCTTTTACTACTTCTTCTTTAATTCTATACTTGTCCCAAACGCTTGAATCTTCATCATATAAACTATAAAGTTCAAATAATTCTTGCCATGAAGTAAGACCGCTTTTAACAGAATCCACAAAAGCTGGATTCTTTTTAATAAATTCTTTAAACTCTTCTTTAGTTTTCATATTTTATTATATGAAACTTTATAATTTAAATTCATCAAAGAAATCACTCATAGTAAGTTTTCTTTCTTTTGGTTGTTCAATTACTTCTTCTTTATTATCCATTAACTCTTGAGCACCATTTACCATAGGCTCATTAATGTTTGCTTTTGATTGAGAAACAATATCTGTATATTTAGCTACTACAAATATATCATCTACATTCTTTTTAGTAAATGTATTTCCGGTTGAAGATTTATCTAATATATTAATGTCACTTGCTTTTAAATAACCAATTTCTTTATCTATAATACCAAATATATTTTTACTACCAATATTAAAGGCTTTTATAATTGTGTATTTTTTAGATTTAGGACTTTTAATAATTAATGTTCCTTTTTTGGCTCTACTAGTTTTATCTATAGTATCAACATGAATTCTTTTTGCAGTGTTTTTATCTGTAAAAATACATAGATATTCTTTTAATTCACTAACCACAAAAGCGCCAATTACATTTGCATTTGAACTTAATTTAATTGATTTAACGCCACTTGTTTTTAATCCTAAATTAGGTATTTCATTAGTATTATATTTTAAAGCATAGCCATCAGTAGTTATTACTAAAGTGTCATCTGAATTGCACCTACTTACACTTACTAATTCATCCCCTGATTTTAATTTAATACACGAAATTGGTTTAGAATAACGTGTTACTTCAAATAATTTAAGAGATACTCTTTTTACCATTCCATTTTTAGTAAATAATGTAATTAATGAATCATCAAATTTATTAACAGCAATTGATTTTACTATTTTTTCTCCATCACTAACTTTAATAATATTAGAAATATGAGTACCTACATCTTTAAATTTTGATTCTTGAATTTCTCTTACAGGAACATATAAATAATTACCTAAATTAGTAAATAAAATAATTGTATCGAGATTATTAACTTTATATAATCCCTCGATATAATCCCCCTCTTTTACAGCAGGGTATTCTTTTTCATTAGCACTAAACAATTTTATTGAATGTTTTTTAACATAGCCTGCTTTACTAATGCATACAACAAAATCTTCTTTACTAACTAGATCAGTTTCATCTATTTTTATTTCAGTAATTTCATCTTTAATAACCGTTTTTCTATTCTCTGCATAGTTTTTCTTTATATCTCTAAGTTCACTTTTCATAACATTTTTAAGTTCATTTTCATCAGCCAAGATTTTTTCACATTCAGCTATTAGCTTTTTAAGAGTTTCACTTCTTTCTTCTAAAGTTACAATGTCAGTATTAGTTAATTTATATAATTGCAACATCACAATTGCTTCAGCTTGTTCTTCAGTAAAATCATATTTACTTACTAAATTATTTTTAGCATCAACTTTATTCTTACTAGCACGAATAGTTTTAATAACTTCATCTAATATAGATATGGCTTTAATAAGTCCAGAAACTATATTAAATTCTTTTTTATACGTTGCTAAATTAAATTCTGTTCTTTTTGTAATAACTTCTTTAAAATGATCTATATATGCATCTAAAATAGGAATTATACCAAGTGTTTTAGGCGTTCTATTAACAATAGCTACCATGTTATAATTATATGATACTTGCAAATCAGTATTTTTGAGTAAATAATTTAATATAAATTCTTTATTAGCCCCGCTTTTTAAATCGATTACTATTCTAAGACCTTCTCTATCAGTCTCATCTCTTACTTCGCTAATACCGTCAATTTTTTTATCTATTCTTAAAGCATCTATTTTTTGTACCAATAAAGCCTTATTAACATCAAAAGGAATTTCATTAACGATTATTTGTTCTTTTCCCTTTTCCTTTTTAAATTCAGTTTTACTTTTAACAATTACTTTACCACGTCCAGTAGTAAATGCATCTATAATTCCCTCTTTACCTTCAACTATTCCACCAGTTGGAAAATCTGGGCCTTTTACTATTTCTAATATAGTATCAAGCCTACAATTAGGTGAATCTATTCTTTTAATAGTTGCATCTATTATTTCACCTAAATTATGAGGGGGAATATTTGTGGCATAACCAGCACTAATACCATTAGATCCATTTACAAGTAAATTAGGAAATTTAGCAGGTAAAACTGTTGGTTCTAAAAATCTATCATCAAAATTAGGTGCCCATTTAACAGTATCCTTATCTAAATCTCCAAGTAATTCTCCACTTATTTTAGCAAGCCTAGCTTCTGTATAACGATAAGCTGCTGCTCCGTCTCCATCAATAGAACCATTATTTCCTTGAATATCAACAAGAATTGTATTTTGCTTCCACCATTGACTCATTCTAACCATGGCATCATAAACACTTGAGTCTCCATGTGGATGAAATTTACCTAACACATCACCTACTGTTGCTGCGCATTTAATATAACCTTTATCCCATGTATTATTAGCTTTATACATCGCATACAATATTCTTCTTTGAACGGGTTTTAATCCATCTCTTACATCTGGGATTGCCCTATCAAGTATTATTTCTTTGGCATATGAGCCAAATCTATCTCCCATTATTTCTTCTAATGCATAATCTTGAATTCTTTTTAATAAATCATTACTATTTTTCACACACTTCACCTCTAGTTTCTATAATCATCTTCCATAGTGAATTCAACATTTTCATTAATCCACTCTTTTCTAGGTTCAACTTTGTCTCCCATAAGTACATCCACTCTCTTTTCAGCTAAAGCTGCATCAGAAATATTAACTCTAATTAAACTTCTACTGTCAGGATTCATAGTTGTTTCCCATAATTGATCAGCGTTCATTTCACCAAGACCTTTATATCTTTGAACACTACATTTTCCTGGATTTTCATTTTTAATTTGATTTAATTCTTCATCGGTATAAGCATAATATTTTTTGCCTTTACCATAATCTAATTTATATAAAGGTGGTAAAGCTATATAAAGTTTACCAGACTCAATTAGAGGTCTCATATAATGATAGAAAAATGTTAATAAAAGTATTTGAATATGTGCTCCATCAACATCAGCATCTGTCATTATAATAACTTTATCATAGTTTGATTCACTCACATCAAAATTTGGTCCAACTCCTGCACCAATTGTATAAATTAAAGTATTTAATTCTTCATTTTTATAAACATCATCCATACTAGCTTTACTAGTATTTAATACTTTCCCTCTTAACGGAAGAATCGCTTGAAATTTTCTATCTCTACCGCTTTTAGCAGAACCACCAGCAGAATCTCCCTCAACTATAAATAATTCATTAATACTCTGATTTTTACTTTGTGCAGGTGCTAGCTTACCAGATAAATTTTTTTCAACTTTAGACTTGTTTTTTCCATTTCTAGCATCAGCTCTTGCTTTTCTAGCAGCTTCACGAGCAAGTTTGCTCTTTAATGCCTTTTCCATTATTGTTGTTGCTGTTTCTTTGTTTTCTTCTAAATAATAACTCAGTTTCTCATATACCAAACTTTCAACAACGTTCTTTGCTTGTGGTGTTCCAAGTTTACCTTTAGTTTGTCCCTCAAATTGTAATAATGATTCTGGTATTTTTAAACTTACAATTGCACTCAACCCTTCACGAACATCACTGCCATCTAATGTATCATTGCCCTTTAAAAAATTATTCTTTTTAACATATTCATTAAACGCTTTTGTAAGACCAGTTTTAAATCCAACTTCATGAGTACCACCATCTATAGTTTTTACATTGTTTACAAAAGACATAATGGTTTCTGAATATGATTCAGTATATTGCATAGCAATATCAACTTGTATGCCATTCTTTTCACCACTAAAACTAATTACTTTATGTAATGTTTGCTTTCCTTCATTTATATATTCTATAAAAGACACCAAACCGTTTTCATAAAAGAACACGCTTTTCTTATCATCTTCTTCATCAATCACTTCCATAGTAAGCCCATTAATTAAAAAAGCACTTTCTTGCATTCTTTCACATATGGTTGTATAACTAAATCTTGCATTTCCAAATATTTCATCATCAGGAAAAAATTCTACAGTGGTACCAGTTTGACGTGTTGTTCCAATTTGTTTTAATTGACTATCTACATGTCCTCCGTTTTTAAAACTTATCTCGTGTATTTTTCCATCTCTATATATAGTAACTTTCATCCATTTAGATAATGCGTTTACAACAGATGATCCAACACCATGCAAACCACCGCTTACTTTATATCCATCATTTTCAAATTTTCCACCAGCATGCAATACAGTATAGATTACTTCTGGAGTACTTTTACCACTAGAATGTTTTCCAGTAGGAACTCCTCTTCCTTCATCGCTAACTATTACACTACCTTTTTTTGTTAAAGTAATAGTGATTTTATTTCCATATCCATTTATAGCCTCGTCAATTGCATTATCCACAATCTCCCACACCAAATGATGAAGTCCCCTTTTATCAGTAGAACCTATATACATACCTGGTCTTTTTCTTACAGCTTCTAATCCCTCTAATATTTTTATTGATTTTTCATTATATTCAGTCATATCCTACTACCCTCACTATTTAATTATATCATGAAAAAAAAAGACTGCAAAGTCTTTAATTTCTTTTCTTTTTTTCAATTTTGTTTATTACTTCTTGCTCAGCTGGAGCACTATTTATAAAATCTTCATTAACCATAATTTTCTTTGCTTTATATGGCTTATTATCGCCATTTTCATCTTGCTTTATTTTTGACTGAAGTTTAAATATACTTTCATCATCTAAATTTATACTAGGAAATTCATTAGTCTCTTCTTCAGTAAAATATTCATAAATTTCAGTCTCTTCTTGTTTATCTTTTATATTCTTTGGTTTTGTTTTCTCATTTAAATTCTTTTCTTTTTTCTTTTTAACTGGTTTTTCGGTATTTATAAATGAGTCTTT
This sequence comes from uncultured bacterium, assembly GCA_947169285.1. GTDB lineage: Bacteria > Bacillota_I > Bacilli_A > RF39 > UBA660 > CAJOJR01. Next base: position 54,576 of record CAMVPB010000002.1, on the reverse strand, counting down.
TAAAGATGGTTTTATATACGCTGCAAGCGGTATAAAAATAATCGGAAAAACTACAAATCCTATTTCAAAAAATTTATAAGTATCAAATCTACCTTTTAATCTAATCCCCATTAAAATCATAAGAAAGATATTAACACCTGGAATTAAATATAAAAACGCAACAAATTCATTAATACCAACTATATAGCATAATTTAAAAAGATTATATATTGGTAAAAAGCCTTCAATATTTTTATTATAATATTTTTTGAATAATGGAAAAGCAATAGCAATAGATAAACTAAATAAAAAAGTTATTAAAAAACTAAATATAAAAATATAAAGCACAACATCCATTTTAAATCTCTCCTATAATTAAGTATACAAGATTTTTTTATTTTTTCAAGAAAATAGTTGCAAAAATATAAAAAATATTATAGAATATATGAGTCAAACAAAAAATGGGCTTGTAGCTCAGTTGGTTAGAGCGTGCGTCTGATAAGCGCAAGGTCGATAGTTCAAGTCTATTCAGGCCCACCATTTTTTGGCCTGTTGGTGAAATGGTTAACACACACGCCTTTCACGCGTGCATTCACGGGTTCAAATCCCGTACAGGTCACCAATTTAAAATTTAAGCAACAGCGGTTGCTTTTTTTATTGTTTTTTGATATAATATGCCTTGATTTTAGGGGTTTTATTTATGGAATTAAAACTATTTAATTATACAATTGATGAAATGTATAAAAAAATATTTGAAGTTGAAAAAAACAAAAATGATTTTATTTCGGATTTAGCTGAAACATGCAATGCAATTGAATTACTTGAAATATCTAATGTCGATGAATTTAACATTTACAAAATTAAAAAAGATTTAATTTCAAGAAAAAAATTTTTAATAAGTATGGTTAAGTATTTTGATTCAATAATAGAAATTTATTATGAATATATTGAATTTATAAAAGATTATTTCAATTGTAATAAACCTCATATAGTTTATAATGAAAACGCTAAAATATTAGAACTTTCAAAATATAGAAAGGATAAATAATATGGATGAATTGAAAAAATTAAAATTAAATTTATCATGTCTAATAAGACTAACTAGAACTGAATTATATGATTCATTAGAAGACATAAAAAGAAATATTGATCTAATTAGTTTTTATATCAAACAAGATCCTATTAAATATAATTCATATGTCAAACAATTAAAAGAACTTAATAATATATATACTGATTCATTAATAAAATTTAATAACAAATTAAAAAGTTATTATAATGATTTAAAAGATATTGGATTATCTATAGAAATAGATCCTTCTCAAAATAATTTAGAACAATCAATAAATAATTTAGAAAATAATAAAAATAAATTGAAATCATCTAAAGAACTTATTAAAAATAAATCAATCGTTATTGTATCAAGTGAAACAGATTTTATTGTTAATAAAGTTTTAGAAAATTATGAAATAATAGAGCAATCAAAATTTGAAAATTATAAAAAACTTATTCGTTATTAAAATAAATGCAACTAAATTAACTGGTTGTATTTATTTTAATAGTAAAATGTTATATAATAATTATGTTTTATTGCCCCATGGCCAAGTGGTAAGGCTCTGGACTCTGACTCCAGCACCGGAGGTTCGAATCCTTCTGGGGCAACCAAAAAAAGGAAGTGAAATTATGGATTATAAAAAACTTGCTGATTTGTTATATCCAAACGTTGATAAAACTATAGAAGATTATGAAAAAATGTATCCAGAAAGAAATTTATCAGAAGGATCAATAGTTGCAAGATTTGCCCCTTCTCCTACTGGAAGAATGCACATGGGAAATTTATTTGCATCTTTTATACCAGAGGTATTTTCGCATCAAACAAATGGTGTATTTATATTAAGAATTGAAGATACCGATGATAAAAGAGCAATTGAAAATGGCACTGAATTAATCCTTGAAGATTTAAAAGCATATAAATATAGAATAGATGAAGATCCAATTAATGGTGGTAATTATGGACCATATATTCAAAGTCAAAGAAAAGATATATATTCTGCATTCGGAAAATACTTAGTATCTATTGGTAGAGCTTATCCTTGCTTTTGCTCAGAAGATGAAATTAACAAAATAAGAGAAATTCAAACTGAAAAAAAAGATAGAATTGGATATTATGGTAAATATGCTAAATGTAGAAATTTATCTTATGAAGAAATAGAACAAAAAATTAAAAATAATGAACCTTGGGTACTTAGATTAAAAAGTAATGGGGACTTTAATAAAAAAATAATATTTAAAGATTTAATTAAAGGTACAATTGAAATACCAGAAAATGATATTGATCATGTACTTATTAAATCAGATGGAATTCCACCTTATGCTTTTGCTCACGTTGTTGATGATCATTTAATGAGAGTAACTCATGTAACAAGAGATGATTCGTATATTTCATCAGTTCCATACCATTTGGAAATATGGAATGCTTTTGGATTTAAAGCACCTAAATATGCTCATATATCCCCTCTTAATAAAAAAGAAGGAGAAACAGTTAGAAAATTATCTAAAAGAAAGGATCCAGAAGCTGCTGTTAGTTTTTATAATGAAAGGGGTATACCAGAAGAAGCAGTTAAATTATACTTTGCTACTCTACTTAATTCTAATTTTGAAGAATGGTATAATCAAAATCCAAGTTTAAATATAAACGATTTTAGATTTGAATTTAATAAAATGTCTACATCTGGTTCACTATTTGATATAGAAAAATTAATAAGCATTTCTAAAACTTATTTTAGTAGATTAAAAGCAAGTGATCTTTATGACAAAACATTAGAATATTTAAATACATATGATAAAGATTTTTATACTTTGTTAAAAGATAATAAAGAATATACTATTAATGTATTAAATATAGAACGTGAAGTTCCAAGGCCAAGAAAAGATATTAGTTGTTACTCTGATGTTAAAAAAGAAATATCATTTATGTTTGATGAACTATTTAATATAGATGATTATAAAAATTTAGAAATCAAGAAATTCTATAAGTCTGAAATACTTGAAGATTATTTTGAAAATGTTTATAATAAAGAAGATGATAAACAAGATTGGTTTAATAAAATTAAAGAGTTTTCAGTAAAATATAATTTCTGTCCGGATAATAAAGAATATAAGTTAAATCCGGAAAAATATCTTGGAAATGTAAGTGATATTTGTGAACTAATAAGAGTTATGGTTACGGGAAGAACAATGTCACCAGACTTATATGAAATACTTAAATTATTAAGTAAGGAATCAATTAATAAAAGAATTAACTTATTTAAAGAATATTTAAATATTTAATTCTTTAATGGCCCATTGGTGAAATGGTTAACACATCGCCCTCTCAAGGCGACATTCATGGGTTCAAATCCCATATGGGTCACCAATAAAAAAATAACCAACATTAAGTTGGTTTTCTAATGCTGAAATAGCTCAATTGGTAGAGCAACTGAATCGTAATCAGTAGGTTGCGGGTTCGATTCCTGTTTTCAGCACCACTTAAAATTAACACTTTTAATTAAGTGTTTTTTTTTGTATATAAAAACTGATAGTGCTTATATGACTGGATTGTTTCTAACCCTGATATTAAAGAATAAATCACATAAGGCTTATATGCCAGCAATTTGTAAAATATTGATATCATTTTTATTATATAGAGTCAATAATTTTTAACAGCAAATTTTTAATTTGTAAATATAAATATGTTATAATTGAATTGGTGATAATTATGAAATATTATTTTATAGGTATTAAGGGTTCTGGTATGTCTTCCCTAGCCTGCATTATGCATGATTTAGGTTATGAAGTTTTAGGAAGTGACAAACCAGAACATTTCTTTACTGAAATTGAACTTAATAAAAGAAATATTAAAATATTAGAATTTAATGAAAATAATATTAATAAAGATTTAATAATTATTAAAGGTAATGCTTTTGGAGAAGAAAATGTTGAAGTTAAAAAGTCTTTAGAACTGGGTTGTAAAATCTATTCATATCAACAAATGATTGATGAAATTACTAAAAATTATAAATTAATCGCTATAAGTGGTTGTCATGGTAAAACTACTACTTCTACTATGATGAGTAAAGTTTTAGAACCGCTTGGGGTAAACTATCTTATTGGTGATGGCTCAGGATTTGCTAAAAAAAATAATAAATACTTTGTATTAGAAGCCTGTGAATATAAAAGACATTTCTTAGAATATCATCCTTACTACTCTATTATCACTAATATTGAACTTGACCATACTGATTATTATAAAGACTTAGATGATGTTAAAGATGCATTCATTTCTTTTATAAATAAAACTAAAGATACTATTATTGCTTGTGGTGATGATGAAAATATCAGAAGTATAAAAACAAATAAAAAAATTTTATACTATGGTGTTAATGAAAATAATGATGTATATATTAAAAACATAAAAGTTATTGATAATAAAACAACTGGTGATGTTTATATAAATAATGAATATTTTGATACGTATACATTTCCTTTTGTAGGTGATCACCTTCTATTAAATGTTTTAAGCGTTATTACAGTGTGTTTTTTAGAAAACATTGATAAAGATACTATAAAGAAACAAATCCTTAAAATAGAGCCCGCAAAAAGAAGATTTATAGAAGAAAAATTTAAATCTAATATTTTAATAGATGATTATGCTCATCATCCTACCGAATTAAAAGTTACAATTGAAGCTGCTAGAAAAAAGTATCCAGATAAATATATTGTTGCTATATTCAAGCCGCATACCAAATCAAGAGTAAAATATTTTTATAAAGAGTTTGCTGATGCACTTAATTTAGCTGACAAAGCATATGTTACTGATATTGGAGAAGATAGATTAGAAATAGGTTTTGATGATGTAACATCTGATGATATTATTAAACTTTTAAATAATGGGGAAAACATATCTTTAGAAGAAGTAAATAAATTATTTCAATATAAAAATAGTGTACTACTATTTATGAGTAGTAAAGATATATATGTTTTAAAAGATAAATATAAAGAACTAAATAAATAGTTCTTTTTATTTTATATCAATAATCATATTACCTTTATAATTTTTATGATAATCATATATTAAATCATTAATAAGAGATTTATTATAGTTTCCCCCTATTATATTAATTACTACATTATTCATTTCATACTCATTTAACACACTAAACATTTGTCTTTTAATGTGATTAATGTTATCTATTTCTTCTCCACTAAAAATATCAACATATAGCGTTTCATCTTTATAAACCATATTCATATAACTCACCTATTTTATATTCTATATTAGTTTACTTTACATTTCATTAATATCGACAAAACTAGTTAAATATAGACAGATTAAGCATTTTGAGGTAAAATTATTACATAGGATGTGAAATATTATGAGGAAATTTTTAGCTATAATGATTTCAAATTTTATAAATAAACTAAGTAAATTATTTGGTAAACAAGGAACAGTTATTGGTGGAAGTATTGCCTTAAAAATAGATCCAAATATACTTAAAAAAATTAAATACCCAAAATATGTTATTGGTGTTAGTGGATCTTCTGGTAAAGGTTCAGCAACTAATATGATAGCTGGCCTACTTGATTATTATGGTTTAAGTTATGCATATAATTCAGAAGGAAGTAATGCAATTAATGGAATAGCTTCTTTAATACTTAGAAATGTAAATCTAAAAGGAAAATTTAAAAAAGATGTATTACTTATGGAACTTGATGAAAAGCACTCTGTAAGTATACTTAAAAATTTTGATTTAACACATTATGTACTTACAAATATAACAAGAGATCAACCTCCTAGAAATGCTCATACAGATTATATATTTAATGAAATGAAAAAAAATATAAAAGATAGTGTTCATTTAATAGTTAATGCTGATGATCCTATTATTTATAAATTAAGTCTTAAGCATAAATTAAATATATATTATGGCATTAATAAAAATGATTATTCAAAGAGTTTTGATTACAATTATAAAGATGCTTCTTACTGCCCTGTTTGTGGAACAAAATTAAAATATGATTATTATCATTATGGACACTTAGGAAAATATAAATGTCCTAATAATGATTTTAATAGACCAAAGTTAGATGTATATGCTGATAACTTAGATATTGAAAACAGAAAGATATCTATAAATAGTAATGAAATAAAAATTAAAAAGAATTTCTTTTACACAGTTTATGCATATTTAGCTTGTTATGCTCTTGGGATATCTATCAATATTCCTGAAGAAAAAATATTAGAATATTTTAAAAATATTAAAAACGAAGAGGATCCATTAGTATTTAATCATAATAATAGAAAATGGCAAATACTTCTTAGTAAAAGTGAAAATAATTTAAGTTATAAACAAACACTAGATTATTTATCACATGAAAAAGGAACTAAAACTATTGTCACTGGTTTTAACCATTGTTCAAGAAGATATGCTGAAAATGATTTATCATGGTTATGGGATATAGATTTTGAAGAATTAAAAGATAAATCTATTGATAAAATAGTTATAGTTGGTAAATTTAGATATAATATATTAAATAGATTATTATATGCTGGAATAGATAGAGATAAATGTATTTTAGTTGAAGATTATACAGAAGATTTAATAGATGTTATTGAATCTCAAACATTAGGTAATGTTTACCCTATCGTATGTTTTGATACGGGTATATTATTAAAAGAATTATTAAAAGGTGATAATAATGAAAATTAAAATAGCACATTTATATTATGATTTAATGAATCTATATGGTGAAAATGGCAATATAAGAGCATTAAAAAAAGCTTTTGAAAGACAAAATATAGAAATTGAAGTAACATTTCTTACTATAAATGACAAAATTGATTTTAATAAATATGATATATTTTATATAGGAAGTGGAACAGAAGAATATCAATTATTAGTATTAAATGATTTAAAAAAATATAAAAAAGAAATAAAAGAAGCTATTGAAAATAATAAATACTTCTTTATTACAGGAAATGCTATTGAGTTATTTGGAGATCATATAATAGACTTTAATAAAAAGAAAATAACTACATTAAAAATATTTAACTATTATACAAAAGTAATAGATATAGAAAATTATACAGATGAAATAAAATTTAGAATAACTGGTGAAGTATTATTAAAATCAAATTTAATAGATGAATTAATAATAGGATTCCAAAATAGATGTGGAACACTTTATGAAGTAGATTCACCACTATTCTCAATAGAAAAAGGTTGTGGAAATACCATAGAAGATAAATTTGAAGGATACACATATAAAAACTTCTATGGAACATATACAATAGGTCCTCTATTTATGAGAAATCCATATCTTACTGATTACTTTATAAAAAAAATATTAGAAGAAAAAAATATAGAATATAAAAGGATTGATAATACATCAGAAATTGATGCTTATAATGAATATTTAAATAATTTTGTAAAAGAAAAATAGAACTTAATATAAGTTCTATTTATTTTAAAGCATCTAATAATTCTGCTTTTTTCATTGAAGTATATCCTTCAATTTTTTTCTTTTTTGCTAATTCTTTTAATTCAGCAACTGTTAATGTAGATAAATCTTTTGATTCTTTTTTAGTTTCTTTTTAACAGGTGTTTTTGTTTCTTTCTTTTCAACTTTTTCTTCTTTTTTAATTTTACCTTCTAAAGCATCTTTAGACATTTGAATTATTTTCTTAAATTCATTTGGATCGGCAATTGCAAGTTCACTTAACATTTTTCTATTAATAGATATACCTGCTTTTGAAAGACCATTAATGAATTTTGAATAGCTCATTCCTTCAGCTCTAACAGCAGCATTTATTCTTGCTATCCAAAGTTTTCTAAAGTCTCCACTTCTTTTCTTTCTATCTTGGTAACTATAAGCACCAGAATGGAAAAGTTGTTCTTGAGCTGTTTTATATAATCTATGTTTACTTCCAAAATATCCTTTAGCTTGTTTTAAAACTTTTCTTCTTCTATTTTTAGATACTACTCCACCTTTAACTCTTGTCATAGTTTAATCCCCCTTACATCACTTTCTTGTATCTATTTGAGTCACCTTTACTCAAACTAGTACCTTTTCTATTTTTTCTGTTAAAATTTGTATTTTTCTTACCAGTATTATGATTTCCTCCTGGTCTTCCAATTTTAGTAGTTCCACCTACTCTTACTTTAATTTTTTTACTAATTCCACCATGTGATTTTTGTTTTGGCATAATATTTCCCTTCTTTCTATTTAATTGGTGCTAAAGTAAGCCCCATACTTCTACCTTCTAATTTAGGCTCGCTTTCTTTAATAGCTATTCCTTCTAGTCTATCACAAAATCTAAGAATAACATCTCTTCCTAGTTCTGGATGTGCTATTTGTCTTCCTTTAAATTTAATAGTAACTTTAACTTTATGTCCTTTTTGTAAATACGCTGTTGCATTTCTAAGTTTTGTTTCAAAGTCATGAACATCAATTGTAACACTTAATCTATATTCTTTAATTTCTAGGTTTTGTGCCATCTGTTTCTTTCTTTGATCTTTTTCTTTTTTACGTTTCTCATAACGATATTTGTTGTAATCAATAATTTTACAAACAGGTTGAGGAGTTGGAGTCATTAAAACCAAATCAAGACCCGCATAAGAAGCTAATGTTCTAGCATCTTCAATTGATTTTAATCCCATCTTTTCACCATTAGGACCAATTACTATTACTTCTTTAAAATTAATTTGCTCATTTATAAGAGCGTCATTTTGTTTAGCTATTCTAAACACCTCCAAATTTTAAATAAAAAAATGAATACATACGTATTCACTTAAAAACTTATTTATAAGCTTTTTACCTATCAATTAATCGATCAGGTGAGTGAATACACTTCTTTCTTTTTTTATTACTCATATAATATACACTATATTTATTACTTTGTCAACAATTTTATTCGTTTTCTATTGAATTTAATAATTCGATTAATACATCTTTTGGATACATCATATATTCAAAATATTCAGGATTATAATAATATGTTACCTTGTTATTATTAATGTTAATATCCATATATTCTTCATTAGACTTATTTTCTTCATAAAATGTTTTAGCAGTTACATTTGTATTAAAAATAAGTTCTTCTTTTGAGTTGACGCACATATTTTCCTTAAAGAAATATGTATATATGTATTTAATATTATTAATAGTTTTATTTATCTCATATTTTTCCATTTTATTATATTCTTGGATGCTATATGTCGGATATTCAACTTCATCTGTTTTATTATTGTTTCTACTTTTATTAATATCAGAATTTAAATTTTTGCATGATGAAAAAGTAAATAACAATAAACTAAGTAAAAATATTTTTAAAAATTTATTCATTAAAACCTCACTATTCTATTGCATAAGCTTTTTTAGCATGTAACACTACTCTATAATTATTGTTGCTAGCACAAGTAGATAAAGTCAATATTTGATCATCTTCGCCAACTTCAACATTATAATTTTTTGTGCTTCGCTTTATTATTGTATTTACAAATTTTAAAAATTCTTGATTATTTTTAAATGATGGGGTTGCAAAATATTCTTCTTTATATATTTTATAAGTAGAAAATACTTGATAAATATACTTGCCTTCATCTGTTATAAAAATAATATCTAAATTTTTATCATTTAATTGCCACTCAGGAGTTAATACGTTTTTTAAAGAGCCAAACATACTTCCATTTCTCATGTTATGTCCAAATAATGTAATATTTTTATCAGTTCCATCAAATTTATTAGCATAATGGGCAAATATCCAACCATATTTATTATAACTTTTATCAAAACTGTGAGTAAGATAATATGAATTATCTTTATGTTTTACTATAGAATATTCAATGTTAGTACCATTCACTTTTATAAACCCCACTACTTCATTGTTTTTTTCTCTTAATGCTTTTAAATCGATATTATTTATTGTATTTTCATCTATTATATCTTCTTCTATCTCATCTTCAAATATCAAATTTTGTGTTTCTTTTAACATCTTTTCATTGTTTTTGCCATCTATATACCAAACTACTATATTATATGTTGAATAAATGAAAGTTGAAATAAATAATACTAATGTAGAAATTATAATAATTTTACTAACTCTTTTCTCTTTCATATTACCTCTCTAATCAAGAAAAGCTAGCATTAACTGCTAGCTTTATATATTATTTTGTAATGCTCATTAATCTTTTTTTATTTAAAGCTATTACGCAAACAATTCCAAAAATTGACATTCCAAGTAATACTAAATATAATGTAATACTATCTCCAGTTTTTGGAATATTAGGATTCTCATTTGTAGTATCAGCATATCCATATACATATTGTGAAAATCTATCTGTTTCAAATTCTAATTTACCATCTTTGTAAGTCGCATCTAATAATTCTGCTTCTCCATCATGTATTCTCACTACAAAGTATTTTCTTGTAGTATTTTCTGGTACTTTACCTAATGAATCATCTACTTCGACTGACACTTTAATTGGAGCTGGTAATTTAGTAACTTTACCCAAATCATTATCATCAGCTTTTAATAATAAAGTTATATCTAAATATCCAACTATTTTTCCAGATTCCTTTTTTGCTTCTGCTTCTATATCTTTCATAATTTCTTCTGGAATATCATCTTTTTTAACATCTTTAAACTCTACTTCTGTTTCAACAGTCTTACCAGCTAAAACTGCTTCTTTTACATTTTCAATTGTTTCTTCATCAAGACCCTCTACATTTTCTTCTGATAAAGCCGCTTCAACTATATGGGTAGTAACTGTATTAGCTTCTTCATTTATTGCTTCTTCAGAAGCATCTTCACTCTCGGCAGGTTTTACTTCAAATACTGTAATGCTTACTGAATCACCTAATTTACCAAGACCAACTGATAAAGTTGTATTACCAACTTTTGAACCAGTTATAACCCCATCTTTATAAGTTGCTATTTCTGTATTTTCAATGCCATATGTAACATATTTTTTATATAAATCATCTACTTCAACTTCCACATTGGCAGTTTTACCTTTTAATACAAACACTTCATTAGATTTTACTTTAATTGTTCCAGATGGTAAAACCTCAAATACTTTATTATCAGTAGTGTATTCACTTTTTCCACTAGCTAAATAATTCTCAACAGAACTATTAAACTTACCACCTTCAATTGATAATTGATTAGCAAGTCTTTCATCAATACTCCAAGTACCAGCAAAATCCATATTTTTAATAGTTAAAGTACTTTTAATCCCATTTGCATCTGAAAATGTTCCCCATACATCAAGCTCAATCATACCTTCAATTTTACCAGTAGTATCTACTGTAATTTGAGTTCCTCCTGCGTATGGAGTATCAGTTCCAACCAATGGAGCCCAACACATATCAAATGCTCTTGCGCTAGCAATTTCAGGATTAACTTTTATTGAAGTATTTCCAATAATATTTACTTTTCCATTATTTGAACTAATTGCATAAAAGCCAGCATTAGGGTTTGTACTTCCATCTATTGTAATATTTTCTACTGTTAAATCACAATAGTTTTGAATAAACATTTTTGAATCACTTCTAGTGCTTGGAATCAATGTACCATTTTTTATATGAACAGTAGATCCTTTCAATAATTGAAATGATTGTGTTTCAGTTCCGCTTGATCCAACCATTGGAGCTTCTGTTTCATATCTATGTCCCCCAAAATCGATAACCAAATTCTTTCCGGCTTGTACTATTACTCCAGATCCTCCAGTAACATCTTCTGTCATAACAATTGTTGTCTTTGTTCCATCAGTTGGAGCGGCATCTACAGCATCTTTTAATGTTTCAAATTCTTCATCACCTATTTTAAATGGCGCCGCATTAACGCTTACCAACCCTATAGTAAATAACAAAGCTATAAAAACTAATTTTGATAATTTTTTCATTATCTTTGCACCTCTTTCTATTTTAAGAATACTATGTTATCTTTTCCTTTTCAAGATAAAATTTTTATATATTTACATTTTGTGTAAAGAAAATGAAATAAATTTTATTTTAAAGTGATGTTTCTATGACTTTTTACAATTTCAATTTCATAGAAATGATACATTAATTTATATAATTCATATATATCATTTATTCCACATGTTTCAACTGATGAGTGCATAGATAATTGAGGTATCCCTATATCAATAGATAAAATGCTTACATGTCTTAGAGTAATCCCGCTTAGTGTTGAACCTCCTGTTATATCACTTCTAGCAGTTGAAATTTGATATTCAACATTATTCTTTTCACATATTGTTTTAATTATTGAAGAAGAAATTGAATTTGTAGATGTTCCAGACTCTCTAACAATTGCAATTCCCTCATTTAAATAAACTTTGCCAGTATCATCGGCATATTCATTATGATTTGGATGAACTGCATGCGTATTATCAGAATTAATTATAAAAGATTTTTGTAATGAAGCAGATAAATCAAAATCCAATTTTGCAGATATTTTTTTAAGGACATTAAGAAGAAAATTACTATCTGCTCCCTCTTCTGTTAAGCTTCCTATTTCTTCGTTATCAAACCCACAAAATACTTTAATACATGAAGGCTCTGAATTTATAAAACCCATTAAGCCAGAATAAACACTTGTTAAGTTGTCAATTCTAGGAGAAACTAATATTTCATTATTCATCCCCAGCAATTTTGGCTCTTCGCTGTTATAGGCGTATAAATCATAGTCTATTACTTCACCACCGGATTTTTTATATAATAGTTTATTAAACTCTCTAATATCTTTAGAAATAGTCAATATGGGTTGTAAATCTATTTGCTCATTTAATTTTAAATTAGTATTAGAATCACTTTTTTGATGTATTGCAACACTAGGGATTATCAACATAGGTTTCTTAAAATCAACTATTTTAGACTTCAAATTATCTTTATCTTTAACAATTACTCTACCCGATAATGATAATGGGTGATCAATCCATCCAAAATTAAGAAGTCCTCCATAAGGCATTACATTTAATTTTAAATATTTTTCTTTTGTATAAGCACAATTTGGTTTTAATAATAAGGCAGGAGTATCAGTATGAGTTGTTACAATCATAAAAGAGTCACTTTTATTTTCAGGAATTTCAACTGCAATAATACTTGCATTATTTCTAGTAATATAAAATTTATTAGTTTTAATATCATTAAAATCAGATTCAAATAATTCAGTATAACCATTTTTATTTAATATGCCTTTTATTTCTTCAACACACGTAAAAGAACAAGTGGATTTTTTTATAAATTCTATTAAGTTTTTATTAAATTTGTTTTTATTCATACTATTAGTTTGAATATTATTATAGAATTTTATTCAAATAAAAAACAATCATATGATTGTCAAATAATTGGTGCAGGTGAAGGGACTTGAACCCCCATGGGTCACCCCGCTAGATCCTAAGTCTAGTGCGTCTGCCAATTTCGCCACACCTGCAAAATAAGTGGTGGACCTTGCAGGACTCGAACCTGCGACCGCCCGGTTATGAGCCGGATGCTCTAACCAACTGAGCTAAAGGTCCATCGCTAAAATAATATAACATAATTAAAAAAAAATTACAAGTTTTTTTAGCAAAAAAGAAGGAAATTATTTATTTCCTTCTAGTCTACTAATTAAGTCAATTTTAAACATCTCTTTTTGAGCATTAGCTTTTGAAATCATTATTCCTTTATAAGCTGTTAACTCAGTTTTATGTCCATCCATTAAAATGTCTTTTGGTTCAAGTGAATTTAACATTACTGTATTTTGATTTTTATATACAGTATAATTTAATTTAACTTCACCATAAACTTTAATAAATAGATTATCTGTAGGTAACTTTAATTCATAAGTTTCTGTTTGATCATGCTTATTAATTGAAACAAGTTCACCAACAAACTCACCCACTCTTAATTTAGGATAAAAATCAAATACAAGTTTTTTATAAGCCATCATGTTGTATTTTTTTAAACTTCTTTCTAACTTCTTATAATAATTCTCATCCAAATAATCTAATAAATATCTATTTCTCATCTTAAACAAACCCCCTTTAAGATTAGTGGTATAATTATACAATATTTTGAGGATTTTGTCAAGTTTTTCATCTCCCTATTAGAATATAGTTTTATCTTTTATTTCTTTTTTTAACTTATTGATGAAGTCTTCTATAGTTATATTTTCAGTAGATTCAGTTCCCCTTAAACGGTAACTAATAGTATTAGTATCTTTCTCTTTATCTCCAAGTATTAATGTATATGGAGTTTTCTTAATAACTGATTCTCTCATTTTATAACCTAGTTTTTCTTCTCTATCATCAACGCTTACTCTAATATTATGAGATTCTAATTCTTTTTTTATACAATCAGCATATTCTAAGTGGTATTCATTATTAACCGGAATGATATTAACTTGCATTGGAGAAAGCCATAAAGGAAGTAATCCTTTTGTTTCTTCAAGATAAAATGCAGTAAATCTATCAAATGTTCCAAATATTGCTCTATGAATTACAACTGGAGTTTTTTTGGCTCCATCACTATCTATATATGAAAGCTCAAACCTTTTTGGTAATAAGAAATCAAGTTGACAAGTTGATAATGTTACCTCAGGACCAACTGCAGGTTTAACCTCAACATCAAGTTTAGGACCATAAAAAGCAGCTTCACCAATTGCTTCGGTGTATTCACATCCATATTCATTTAATACTTCTCTTAATTTGTTTTCTGCCTCATTCCACATATCATCATCATTGAAATATTTTTCTTTATCTTCTGGATCTCTTAAAGATAATCTAAATTTATAATTCTTTATTCCAAAATCATTATACGTATCAAGTATTAATTTTACTACCTTTTTAAATTCATCTCCTATTTGATCAGGTCTTACAAAAAGGTGAGCATCATTTTGACACATACATCTTACTCTTTCAATTCCTTTAACTGCTCCACTTGCTTCATATCTAAAATCAGTTGCAAATTCACCTATTCTTATTGGTAAATCTCTATATGAATGTAACTCATTTGCATATATAAGCATATGATGTGGGCAATTCATTGGGCGAAGAACAAACTCTTCATCTTCTACTTTCATAGATGGGAACATATTATCTTTATAATGATCCCAGTGTCCTGAAGTTTTATATAAATCTACTGTTCCAACACAAGGAGTATACACATGCTTATAACCAAGCTTTTGTTCTTTTTCATATATATAGTTTTCTAATTGTTTTCTAATTAATGCGCCATTTGGCAACCACAAAGGCATACCTTTTCCAACTAAATCATTAGACATGAAAATGCTCAAATCTTTACCAATTTTTCTATGATCTCTTTCTTTAGCTTCTTCAAGTAACTTTAGATGTTCATTTAAATCCTCTTCATTTTCAAAACATATTCCATATATTCTTTGAAGCATCTTGTTATTAGAGTCTCCTTTCCAATAAGCTCCACTTGTTTTTAATAATTTGAAATGCTTAATTTCTTTTACAGTATCAACGTGTGGGCCTCTACAAAGATCAGTAAAATCTCCTTGAGTATAACAACTAATAACCGTATCTTTTTCATCCATTCTAGATATTAAATCAATCTTATATGGATCATCTTTAAACATTTCTAAAGCTTCTTCTTTGCTTAGTTCATGTCTTACTATCCTTTTACCATCTTTACTTATTTTTTTCATTTCTTTTTCAATTAATGGTAAATCTTCTTCAGTAATACTTTTATCTCCTAAATCAATATCATAGTAGAATCCTTCTTCTACTACTGGTCCTACCCAAAATTTTGCTTCTGGATATAAATGTTTTACCGCTTGTGCTAATAAGTGAGCACAACTGTGATTTAAAATACTTAGTTTTTCATCCTCTTTAATATTTTTCATATAAATTCTCCTTTCAAAATAAAAAGCCCTCCTTTAAGGAGTGCTTTAATAAACACGGTACCATCCTAAGATTTTACTTATTTAATATAACGGTTTTAACCGGGAGGTATTAACTCCATTCCAAGGTAGTAACTATTAAACTTATTTATTAGTTTTCACCAACCACTAACTCTCTATAAAATTCATTTAATAATCTTGTCCTTTTCAACACTTTACATAATCATAATAACATATATTTCTTTAAAAATCAATTATGCAACTTTATTATTTAAGAAATTATCACTATCTTTTTTTAATCTACGAATTAAATCTAATTGTTTTGCCATATTCTCTAATTCTTCTTCACTGATTGAAGATAAGTATTCTTGAATAGGCTCTTTTTTTACCTCTTGAACTTCTTCAACAACATCTTCCAAATAAGGTTTTAAATCTTTTTCTTCCTCTTCCCAAAAGTCCATATCAACATCTTCGCTATTAGGATATCTTTCTTTTGTGTACATACTTTCTTCTAAAGACATAGCTTTATATGGGACTATTTTGTCATATTTTCCAATTGATAATTTATTATTATCTTTTCTAAAAACACTATCAATAGTTGATTCGCTATCACTTAATAAAGTTATTTCATTTTTTTTAATTTTTTCTTCTATTAAATCATCTATATTAAAGTCTTTATTAGATAACTTTAAAGCTTTTTTTAAAAAATAACCAGGTATTAAAAATAGCAATACATTTTTAATTATACCATTTAATAATTCTTTATCTTCTTTTTCTTTTATAGAATAACCTTTCTTTTCTATCTCTCTATCAATAAAAGGGGTGCATTTTGAAATTATAATTAACCCCATTGAATTGGTATATAAAATTGATAATAAATATACACTTAAAATCATATCCATTCCCCCTTAGGAATTGATATTATACTATAAAAAAAGTAATAAGTCAATTTTATTACTTTCTTTTGTTTTCACTTACTAATTCCATATAATTCGTTAGTTGCTTTATTCTCTCAATTATTCTTCTAGCTTTAACACTATCAGCACCGTTATTTGTAAGTTTTAAATGTTCTTCTAACTCTTCTAAATTTAAATTTGAAGTAAAAAATGTTGATAAATTATTATCCATCCGATATTGAAGAATAGTCCCTAATATTTCATCTCTCGCCCAAGAAGTGTTATTTTCAGCTCCAATATCATCCATCAATAATAGGTCACTTTTCATTATATCATTAAATTTAATATCAAAATCTTCTGTATTAAATGATGATTTTAAATTGTTTAATAAACTCGGATAATAAAGTATTATAGATTTATAGCCTTTTTTTGATAATTCATTTATTAAAGCACTTATTAAATATGATTTACCACTACCAAAAGAACCACACAAATATAATCCTTTTATTCTTTTATCAGTATCAAACTTATTTATAAAGTCTTTCATGTATTTAATAATACTTAATCTTTCTTTTTCAGCAATAATATCACTCATTTTAGCTGATTTAAAAAATTCTGGTACATCAAAATATATTACATTTGTTTTTTCTTTTAACATATCATTTTGATACTTACAAGGAATATAATCAAATACTAAACCTTCACCTTCTTTAATTGGATAATTAACATAACCACATAAATTATTTTTACACATGTGTAATCCCTTGCAAACTTTACAATTTTTAAGTTCATTAACGGTATTTTGAATTTTTGAAGTGTTATTTATTAATACTGATTCATCTACATCTAATCTATTTATAATTTTAACAAAATTCTGTTCTTCTAAAGCTTTCATAAAATCTTGCTTTAATGCTTTTGATTTTATATTTGAAGAAATCACTTTTTTAGTAACATTATTAATATTTTTCATTATTTAAACTCCTTTACTAATTCTTCAAATTCACGTTTTTCTTCTTCTGTTAACTCTTCTTTCTTTATTTCTTTATTAAACCATGATGGTAATATATCTTTTTTCTTACTCTGCTCTTTTACAACAATAGTCTTTTTATATTTTTTATATTCTTTTTCAGCCTGCTCCATTGCTTCTTTTGCAGTCTCAATTTTTAACCTTTTCCATTGAGAAGCAATCGTTTCAATATAGTTTTTAACTAATTTTTTATTATTAATTCTAAGAACATAATCTACAAGAACATTAACAACTGCCGGATTTAATTTAAAATCAACTAATAAACCTTCTAATATTTTCATATCTCTTTCTGATGGCTTTACACCGTTATTTTTTGATTTTAAAAACTTATAAGGTGATATTGTTTCAAATACTTTAATCATTTTTCCTCTAGGAGAATTATCACCTTTCGGGCTCATTAAATAATCAGGTTGTGTTTTAAATACTAAACTTGGTAATCTATTAGAATTATTATATTGATAATATTTTCTAACATTTTTTCTTAAACTTTCTTTATCAATCATACCAAACTCATTTAAAGATATTTTTACTATTTCACTCATTGAATATGGATCCAAATCATAAAGGAATGATAAGTCTCTTATTAGTTCTTTATTTATTTTATTTAAAGTTTTAGGATTAAATAAATTTTTAGGCATTGAAGAAATTAATAAATCAAAATCAAAATCATAATAATAGTTTAGTTTTGCTTTTTCTTTGTTAATTATATCATTATTTTCAATTTCAAAATTTGTATAATTTTTACTTTTAAATGTCATATCAAAAGGAGATGTTATCTCAGTATAACCTTTTAAATTTATAGAAGGTAATTTAAAGTAATTTAGTACTCTATCATATTCTTCTTTGCCTAAGTTATTATATAAGACAATATTAAATATAGGATGATTAAAAAATTCATTAGCACTTATCGGACTATATAATTCATATATATAAGAATTTACACTTCCCTCCATATAATAAGTTTTTAAAAGCCCAATTCCTTCAAGTTTCATTCGTGCTTCTTTTAATTCTCTTAAATTTATTCCTAAATTAGTCATTAAATGATGATGAGTTAGTTCAACAGAAATATAACTATTAGCCTTTAATTCATTATATAAAGATAAATATAATGAAATAGAGACATTACCAATTATTGGCATGTAAAGCATAGATAAAACAAGTTTATCGGATTCATTCAATAAACTTTTATTAATAACTTGATAAATATCTGCTGGTAAAAGCGTAGCATTATTTTCCATATAAACCTCTATATAGTTATTTTATATCAAACTTAAAACAAGTTCAATTAAAAAAAGATAATTTTTAATTATCTTTTAATCTCCATAATAATATACTTCTATATTTTCATTATTTGATAAACCAATAGTATACTTAAAATATTTTTTATCAGAAACTGATGTACACTGTTGATTAGAAGGAGTACAAGCAGTTATATAACTGCCTAAATCTTGAGAACTATTACAAGTTTCAGGAAAAGTAACCACTTCATTACTACAATCAGAATTCACTGTATTTGAAAAATCAGTAAATGAAAATTTCTCTTCACAAGTATAAGTATATTTTTGATAAACCGTTTTCCACCCTAAATTTGAATTACATTGAGTTTGATTGTAGAGATAACAATATGATCCACTTAGAGAACCCTCAGAACACGATCCATTGATAGCTGACTTTTTACAATTCTTTAAACAAGAATAAACATAAGTTCCAGCAGTATTTTTATTACAAGATGAAGGACGATCAGTAACAGTCTTCATACAATTATATATACTTTCCGAATTACTTTCTGTTTCAAAATAATCAAACTTACATTCTTTTCCACTTGCAGTCCATTCATTAGAAATGCAAACACTTGTGTTATCCATAATCTCATGATATTCATCATCTTCAGAATCATATTCTATTTGAGTAAAATTAATGCCATCAGGTAAGGTTTTTACAAACAATATGTTACTTCCTTCCGAATATTTTATAGTATCTGTGTTTATTTCAATTGTTCTTATTAAACCATTCTTATATTTTAAAATAGCCTTTTTATTATTGCTTTCTATTGTAATATTGCTTATACCATATTTAACAGCTTCATTATTTAATTCTTTTGAAATTGCAACTTGATCGACCAATAGAGGAACATTTACAACAATACTTTTTTCATCTTTCAAATCAAAAACAAAAGCAGTTATAAAGATTATCACTATTGATATAATTGTAAGTGAAACTAATAATTCAATTAATGTAAAACCCTTTTTCATTCTAAATCACTCACTTTCAACGATACATAATAATTTTCATTATCTTTTTTATATACACCTATAAGGTATGAATAGTTATGTTCAAGTTTTCTTATATAATCAATGTCCGTATTGTTTAGTCTTAATGGATTATTTAAAATATCATTTAAATTTGCATTAGTATAAATGATTTTCTCAAAGCCAGTTTTAGTATATAATTTAGAACAATTGGAATCGAAATAACTATCACAATTAGAAGAAGTAATAACAGCAAAAGATGCATCACCTAATGAAGGCTTTTGAGATCTGTCTTTTAAAACTTTATAAAACATATTTAATTTATAAACATCATTAACGTTGTCATAGTGATTTCCTAGTTTTAAATTTTTAAACACAAAAGAATATGTTAAAAATAGTCCCAACATAGAAACAACTGCAACAATTAATACAATTAAAGTTTCAAGTAAAACAAATCCTTTTTTCATAGTTTTCTCCCTTTTTTAATCTATTCCAAATCTTTCTTTATCAACTGTGTAATTATGATATATTTCATCATCACTTAGCAATCTATTATACACTCTAAATGAATATATTTTTCCTTTTAAAGAATTTGTACCAGTTCGAGAATCTCTCCCTAAATATGCTGAATTAAAACTATTGTTAAATGAGCCAAATTCAGAACTAGAAAATTCAGTTTTATAAAATGTATTATTAAATACTTTTAAAAGATTATTACTTCTATCTAAATTAAACGTAACAGAATACGCTTGATTATATAGAGATGCAGAGGCAGAATTATTGTATGCACCAGAATTAAACCATATACGATATTCATTATTTGTATTGACCTCATAATTAATACTATTTGAAGCATTATAATTTCCTAGTAAAATATCTCTTGCATTATTTTCACTTCTTTCTAATACTAACTGAACTGAATTTGAACTCTTGAATAAATTTGTAAGATTCTTTTCTAAAGAAACTCCATCATCACTTCCGTCCAGTTGTAGTGAATTATTTTTCCATTCTGGACCACCTATCAATGTACCATTTTTATCATTACCGCTTAAATCCTTCCATGTAGTTACATTCGTATCTCGTGTAGTACCTGTATTGCGTATTCCATCAAACCATAAAAGTAAGCCCCTTTGAATATACCCGTTTATTACACTGTCATAAGCATTCGATCTTTTTCCTAAAAATGTTTCTTCCATTGTCTCATTCATAACTTCTGTCCAATTTGTGTTGTCACTTGATACAGATGTTATATTATCATAATACACTCTATTATCTGAATAATAGTGCCATACTGCAATTTCATCCAAATCATTATTTGTTCCTAAGTCAACTGTAATACATATTTCATCATTATTACTAGTATATTGCACATATTGAGTAGTATCAATTCCACCATCCACTATAGCCTCAGCTCTTCCTGCACCTTTACTTACATTAAGAGTTCCATTTGATGTTATCGCTTTTCCTTTGGCAATATTAGTGCCATTTTTTATTGCTTGTATTTCTACCCAATCATGATTAGTATTTTTTGAGTTTCCAGTAACACAATCTTTTATATATCTTATATTATTTAATTTTGATGTTACCTTTGTTATAGTTCGACCTAAATAAGATATTTTTAATTTTTCTGTATTTCCCATATTATTTTTCACTTTTGAATTCAAAAAATATTTTCCTGTTGGATGTTTTGGATCACCTTTTGGCGTTGCACTACTTGTCGTGTTATTAGGTGCATTCATACCCGCAAATCCACTTATAAACAATTCATTTGCATTCGAATACATTATTCTTGAATTATTTTCATCTTGATTATTTTTAGCAACACATACTCCATCATTATTAGCATAACATTTTACACTTGTTGCATTATTACTATTATTAGAAATATCAAAATACAATTTTTCATTTTTAATTAAATATATATTACCACTAACATATTTCCCGTTAGCATTATATATTTCCACTTTATAATATCCTGTTAAAGGTACAATAAATTCATGCTGTTGTGTTGAATCTACAAATGTATAACTATTATTTGATACATCATATAAGTTTTCTTTTAACTCCATAACTATTGAATCAACAAATCTAGACTTTTGAGTATATAAAATTAAAAGAGATAATAATGTAAATATAAATATTAACAAAAAAGAATAAATTATTGTCATAGATATAAAACCCTTTTTCATATTTTCACCTATTATAAATTATAATATAAATTTCTTTAAAAATAAAGGTGTTTATGAAAAGAATTATTATATTCAATAAATGAAGAAAAAAAGAGAGAATTATATTTAATTTTTATTCTCTTTTTTTAAATTAATCGATGTTATAAACTCATTTGTTCTATATAAATAATCTATAATTTCTTTAATATTTTTAGTATTTGCCATCTCGTTTGCAACCTCATCAATTTTAGGCGGAATTGAAATCATTATAAAAAACATTTTTTTCTCTTCTTCTGTCAATACAAAGTTTTTAGTGTACTCTTCATATAATTCATAAAAATTTTCATAGTTTTTATTAGTTTTATATAATTTGTATATATCTATTATAGGCGTATCAACCATGTAATTATCCCAGTTTGTAAGATATTCTTTTTCCCCTATTATTAAATGTTCTAACTTTGGATTATTATTAACTACGCAAACTCTTTCTTTTGTTTTATTTTCAACTAATTTAAACCATTTTTTTAATTCACTTTTTATGTAATTTAATGATCCTAATATTATGCTAAAGTTTCTTTCTATCAAATAATGAGATGGAGATGGATATATTTCCATTTCAATTTTTTCTATTAATTCATCATAATATTTTGAAATAAATTCACACTTTTCAGATATTTTATCATATACTTCCCTATATTTATATTTACTTATATCTTTATGATATGCAGTTTTATAATGTAAAAAAGATAGAATCTTAGAAATTTCTAATCTTTTTAATTTAATATCATTATTATTCGATTCAATATAATTGTACTTTATTCCATCATTAGAAGTACTAACAATTTCAGGAATATAATCAAATCCTCTTTGATGTAAATATTCAAATAAACCTTCTATGTCGGTATTTGATTGTTTTAAAAAGTACTTTGTATTTTCTTCAATAACTACCTTTGATTTACTGTTTATTATTTCATTCATTGTAAATATACGGAACTAATATCTTATCTCCAATATTAATTGTATTAATATCATTATATTCTTTTATATCTTCTATACTAACATTATATTTTTGTGAAATAGATTCAACTGAATCTCCTTCTCTAAAAATATGTACTTTGTATGTTATATACGATTTAGATTCATCAATAGTTGATAATAATCCATCTATAGTATTATCATTTAATTCTGTTTTTACTTCATTAACATTTGCTTCTTTTTCTTCAATTATTGTATTATCTTCTATTTCATTTTTTACATCATCTTTTTTTTCTTCATCTTTATTATCATTTAATCCTAATTTTTCTTCAATTCCCTCTTTTATATCATCAATAATATTTCTATTTTCTTTTTCTTCTTTTATTTCTTCTGCTTCCATATTTAAATTAACATTTAACGAAAGTGTATCTCCATTTATTTTATATTCAAAACTTTCTAATTTTAAATTGATTGTATTTTTATCAATTCTTTCACTTATTGCTATACTAAATGGAATATTATAATAAAAATCTTCTTCTATAAGACTAGCTTCTGTCATTTTATAAGTACCTGATAGATAAAATTCTCCTTCTATAATGTCATCTAAAACTTTGTAGTCGTGAGAAAGCGATATATCTGTTATTTCATTTATTTGTGTTTTGAATATAATATTTTTTTTGAATGGAATTATACTATTCATAAAAAAACTCTCCTTTCAACTAATAATATGAAAGAAAAGTTTTTATTATGAAAATAAATCTTTAAATATTTCTTTATAATTTTTAACATAAATAATTTCTAATTTACTTATTATATCTTTGTCAATTTCTAATACATCAGGTTTATTGGCTATTGGAAGATAAACTTTATTAATATTATTTTGTAAAGCCGCGATTAACTTTTCTTTAATGCCACCAACTTTTAAAGCTTCACCTTTTAAAGTGATTTCACCAGTCATCGATATATTAGATGGTATTTTTTTTCCTAATAATTCACTTATAATCGCAGTAGTTATTGCAAGTCCTGCAGAAGGTCCTTCTTTCGGAAGTGCCCCTTCTCTTAAATTAATATGTAAATCTTTATTATTTAATAATTCTTCCTTTATTTTAAATGCTTTTAAATTTGATTTTATATAGGAAATAGAAACCTCTATACTTTCTTTTAAAACTTCACCTATACAACCGGTTGATTTAATATCACCTTTACCATTATTAAATAACGCTTCAATAGTTATTGTATTTCCACCAAATGGTGAGCAAGCTAAAGCTTTTATTTCTCCAGTAGAATTAATCTCAATTATATTATTTTCATATTTTGGAATACCCAAATATTTAATAATATCTTCTTTTTTTAAAGTAATTTCTTTTATTTTCTTTCTATCTTTTTTATATTCAGTTATTATTTTTCGTACAATTTTATTTATAAGTCTTTCTAATTCTCTTACGCCAGATTCCTTTGTATAATTACTTATTATATCTTTTAATACCTTATCACTAAAGTTTAAATCTTTTTCTGAAATCTTATTGTTTTTAAGCACTTTTTTTATTAAATAATCTTTAGCAATATCAAGTTTTTCATTAAATGTATAACCATTTATATTAATTATTTCAAGTCTATCATATAACGCTGGTGGAATATTATAAACATCATTAGCAGTTACAATAAATAACACTTCACTAAGATCAACAGGCAAATCAACATAATTATCTATAAATTTTGAATTATAATTTTGATCTAATACTTCGAGCAATGAAGAAGCTGGATCACCTTTAAAATCCTTAGTTAATTTATCTATTTCATCTAGTAAAAACACTGGATTTTTTACTCCACTTTTAACCAAACCAGATATTATTTTGCCGGGATTTGCTCCTATATATGTTCTTCTGTGTCCTAGTATTTCTGAAGAATCATTCAATCCTCCTAATGAAACTTTTACAAATTCCTTTCCTAATGCAAAAGCAACACTTTCAGCAAAAGTTGTTTTACCAACACCTGGAGGGCCTGCCAAACATATTATTGGGCTTCTTTTTTCTAGCATATTATCTTTTACAGCTATATACTCAATTATTCTTTCTTTAGCTTCTTTTAATCCATGATGAGTTGTATTTAGATAATTCTCTATTTGTTTTAAGTTAGTAATATCTTCTGTTTTTTTATCCCACGGGATTTTAAGCAAATATTCAATATAATTTCTAGTTACAGAAAGTTCAGGTGAAGTTTCTGGAATTATTTTATACTTTTCAATTTCATTTTTAATTTGCTTTTTTACCACTGAATTACACTTGATATTTTTTAACTTATTTTCAAATTCTTCTGCCTCAGAGTTTTTACTATCTTTTTCTCCTAGTTCTTCTCTAATAACTTTTATTTTTTCTTTTAATATAAATTCTTTTTGAGCATCATCAAGTTCTGCTTTAAGTTCTCTATCTAATTTTTCTTCTAAATCACCTATAGCAATTTCTATTGACATTTCTCTTATTAAATATTTGGCTCTATCTATTGGATTTGTATTTAACATTAAGGATAATTTTTTTTCAAAATTTAGAGGCAAAAAATTAGAAATAATATCTGTCAATTTATCTAAATCCACTATTCCTTTTATTTGAGACATAACAGAATTAGATATTGAAGGAGTACTATTGATATAATTATTAAGTTCAACCATTAATTTTCTTAATATTGCTGTTTCTTCTATTTCATCCGTTTCTGTTTTTCCAATTGGCGTAACAATACTTTCTAAAATATCATCTTCATTAGAATAATTTACATAATTATAAACTCTTACTCTTTCAATACCATTTATAACTACTCTTGATCCACCATTAGGAAGCTCAATGTGACTTCTAATTTTACCAATTACCCCAATATTAGGCAAATCATTAATATCCGGTTCTTCTTCTAATGTGTTTTTAGGACAAACAATTAATACTTCATCATCATGATAAAGCTTTGATATATTAATAATTTTCTTTGTAATCGGATTAGTAAGTTCAACTCTTACTTCTTGGTTAGGAAGTAAAATTAGACCTTTTAATAGGATAACTGGCAAGTTAGTTTTAATCATTTTTACCTCCTGTTTAATTGTTTATTATAAGAAGAAAAATATAAATTGTCTACATAAAAATATAACATTTTAACAAAATTTTTTTTATTTAATTTTTCTCTTTACAAGTAATTTTTTTTATGTTAAAATTGCATTTAATTTTAAAAAAATAAGTCATATTTTTTGTGACTTATTCTTAAAAATATTTTCTATGTATTCAACACCAACTAATATTTTATTCATTTCTTCTTTCGCCTTTTCTTTATCATGTGAATAATTCATTATTTTATTTACAATATTGCCATCCTTTGAAACTGCTATATACCAATCTTCTCCATATATACAAGTTTCATATTCTCCTTCAGGAATTATTAATTCCTCCAAAGTTTTAGATGCTAATACTTGTTCAATAGCTTCCATGTGTCTAACTGTATTTGTAGCATTTTTAGAAACTAGTACTTTGTCTCTTTGTGGTTCATAATAAGTTATCTTATCACTACCCAAAACAATTGGAATAAGTTTATTGTTTTCATTTGAAGAAGCTAACACTGCCGCTCCACTAGATAATAAATCAATCGAAAGGTGATCAACCAAACCTTTAAAAGGCAAATCAATTTTTAAATTAGTTAAAGGGATATTTGAATATGACATCGCTTTATCAAGTGTAATAACAACATTGTCAACAGGATATTGACTTTTTTTACTATCATTTATAATTTTTTTAGCTAAATATTTAATTGAATATATTAAATCATATGAATTATATTTATCAGATATACTAAAAGCTAATTGATTTAAGAATACAGTATTTCCATTCCTAAAACCATTTACTTTACTTATTAATTCATTTGTTTCGGGATCATGAAATCTTATGTTAAAACCATTTTTATTTTTAATACAAAATTCATAAAAATCATTCGCTAAACCCCCGCTTCTAACACAAGAATCAGTTCGTTCCCCCAAAGTCAAATTTATAATATTAGAAACATTTCCAACTACCAAATTTATTTGTTTATTATTTGGAATATTAATTATCTCATCAAAAGAAGGAATCGGAACTTCTTCTCTTTCAAATACATATGGTATATATTTATAAATATCTCTCATTCTTTCTTTTTTCGTTTCAGGAGCCTTTTGAACTCCAGGGTTTAAAAATATATATCTGTTATCTTCTTCTCCAAAAACAATTTCATACATTTTTGAAGTTGAACTATATACATCAGCAACCTCTAATATTGAAGTCATGTTTATTTTTCCGGTTTTCTCTACTTCATTCATTATTTTTTTATAATTTACAAAAATACTAGCTATTACATCTGGACTAATAGATACATCTGAGGCAACACTTAATTCTTCAAACAAATTATTTACCGATAAAAATTTATACTTTGAAAAGATCTTTTTTAAACCATTAAAAGTGTTTTCATCATTTAAATTTCTAATTATCTCTTCTTTGCTTAAATTACATATTACACAAATTAAAAAATTATAATCAACTTCAGGTAACACATGTAATCTTTTAACATTTGATTTCATTAACATCTTATGTATTTCATGGTCATCTTTATAGTTAGAGTAGAATTTATCCATGATTCTATTAAAAGTATTAATGTTATCTTTTATTCTAAACTCTATTTTATTGGAATGATTTTTTTTAAAATCAAATATTTTTTTAAATAACTCTTTATTATTAACTAATGTTTTTTCTTCATCTGTTAAACTTAAATTTTTTATATATAAATTTAAAATATCAAAATCTATTTTATTTATAATAGTTTTAATTGCAGAGTTAACTTCATAAGTGTTGACTAAATTAAAATCTTTGTAAGATCTTACTCTTTTATTTACAAATTCATTTCTTTTAAAATCTATATATTTGTTACATGCTTGGTGATAAAAATTTAATGCAGCAACATTATTGCTTTTTAATGCATCTAATAAACTTTTTATTGTGTATCCATTCTTTTCAAGTTCTTCCATATTATGATAAAAAACAGATGAAACAATATTTTTGGCAAGTAGCAAATCATTATCATATATTTTTTTCAATGTTTCTTTAAAAACCATAAATAACTTTTTATTTTCAACTTTAAAAGCTTTTTGAGTTAAAGCTTCTAAAATATTATTCAAACTATATTCATTTAATTTAGTATTTTCATCATTAAAAAAACTTAATAATTTATAAAAATTATTGTCATCCAAATTTATTATTACTTTTAAATTATCATTGTACAAGTATTTTAATACTTCTAAAGTCATACTCTTACAAAGAGATATTAAATGATCTAAATTTAAAGAGTATTTTTTAGAATAAAGTTCAAGTATATAATTAAAATCTTCATAATATTTAGGAGATTTGTTAGTCCAATCAAAAAAATTTTTTATTTTATCAAAATTTATATTATTATTCTTAATAAAATCAAGAAATTTTTTTCTTTCATATTCTGAATTTAATTCATAACCATCCAAAACTGGAAAATTTATTAATTCCATATTTTACTCTCCGATTATATATTAACAAAAATAGTGATCTATTTCAATCACTATAAATTCAAAAAGAAATTTTCTAAAGCATATTCTTTATCTATCTCACCCGTTTTAATAGAAACATCTATTATGGAAAGTTTATATAAAATATCTAATAATTTTTCTTCACTATAAATAGATACTTTTTTTATAGTGATTTCTGTTTTATATGGATGAGATTTCAATATTGAGATTATTTCATTCTTAGTTTTACCATCATTTAATAATACTTTTACTTGATACATAAATCTAAACTGATTAGCTATTAAAGCAATTAATGCAATCTCATCAACACCTATTAATTTAAAATCGTTATATAATTTAAATATCTCTTCTTTATTATTGCTTATTAAAGCATCAACTATTTTAAATACATTATCTTCTGGTAGTATAGAAGTAACCTCAAAGACATCATTTAAAGTAATATTTCTATCATCCAATTTATACAATTTTAATTTTTCCACTTCATTTTTCATCATCCCAATATTTAATGATAATCTACTAACAATTTCTTTTATTGCCTTTTCTTCGATAGTATATTTGTCTTTTTTTAGAAGTTCGTTTATATATTTATAAGCATCATATTCACTAAATTTATTAAATTCTTTTACTTCATAACTTTCTCTTAATAGCTTTACTATTTTTTTTCTTTCATCTAAATTCTCACTGTTAGTTATCAAAAACAAATAGTTCACTTGATTTTGATTCTTTATATAATCCTCAAAATACTTATTATCAAGTGTTTCCTCACTAGTTAAAAATTTAGAATTATATAATATAATTATTTTTTTATCACCAAATAAATCCACATATGACACTTCTTCTATTATAGTATCAATATTTACATCATTATAATCATATTTTATTACACTATTAATTTTATTTTTTTTAATAAAGTCATCTATATAGTTTTCAATTAAATCACTTTGTATTCCATATAAAACTGTAATCATATTATCCCTCAAAAAAATTATATCAAAAAAAAAGTAAATGTTTAAGCAACATTTACTATTTTAACTTTATAAATTCCATCTGGTGAACTTACTTCAACTGTTGTTCCAACTTTTTTATTAAGAATAGCAGCTGCAATTGGTGATTCATTTGATATTTTATTATTAAAAGGATCTGCTTCAGCACTACCTACTATTTTATATTCTTCAGTATCATCATCACCATCATATTGAAGAATTACAGTAGAACCAAGTCCAACTGTGCCATCCTTATTTTTATCTTCATCTATTATTACTGCATGTTCTAATGAATACTCAATTTGTTTAATTCTATTTTCAGTAGAAGCTTGTTCACTTCTAGCAGCATCATATTCAGAATTTTCTGATAAATCTCCTAAAGCTCTTGCTTCTTTTAAAGCATTAATTACTTTAGGCCTTTTTTCTAACTTAAGATAATTTAATTCTTGTTCTAATTCTAAATATCCTTCACTTGTTAGAAAAATTTCTTTATTTGTCATTTTGCATTTCTCCTTTTTGTTAACTAGATAATGATACAATAAATTGATAAAATTGTCAAGAAATTTTAACTCTTAAAATATATCCTTTACATACCTTGCATGGAACGTTTATTTTAAGTGTTTCTTGTGGATGCCTAGCAGCATTTACCTTTTCATTATTTTCATTTAATATCGTATTAATTGTATATGCAACTGGTTCCATATTAGGACCAAATATCTCCACTTTACTACCTATTTTAAAGAAATTTCTTTCTTCTATTACAGCCATATTATTTATTTCATCGTAAGATTTAACAATCGCTAAAAAATCTTGATTGCTCTCTTCAAATCTTCCACTAAAATATTGTTCTAAAACTCCAGGATATTTATTATAAAATTGTGGGGAATTCTCTCTATTTGAACATCTGTTTAAAACTTTTTTATAATATTCCAATGTTTCTTTATCTAGTGTATTATTTACTACTTTATCAATTATATTTCTATATGCATTAGTAACTGTTGCAATATAATATAAGCTTTTCATTCTTCCTTCTATTTTAAAGGATTCAATTCCGATGTTAATTATATCTTCAATATATTCTATCATATTTAAATCTTTTGATGACATTGCAAATTCCGGATTATTTTGATTCTTAAAAATAAATCTACATATTTGAGAACATCCCCCTCTATTAGAATCTCTTAATGTTACATAGTTTGACATAACGCATCTTCCACTATAAGAAGTGCACATTGCTCCATGAATAAATATTTCTGTTTCTATTTTAGAATGTTTTTTTATATTTACTATGTCTTCTTTAGAACATTCTCTAGCAAGAACTACTCTATAAGCTCCTAACGATTCATAAAAGTTAATAACATCATGATTTGTAATTGACATTTGAGTTGATATAAAAAATGGTATTTTAAGATTTAAAGCTTTTATTCTTGATATTACTCCAAAATCACTTACTATTAATGAATCAACATTAGCATTTTCTAATTCTTTTAAATAATTATCTAGATTTTTAAAATCCTCATTATGAAAAATCATATTTACAGTAACATACACTTTTTTATTAAATTTATGTGCATAATCACAAGCTTCTTTTATTTCTTCTATTGAAAAGTTATTAGCATTCGCTCTTAAACTATAGTCATAACCGCCAATATATACGGCATCAGCTCCATAATCTAATGCCCATTTAAGTCTATTTATGTCTCCAGCAGGTGCTAAAAGTTCAGGTTTTATCATTTTAAATCACCTACCTTGTAAACTATCTTGTTTTCCAAAAAATAATAATCAGAATCTATTAAATTATATAAATCACTATTATTAAGATTATCAATTATTATTCTTTTACTCTCATTATCTATATTTGATAAATTAACTATGAAATTATAACCACTCAATTTATCTAAATACTTATTTGCACAAAATATCTTATTATTAAATATAGTAGTTGCTTTTTCTTCTTCTTTAATAATTAATTCATGATTACTTATTTCTTCATTTACAATTATTCTATTTTTTCTGTTATTAATATTATAATTATCATAATAATTAGTTAATAACTCTCTTTTAGAATACATTAAATTATTTTTAGATATTAATGTATAGAATAAATTAGAGTCACTATTTTCTTTTACTTCAATTAATTCATCTACGGTAAGTTCATTAGATACAGTCAAATTATTAAAACCTAATTCTTTTAAATAATTAACACTATAATAATTAGATATTATATGATTCGGATATAATACTATTTTTTCTTTGGGAATATAATTCATTAATGAAAAATCTTCCACAAAAAAATATTCTATATTATTAAGCTTTAATAATTCTTTTTTAATAATATCTAAATCTTTTTCATGAATAAATCTATTTATAATTACTGACACACTATAAATCGATGAAAGTTTATTTATTTCATCAATATCAAAATATATATCAAAACCAACTGAAAAATCTTTTAAAGGTAAAATGAATGAATCACTATTATATTCATTCATTTTTTTATCATTTGGAATTATAAAATATCTTTTTTCTTTTCGCATATGCATAATCCATCTCCAACTTCAACAAACTCTGCATAATAATCTTTTTGAACTGATATAAACTCTCTAAATATCTCAATCTTTTTTACTAAACTTCTTAAATTTTTACTTTTAATAGAATCGCTTTTACCAACTAATCCATGAAAATTCATATTATCAAAAATAATTATGCCATTTTTATTTAAATTCTTTTTATATTTATTAAAGAAATCTATATTTTTTCCTTTAGCGGCATCTATTATAATCAAATCATATTTATCTGTCAAATTAATCTCAAGAGCATCAGCAAAAATAAGATTTATTTTATTATTATAATCTATATCATTTACATTTTTAACAGCTTCATTATATCTCTCTTCATTTTTTTCAATAGAAGTTATTTTAATATCATTTGATACATTAGCAAAACAAATTGTAGAATACCCTATTGCAGTCCCTAGTTCTAATATATTTTTAGCATTAATACTTTTGATTTTTCTTTCAATGTATTCAATGGACTTCTTTTGCATAATTGGTATATCATATTTTTCTGCATAATCTTCCATTTCAATTATTTTATTAATTACTGTATTCATACCATTTTCCCTCTTTCTTTAGCTTATTAACTGTTGAAATGTGACCAGATGCAGTTTCATTAAAATATGTGTTTCCATATACATCAGCAACAAAATAATAATATTTTGTATCCCCTGGTTCAATAGACGCAATTACAGAGTTAATAGATGGATTACAAATTGGTCCTACAGGAAGTTTACCCGCCATACATGAAGCCCTTGTATTATATGAATTACAATTTTTTATTTCTTTAATATATAAATCTCTACTCCATAATTCAAGTTTCTCAGCATAATAAGTTGTTACATCGCTCCCAAGAGCCCATTTGCTTTTAAGTCTATTATAAAATACACTTGCAACTCCTTTTCTATCATTAGCTTTTCCTGCTTCCGCTTCAACTATTGAAGCTATAGTCAACATTTGATGAAAAGTATAACCACTACTCTCTATTTCTCCTTTGTATTTGGTTAATTTGCTATCTAAATTATCAATCATTTTTTCAAAAATATCTTCAATACTAGAATCTTTATAAAATACATAAGTGTCTGGATATAAATATCCTTCTAAAGAATAATAAATATTCTTATTTTTAATTTCATCAGTTATTACAAAATATTTATCAATTAATTTATTTAAATATTCTTCATCTTTTAATTTATTTAAAATGTCTTCTTCAGTTATATCAAAATTTTCAGTTATTTTATTAATAACATATCTCATGTTTTTACCTTCAACAAAAGTTATTTTAACAGTTTCCCTTGTATCTTTTGCTCCATTTGATAATGTATTAATAATAGTCTTTAAATTCATTGAATGAGATAATTCATAAACTCCCGCTTCTAAATTATTGGGTTTCATAAATTTAACAAGTATTTTAAACATTAATTCATTTTTAATATATTTTTCTTTTTTTAATTCATCAGCTATAGAAGAATAATTTTCACCACTTTTAACTTCAAAAACACTTATGTTTTTGTCTTTCTTATCAACTGGTGAAGTTAAATTTTTATACATTAAAATTATAGCTAATAAAACTATTAGTATTAATAAAGCAACTGATAATAATAATATTTTTAATTTAAGCTTTTTTGTGTTCATTTTATTCCCCACTTAAAGATAACATGAATTTTTCAATATATTTCATATCTTCAATAGTGGGTCTAGATTTTAATACTTTGTTTTTATTATTTAATGTAATAACTATCGTGTGAAGAGAACCATCGTTTAAGTATCTATCATCAGTAAATACAACATATTTTCTTCCTTTTTCACAAAATAATTCAAATAATAATCTAAACTCTTTTTTCTTGCCACTATTATTTTCAACTAATATTGTATTCATAATTACCCTTTCTTTTATCTAAAAATGTTTGAAGTATAATAACAGCTGCCATACTGTCAATAACTTTCTTTCTATTGTTCCTTCTTATATGACTACCAATTAATACTTTTTCTGCTTCAACGGTTGATAGTCTCTCATCTTGAAGGTAAACTTTAACATTCAATTTTTTTTCAATTTTTGTTTTAAAAGAGTAAGTTTCAGCGCCTCTAACACTATCAGTGCCATTCATATTAAGAGGAAGACCTAACACCACTTCTTTTATATTAAACTCTTTAACAATTTTATCTAATTCAATTAAAAGTTCCTCATCATTAGCATATTTTATTGTTTTTAAAGTAGATGCGATAGTTTCTGTTTCATCAGATATAGAAACTCCTAATGTTTTAGAGCCATAATCAAGACCCAAATATCTCATTTTATATATTCCTTAAGCATTAATTCTAAAATAGAATTTCTATCTAATTCTAAAATCCTGCTTCTACATTCTTTATAACTTGAAATATACCCAGGATCTCCACTTATAAGGTAACCAACAATTTGTTTAGAAGCATCATAGCCGTGTTCTTCAAGGTCCTCATAGATTTTCTTTAAAGTATCTTTTTGATTAACTATATTAAATTCTTGAGTATCAAAGATTTTTGTAGTTTCCATATTATCACATCCTACATTTATATTTTATCATTAATGATATTCACTTTTCAATATTTTTTAATGTTTCTAAAAATTTCTTACTTTTTAAATATAGCCCAGTATAATTATCATAATAAGTGTTTAAAAATCTATCAATTTCATGAGTTACACTACTACTAATATCTAATTTAGATATTTTACTTATATCAACATAATAATAAAGTCTTAAAGTTTTTAATACTTTTTCATTAATAATAGGTTCAGTAGTTCTACAACCACTACATACATATC
Organism: uncultured bacterium; assembly: GCA_947169285.1. Classification (GTDB taxonomy): domain Bacteria; phylum Bacillota_I; class Bacilli_A; order RF39; family UBA660; genus CAJOJR01. The sequence goes on along the minus strand of CAMVPB010000002.1, from coordinate 19,498 downwards.
CCCCTTTTAAATATGATAAAGTTACAATGTTTTTATTACCACATACAACACAACCATCTAAATTTATAGATACCCCTAAATAATCTAAATATTTAAGTTCAAGAATATTACAAATAACTAATGGATCAAAACCTTCTTCTATTTTTAATAAACTTGATATAAATAAATCATATATTTTTTCATTACCTTCATGTTTATAAACATTCTTAGTTAACTCTGATAAATAAGTCATAAAACTAACTTTAGTTATATCACTTTTTATATTTGGAAAATAATTGATAATATCTGCACCAATTAATGTACTAAGTTTATCTTCTTTAAAATACATATAAAAATATGCATAAGTAAAATTTTCACTTACAATTTTTAATTTACTTTTAATGTTTTTACATCCTTTAGACATTACTCCAATAATTCCATGTTCTTTAGTTAAAATATTCAATATTTTACTACTTTCATTATATGGAGTACTACCTAATATAAATCCTTCTATTTTTTTAATTTCCATAACTTCATTTTACAAAAAAAAAGACTTATTTACTAGTCTTTTTTGATTTACTATAATTTAAATAATCTTCTACTTTTCCAGTTTCTGTAAATTTTTTCCATAATCTTTTAGTTTCATTCATAATTATCACCTATTATAATTATGTTAAATATTATTAAAATTTATTCACTTCTTTGTAAAATTCCTAATTCTTTTATATATTTTTCTCTATCTCTCCATTTTTTAAGAACTCTTACATAAAGTTCAATATATACTTGTTTACCTAATAATACTTCCAAATCTTTTCTTGCTTCCATACCAATTTCTTTTATTTTTATTCCTTGTTTACCAAGTATTATTTTTCTTAATGCTTCTCTATCTGTAACTATATCAACATATATATGTGCAATATTATCACTTTCTTGATAATCTGTTAAAACACATGCAATTGAATGTGGTATTTCATCTTCTGTTAAATTCATTACTTTTTCTCTAACTATTTCTGTAATTCTAAATTCCATTGATGATGATGTTTTATCATTATCAGGAAAATATTTAACTGTATCTGGAAGATACCTTTTTAACACTTCAATTACTCTTTTTACATTATCATTTTTAAGAGCACTTACTGGTATAATTTCACAAAAATCATATAAATCTTTATATTCATTTATTTTATTAATTATTTGTTCATTATTTAATTTATCAATCTTATTTATTATTAAGAAAACTTTTTTAGTAACATTTTTAAGTCTTTCTATAATAAATCTATCTCCCGGCCCAATTTCTTCTGAACCATCAACTACTAATAAAACTAAATCAACATCATCGACTGAATAATATGCTTTAGAATTTAGAAATCCTCCAAGTTTATGAACAGGTTTATGAATACCTGGAGTATCTACAAAAACTATTTGAGCGACTTTATCTGTATAAATTCCTTGTATTAAATCCCTTGTAGTTTGAGGTTTAGAAGTGGTAATAGCTATCTTTTCACCAACGATAGTATTAATTAAAGAGCTTTTACCTACATTAGGTCTACCTATAACGCTTACAAAACCACTTCTCATTTTAAATCCTCTTTTACAAAATGAGTACTAAGTATTTCTTCAAAAGTTAATACTTTCATTTCACCTTTTGTATTCATTATATTAAATATTACATTTGAATCAAAAAACTCTAAAAATGTTTGCTTACATATATCACAAGGGTAACATAATTTATCTTCATTATCACCCATTAAATATAATGCTTTAAATTTTCTTTCGCCACTTGAAATTGCATTATTAATAGCATTTCTCTCAGCACATATAGTTCCACCAAAAGATGCATTTTCAACATTAACTCCTTCATATAAATTACCTGACTCCATTTCTACTATACACGCAAAATGCATATTAGAATATGGTGCATAACTATTTTTAATTAAATTTAATAACTTTTCTTTCATACTACTTTACTCCTTTTAAAATAATGATAATATCTTAGGTAAAAATATTATTAATCCAACTACAACTGAGGTGATTGCAAATATTAATACTGCTGCTGATACTGTATCTTTTGCTTTTTTAGCAAGCACTTTATATTCACTAGTTACAAGATCCACTACCGCTTCTAATGATGTATTTACTAATTCTAGAGATAGAATAATACCTAGAATAAGAACTACTATCATCCATTCATAATTACTTATTTTTAATAAAAATCCCATCAATATAACTAATAAAGCAACTGGAATATAAATCCATACTGATTGTTCAGTTCTGTATGCATCAATTAGTCCGTTAAAAGAATATTTAAAACTTTTTATTATTCTTTTAATACCTTTATCTTTTTGCATCATAACTTTCCAATATTTCCTCTTCGAGTTTTCTCATAACTACTCTATCTTCATCTTTAATATGATCATATCCAAGTAAATGTAAAAGCCCATGAACCGTTAAAAAACATAACTCTCTTTTTAAAGAATGACCATATTCTTCTGCTTGACTTTTAGCCTTATCAATAGAAATATAAATCTCACCCAAAAATCTCATATTAGGGTATACATAATCATTTGATTCTTCAAATGCAAAAGATATAACATCAGTTTCAGAATCTTTATTTCTATATTCTCTATTAATTTCTCTTATTTTTTTATTATCCACTATTGTTATACTAAGCATAGGATTTTTAACTTTTAATTTTTTAAAAGTCAATTTACATATGTTTTCTATATCAGTTATAGATACTTCTTCATTTGTTGTATTTGTAATAAAATCTTCCATATACCTCCTAAAAACTAATAACTCCAAATATGTTAAGTAAAATAAACACAAGTAATAAAATACTAAGTATTACATATATTATATCCTTTTGAAATAATGCTGGTAAATGTTTTTTTATTGCATCTAAAGCAACAAATAACAAGAACCCAATTATACCCCCAACTACGTTTAATATAATATCATCAATATCAAAACTTCTTCCTATAAAATATTGAACCGTTTCTATAACTATACTGGCAGCAACTGTTGTAAAGAAAGCCGATCCAATATTTTTAATATTTGCATAATATGTTATAAAAAATCCAAATGGTATAAACAAAACAATATTACCAACCACTTGTTTAATAAATGCATCTGATCCAATTTTATATCTTAATATTTCTTTAAATGGGACTAAATTTACACCATTAAATCCATTATTTTCATATGTTACAAGTTGAAACAATATCAATATATAGGCTACAAATAATAAAAGCATAATCTCATTTAAAAGAGATACTTTTTTCTTATGATTTTTAATATAAGCTACTCTTATAATTACAACTATTGCTAAAATAATTGCCATAATAGGCCAAGAAATTTTTAACATTGATATTATTTCTTTTTTCATCATTCTTTTTTCTCCTCAATTAATAAAGTATCTGTGATATTTTCATACACCTTATAAAATACTTCTATTTCTATTTTACTACTCATCGGAGAAATATTCAAAACTTTTTTGCTTATTATATATTCTTTATCTTTTAATTTGTTTTTAATACTTTTATCACTTCTTTTAATTGCTTCTTTATATGCTTCATCTTTACTTACTTTAAATTCTTTATATTCATATAATTCTTTAACTTCTTTATATATTCTTAAGCCTAAATATGGTTTATCAACTAAAAGAAAAGTATTATTCATAGACATATTTGTATTATATCTACCAATTAAAGACATCTTATTACCTAAAAATTCTAAATAATAATGATTTATGACTTTACCATTTCTTACATATTCAATATATTTATAAGGAATAATAGTTTTTACTGTATACCATACTTCTCCATATACTTCCCCAGAAGCTTTAAAACTTTTTATATAAGTTTCCCCTTTATATAGATCCCCGCTTATTATTATTTCACCTTTTTTAACATAATCATTTACATCTTTTAAAATAACACCTTTATTAGATACTATATGTTTTATTAAAGCATCCTTAGAAGCAACAATATGCCTTGGAGAATTATTTAAATTATTAATAATAGGTATTACTCTTTCAGTAAGCAATACTTCATACTTAGTTCCTTCTCTTTTAATCTCTAACCACTCTAATTTATCTTGATTATTTTTTAATATATCCTTTTTTATTTTGTTTAATTCTTTATAACTTTTAATTCTTCCATACTTTCTAATGTTATAACTATTTAATTCATTATACAATTTATTTTTTAATTCATCATTATTAGTATTAATTTCTATAAAAAATATTGTTGTTGATAAAAAATATAATATTAATAAACCAAATGCTAATGATAATATAAATATATAATTTTTTTTAATAAATTTAATAATTCTTTCTTTGCCATAATAATCAACTAATTTAACTTTTTTAAATTTATTTTTTACTCTTTTATAATCACTTTTGTATATTTTAAAATAATGATTGTTCTTTTTACTACACAAATATTCAAATTTAATATTATTTCTTGTTAAATAATAAATTAATATATTTAAATTATTATGAATTATTTTTATTTGTATCTTATTCATAAAATTCAATACCCTTACATTCTAATTTAATTAGTATTTCTTTATTTTCTAATTTTTCTACAACAATATTTTTACCATTTATTTTAACTTTTTTATTACCTAGATTTATTTTAATATTATTTGAATCAATATCCATAATATATTTGTAATTGTAAATATATATTTTATTCTTATAAACACCAACTAAATAATCATTATCTTTTATATAGCTTACTAAGTTCCTTAGCATATTATTCACCAATTAATTATATGAATCAAATAAATAAAAAAACTCATTTTATAATGAGTTTATTTTACTATTAACAAGTTCAGAAACTTTTTTCATATCTACTTTACCTTTTAAAGTAGCATTAACTTCCCTCATAATCTTACCCATATCAGCTTTAGATGTAGGCTTAACTATTTCAAATATTTTATTAATTTCAGTTTCCATTTCTTCATCAGATAATTGTTCTGGTAAAAATGTTTGTAATAGTTTAATTTCTTCTTTTAATTTATCTGCTAGATCTAATCTATTACCTCTTTCAAATTCTAAAATTGATTCTTTATGTGTTTTAACTTGTTTAGAAGCAACATCTATTACAACATCATCAGATACTTCATCTAATTTATTATTAATTCTATATAAGTCTATTGCTGATTTTAAATATCTTAAAGTACTTAAAGTATCTTTATCTTTATTAATCATTGCAGTCTTCATATCAGCATTTAATTTATCATATAACATAGTTTTATCTCCTAATTATATTTCTTATTATGTTTTCTAGCATTTCTAATAGCTTCTTTTTTAGCTTCTCTTCTTCTTACGCCTGGTTTAGCGTATTCTTTTCTTTTTTTCATTTCAGAAGGGATACCACTTCTTTGCACTTTAATTTTAAATCTTTTTAAGGCACCTTCAACGTTACCATCTTTTACTTCTACACGTGTCATTCTTTTCTCCCCTCCTCTCATTACAAAGTAGATTATACAATAAAATGTTTTTGATTTCAACCTCAAAAGACACAAAAAAACACTTTTTTAGTGTTTATTCGACAATTTCTTGTTCGCATTTTAATTCTATATTATATTTCTTTTTAACTTCTTTTTTTATCATACTAATTAAATTAACTATATCTTTAGAGCTAGCATTATTCTTATTAACAATAAAGTTAGCATGTTTTTCTGATATATAAGCTCCACCAACATTTTTACCTTTTAAACCTAAATCTTCAATTAATTTACCAGCATATAATCCTTCAGGATTTTTAAATACACTACCCGCATTCGGAAACTCTAAAGGTTGAGAATTGAATCTTTTTAATCTATATTCTTCAATTTTAGATTTTATCTCATTAATATTACCAACATCAAGCTTAAATGTTGCACTTAAACAAATAAGATTACTGTGTTTAAATATTGAATCTCTATATCCAAATTTTAAGTCTTTATTATATAAAGTTTTAATTTTATAATCTTCAGTTAATACTTTAACTTTATATAATACATTAGAAATACTTGAACCATAACATCCAGCATTCATAAATATAGATCCACCTATTTGACCGGGGATGCCTACAGAAAACTCCATTCCAGTATAACCCATATTAGAAACTTCCATAGAAAATTTACTTAAATTATAACCACTAAAAACTGTAAAATAATTACTATACTTTTTAAATGATTTAATATTATTTAAATTAATAAGTACTCCATCATATCCTGAGTCACTAAATATTAAATTAGAGGCATTACCTATAACTTTATATTTAATACTATTAACATTCAAATATTTTAATAATTTAATAAGAGATTTTACTGAGTTAACAAAAATCATTAAAGAATCTCCACCCACCTTATAAGTAGAATAATCTTTTAATTTTATTTCTTTAACTTCACCTATATTCAATTTTATTAAATTATCTCTCATACTTAAATTATATTATAACAATTCAAAAATAAAAAGAGTTTAAAAACCCTTCTATTTAAAATGCACTATTTATTATTTACTAATGATAAAGTTTTATCTCTGTTTACACTATCCACAATCTCATTATTTTCAAAAGAAACATTTAAAAAATTTCTAGATGCTATATAATCACACAAATGAATAAGTAATTCTTCATTTGTTTTAGGAACTGGCATAATAACATTACCTTCTTTATCTTTATTCCATGGTCCCATATGACTTCTAATTAAATCAGATACAAACTTTGAATCATTTTCACTTATTAAAAGATTTTCCTTATTATTTAAAATAAAATCACTCATAATTACTGGATGTTCACTACAAGTATGGCCCATATTATTTATACCTGATTTAAATCCATCATGTAGCATTAAAGCCATTCTCATTAAATCCTTTGTATATTCATCATATACTCCAAAAACTTCATCTCTAAACATTTCTTCAAGTATTCTAAGTGCGACTTTAACATGTCTTACCAATCCACCTTCGCCTAATGAGAATAATGGATGGTACTTTCCTGATGAAGAAGCAGGTATTTTATAAAAATAATCCGGTAACATTTCTAATATAATTTCAGTACTATATCTTACTTTATCATTTTTAATTCTATCAAGCTCTACTTTAAAAACATCTTTTTTCATATTACCTCTTATCTTTTTTTAATACATATGCAGAATGATGCAAATAAGTATTGTTAGTTAGTGGCTCTATCCAATGTTCTTCGACACAATGCATATCTGGTGATGTTTTTTTGACAATATATCCATTATTAACATGAGATATAAAATCATCCATATAAAAAGTCTCTTTACCATAACCTTCTTCTATTGATCTTAATTCAATTTTATATTCATCTACGAGTTTATAATTTTCTTCTACTATTTCACATTCAACCCATTTTTCACGAGTACTACTTGATTTATACCAGCAAACAAAGTCTAAACCTGTTACTACAAGATATTCCAAAGGATGCATTAATAAAAAATAATGTGCATTTTTATCAATTTTAGAAATTTTATTCATTCTAATCATCTCCTATTCCTTTTTTAATTGTAGTTTTTTCCACTCTTTATATTCTTCTTTCATACATACTGCACATGGTCTATATCCTGCTTTAATAGCTGTCTCTTCATCTTTAAAAATACTCTATAATTTACATACCGTCCTTTTTCAATCCATCTATTAGCAGAAGGACAATCAAGTCTTCCATATATCTTTAATTTTTTATGACCACCTAACAATCCTGGAGTGTCACTTAAATATTCTTGCCCATTTTCATCAATCAATTTAAACTTTTTACCTTGGTATTGTCTTATAGATTGTTTCAAATTATATAATAATTTCTTATATCTGTTTTTAGTATCTTCATTACTTAATAAATATTCTCTTGTTCTTTCTTCGCCACTTCCATATTGTGGAATTTCTCCTAAAAACTGTTCTACTGTTAAATCTACAATCTCACCATCAATTTGATTATAATAATGACTTCCAGAAGATGCCATACATCTCATAATTTTTCCACCAAAATAACCATTTACAATTAATGCAGTAATCGCACATTGTCCAAGTGAAGGGTTGTCTTTTGACCATTCGCTTTTTAATCCTGGTGAACAAGTTTCTAAACACCATGAATTTTCTAGTAATTCTTTTAATTTATTTATATTCATATATTTCTCCAACAAACTTATTTTCTTTTGTTCAATATAATTTTAGATTTTTTTTCACTTATTTTAGAAAGATATTCATCATAAGTCATATCACCATCTTGAAAAGGTAAAAAAGAACCTACTTGAGTTTCACAAACATAATTCCAATTATTAATTTCCATATTTCCAATTAATATTCTATATTCTTTATTATTACCATATTTTGTTTTAACTTCATCAAGACTTATTCTTTTTCCAAAAAATATCCAGTTAGAATAGTTTGTTTTTTTACCTTTATATTCATCTTCTCCATCAATAATAAAATCTATATCATAGAATCTAAACCCTTGTATAGAACCATCATTTTCAATTAACAATGGATTTCTTTCTTCTACTTCTTCAACAATAGAATCACCAAAAAATATACCTCTATATATTTTTTCCACATAGCTTCTTGTAATTTTTTCCATAATTCTCCTTTATAAATATATATTATATTACCATATATTTATAAAGTAAAATAAAAAAATGCCTTAAAAGCATTTAATTTCAAATATGGTGTCCTCGGCACGATTCGAACGTGTGACCGACGGCTTAGAAGAAAATAGATTAAATCTATTTAATAAGTATTGTTAACTCTGACAATTCCTCTATTTATGGGCATTTATATAAATTCTCTATTTAAATATTAAATCATTATTGTTGATAGTGCCATAAAGAAGTGCCATTATTTTACTATTTCAGAAGACACCCAATAATACTTGCCATCTACTTTTTTAAATGTGTGTTTATATGTATTTAATTTATCAGCATATTTTTCAAATACATAATCTTCATTTAAAACAAAGCCTTCATTGCCATATGATAAAACCTCATCATATTTTTTACCTCTTGCTAAATCAACAAATTCAAATAATGCAGTAGTGAAAAACTCTTGATCCGCACTTGTCCAACAGACATCTCCTACTCCAGAAGAACAATGAAGCATTTTATCATAAAAGTAAATATTATTACCTTCTTCTTTAACATCTAATAATTTTGTATAGTTTTTTTCATATCCTGATCCTCTTGCACCCCAGCCAAAATAATACATTTGCTTATTTGCATCATAATAATAATCCCCCAAATCATTACCTGATAAACTAGATAAATTACCTCCATTGACATCACTTGGTAATGTTAAGACTCTTGTAGTATTAAACTTATTCTTAATATAGCTGTCTATTGTTTCTTTACTAGCATAAGGTACTTTAACATCTGCACAATCACCGTAATGATTCCCATTATCTGTCACGCAGTCCAAATTATCAGAAAGAGTCAAATTATTTTCTTTAACATACATTCCCAAAACATATTCTAAAAACTCTTTTGCTGAAATGTCATTAATACTTACGCTTTTATCAAAATAAAATCCACCTTGATTGTTTCTCAAGCTTTCATACAATTCCTTTTGAACATTTGTTACACCTACATTAGTTGGATTATCACCTGTTGGTGTATTAGTTTTTTCCTCTCCTTTAAAATAATTCACTCCATACCATACCAAAAACCCTACTAAGCATATCCCTAATATTGATAATATAATTATTAATATTGGTGACATTCCTTTTTTCTTTTCTTCCATATCTTTTACCTCTTTTCTATTACGAGTATACCACATTTATTATTATTATTATTATTATTATTATTATTATTATGCTGGCTATATTTTACATTTAAAGTGTAAATTTATTAATTTTGTATATATTTAATACTTGATAAATTAAAATAGAAATATGTGTATAATAAAAAATAGATTATATACATTTTTTACACAATTAAATTTAAAAAGTATCCATTTGCAGCTTAAAATCAATTGTGTTATTATCACTTAGACACACCTTAATAGAGGTTAGTGTGTGCTTCTTCATTCTATAAAAATGAAGGAGGTGATATGCGTGAGTAAAAGAGAGAAATCCTATTATTTCATAATTATCCTCTTGTTTGCTTTAATATTTATAGTATTATTGTTCAAATAAAAAGCACACTATCCTTGATAAGAGGATAGTGTGCAATTCACAACTGAGGAGCACACCTACTCTTTAAGGTGTGTCCTTTTTATATTAAAGTGTTCAACACTTTAATTATCAAAATATGGTGTCCTCGGCACGATTCGAACGTGTGACCGACGGCTTAGAAGGCCGTTGCTCTATCCAGCTGAGCTACGAGGACAACTTCTGAATAACAATAGTGATTATATAATATTTTTTGTTAATTTTCAAGAGTTTTTATGACACTTATGTCATTTTTTTCATCATTTACTCTAAAAACTACTTCTTTTACACCTAAGTTATCCATTAAGGACATACTTATAGTATACTCTACTTCTTCTAATATATTCTTACTATTACTATCAAATATCTTATCATTAAATAATAATATTATTTTATCTCCTTCTATTTCATATTTATTTAAAGAAGCAGATGCTGATAAATAACTGCTTAAATTTGTTTGATAAATTATATTACTTTTTAACTCTTCTATAACAAGAGTTACTTTATCTCTATCATCATTATTTATTTTAGTTACTGGTGTATAATAAGTTTCATCATCTATTTTATTAATATAATAAACTATAGTTTGAGTTAAATTGTTTAGAGATTTAAAATCATAAATTTTATTTATTCCAAAAGATCTATCTAATAATTCTGGTAATTTCTTTTTGCTTATAGGAAGTTCAGTTAATGTTTTACCTTCTACATTTATTCTAACTTTATTTATTTTATCAAATTCAGTTAATGTAAAAACAATAGCTTCTATCATATGCTCTTCATCGGATTTATTAACATTTAGTATTTCTTTTGAAAAATTAATTGTTAATGTATCATTGTCTAATTTCAGATCTAATATTTTTGTATTACTTGGTATTAAACCTCTAAATCCATTAGGAATTTTATTATCATTATTTATTATTAAATAATTTAATTTTTCTTTTATCATTTCTATTATATCAGTTTCATATATAGGAACTTTTAATTTAGAAACATAATTATATTTATCCATTAAATAAACACTTTTTAAATTATTTTCATCATAATATTTTACTATTTCTTTATATTTTATTTGCTTATTATTTGGAAATAGATAAAATAATCCAACTATTAATAAAGCTAGTGTTGTTATTGCTAATTTTCTATATGCCATTTGTTTAATCATATAACACCTCAAAAAATTATATTAACTTGCATTTAAAAAAATGACAAAAGTCATTTTTCTATTTTAATTTCTCCTAATTTTAATAATTCAATTACTGCTCCTGCTCTACCTTTACATCCAAGTTTTTGCATAGAATTGGATATATGATTTCTAACTGTTTTTTCACTTATAAATAATTCATCTGCTATTTCTTTAGTAGATTTGTTTTGGACTAATAAATTAAAAACTTCTTTTTCTCTTTTTGTAAGTATACTTTTATTCATCTTCACTCCCTCACATATCATTGATATTTTTTCTCTATGATATTTTATGAGGAAACAAGTTATAAGTGATAACTAATACCCACTAACTTTCAAATTTAACTGTTATATACATTTTTTTATCATATTCTTTTTGAATGGTTCTCATTATGTTATTAGCAAGAGTTGGATTATGCTCACTAGAATTTACTACTACTTTTATTTGATCACCACTAACTTCAACAAAAGATTTGATTTTATATTCATCTAACAATTTATTCTCTAACTCTTCTTCTTTTCCTTTAGTTAAATTTAAAAGTTTTAATTCTTCAAATGCAGAGTTTTTTTCTTCTGCTGATGTTGAAGCGGATGTAAGCACAGTTTGTAATTCTTTCATAGTTGTTTCTAATTTTTCATCTCTTTCAACTCTCAAAGCAACAAGCTTATCACTTTCAGTAACATTTACTTCTATTTCTTTACTAACAGATTCTAATACATTTTTTGATTTTAATAATTCACTTGGCATAGTAACATAATATACTCCTAAAACTAATACTAGAGTAAGTAATGTTAAAAACCACAAACTTTGTTTATTAATCACTTATTACCCTCCCTATTTCTATTTAATTATATTATGCACTATTTTTTTTATTACACAAAATAAAAAACTCTAAGCAGTAATTAGAGTTTTTTAACAATATTGTTATTCAATAGCTTTCTTTAATGAACTAGTTATAACTAAACCAATTAAAGAAATGAAACCAATTATTAAAGCATAAATACTATTATCAGCAGTTTTAGGATTGTCAGTAGGTTCTTCAGGATCCTCACCTTCACCCATACCACCAATAAATTCATATTTTTGTCTTATTAAATCTAATGAATAGAATTCTGTCATCTCTTCTTCAGTTGTATCAGCTGTTAGCGTTCCACTTTCTAATGTTTTAGTACCAGTTGCATTAACTGTATAAGATTTTGCTTTTTGAGTTACATTATAGTAATAACCTTGGTTTTCAATTTTCTTATTACCAGTTAATACACCACTTTCCAATGTTACAGTTTCATAACCAGACCCAGTTACAACATAATCATAACCTTTAGTTAAGATATTACCAGCAGCAGTCCATGTATAAATATTATTGTGAACGTTTGCAGTTAAATGATATTCATTAATTGGAATAAATGCTCCATAAATAACATGTGAAGTTGAACCTGAATCCATTATAGCAACCCATGTTCCATCTTCTTTTTGTTCAATCGTAAATAGCTTATTATTTCCTGATAAAAATTCACTATCAAGTCCATGAATAAATGTACCATTATCAACATTTGGCATTGAACTGTCAATTGGAGTTGGATTATTCATTTCTTTGTAAGTTCTTTTAAATTCAGCTATTTCTTCAGCAGTAAGTTGATTCAAAGTCCAAACATATATATTATGTCCATGTCTATTAATAACAAATAATGAATCTGTCACTACATACTCATTTTGATTTTGAGTTACTAATTGTGCTTCATATACAGTACCAGCTTGTACTTCTTCAATATTTGAAGATTCAACAACATCATATTGATTAGTTATTTCAGTCAATCTTGCTTGTGCAGCGTTTTCTGTTTCGTAAACTTCTTCAATATTTGAAGTTTCACCAGCTGTTGATGATGAAGTAACTTCACCTGTTACAACAGTATCTTCATTATTTAAACCTAATTGACTATTTAAATAATCATTTGCCTCACTTTCTGAGTTAAAGTTTTGATTAAATGGCTCAGTTGTATCCTCACTCTCATCATGTACTTTTTCAACATTTGTTGAAACATTGTGATATTGATTTTTAAATGCTTCAATTGCAGCTTTAGCTTCTGCTTCTGTTTCGCACCTTTCATTTAAAAATCTTTCTGCTTCGTCTGTATCATTTGTAAATAATGAATCTATAATTTCATAGCCTTGTGCTTCAAGATTAGATAGATAATCTAAAGCTTCTTGTTCTGAATTAAATGATTCGCTTATTACACTTGTTGTGTATTCGCCAGTTCCTTTTGGACCAACTACTTCACCAACAAAATAAAATTCATCTGTCTCATTTTGACTTAAGAATGATTCTAATGCTGTATTAGCTTCTTCATATGTTTCATAAGCTGTTGTACCTTCTGTAGTTCCAATTACTGTATCATTATTACTTGGATCATTAGGAGTTAAATTACCACTAGCATTTTCATATGTATCAATGAATTCTTGTAATGCGGCTTGTGCTTCTTCTAATGTAGAATAAGTTTCATTTAATGATACACTTTCAGTATCATAAACAAAATTAATATTCTCTACTTGAAGTCCACTATTCTTTAAAGATTCAATATATTCAAGTGCTTCATCATAAGTGTTAAAATGTTTTTCAACAGTATCTTTAATTTCACCAGTTTTTTTCATATAACTCTTAATGATAACAGTAGTATAACCAGATGATTCTAATGAAACTTTTAATTCGTTTGCTTCTTCACTAGTTAAATCAGTGTAAGCATCTGTAATAGTTTCATCTTCAGCATATTGGTACTCACCTTCGCTACCAACAGGAATATCTTCACCATAAACAAGTTCTTCTGCATTAACATTAGTTACAAAACATAATGTGCTTAATAAACATAACATTAAAATCTTAATTCCTTTGTTCATTATTAATTCCCCCTCTCAATGAATTTGCCATTTATAATACAATTATTAAGATAATTTGTCAACTTATTTTTCATTTTTATCCTTAATACATAATAAAATATTTTTTATTTAAATTATTATTTGATATAATTGTCTTGGTGATGAATTAATGAAAAAGAAAATATTAAATATACTTATTATAATATTTGCTGCTGGACTTATTTACTCTGCTTACTCTCTTATTATGTATAAAATAGATGAGAAAAATACAAGAAATCAATTAAAAAAAATAGAAGAAAATGTTGAAGTTATTGAAATAGAAGAAAATAGTAGCATACAACAAATTGAATCAAATAATGATTCTAATTTAAATTTAATAAGTACTGATTTTAATAAATTAAAATCTATTAATCCTGATGTAAAAGGTTGGATTAAAGTTAATGGAACAAATATTAATTATCCATTTGTTCAAGGAAAAGATAATAGTTTTTATTTAAGACATTCTTTTGATAAGTCATATAACAGTGCCGGATGGGTATTTTTAGATTATAAAAATAATTTATTAAATGATAAAAATAATGTTTTATATGCACATAGTATGCGTAATAAAACTATGTTTGGATCATTAAGAAATATATTAAAAAATAATTGGTTAAAAAATTCTAATAACCATATTATTAAATTATCAACAGAAAATGAAAATACTTTATGGCAAGTATTTAGTGTATATCATATAAAAACAACAAGCGATTATATTAAAACCACTTTTAGCAATAATGAGTTTGAAAGTTTTATAAATATGATATCTAAAAGAAGTTATTACAACTTTAATACTTCTATTTCTAAAGATGATAAAATACTAACTTTATCAACATGTTATAGTAATTCTGAAAGACTTGTTTTACACGCTAAACTTATTAAAAGAGAATTAAAATAAAAAGACTAGATTAATCTAGTCTTTTCTTTTGTATCATCCAATGTTAAGTTTAAATACTTATCATATAATTCATTGTATTCTTTTTCACTAATTATTCCTAAAATGTATTTATATCTTGCATCTTCTAACTCTTTAGCTATAGAATTTCTTTTTATTATATCTTCTAGTTCTTCATATTCTTCTTGAAGAAAATAATCACCTTCTCTATAATCAGATAATTTAAAATATCTTAATAATTCTTCTTTTTCTTCTTTATTCATTTATACTCCATTAATATATTGTCTTATCATCTTTATTAATAAACTTTTCAAATGCTTTTATTGTTTCTTCTCTATCCATACATTTTAAATCTAATACTTGGTTATTTTTGTTATCTAAAGAATTTTTTATATAGTCATACATAAAGTCATCTCTAAAGCCAATTGATGCTGCATCTTCTTTTGTATTTCCGTAATATACTTTTTTTATATTTGACCAAATAATTGCTGATAAACACATTGGACAAGGATAGCAAGATGTATATAATTCACATTCACTTAAATCATATGAATTTATATTCTTACAAGCATCTCTAATTGCCATTATTTCAGCATGAGCAGTTGGATCATTATTAATAAGTACTGAATTTGAACCTTTACCAATTATTTTATTATCTTTAACTACTACTGCTCCAAAAGGCCCACCATTATTTGTTCTAAGATTTTCTTCCGATAATTCTTTGGCAACTTTCATAAATTCATTCATATATAATCCTCCAACTATTAATATCATTATATCATTTTTATTTAATCAAAAAAAGACTAGACTAAGCTAGTCAATATTATTTATTAAAACTATATTTTTTAAAATAAACTGTAGTAAGTAATCCTAATAAACTTATAAATAACATACTAACACTCAAAATTATGTTATCTCCAGTTTTAGGGTTATCTGATACATCATTGTTTACAGGTTCAACGGTAGGTTCATCAGGATCTTCTCCTTCACCTTTTCCACCAACTTCATGATAGTTTTTAACTATAAATCCATTTTTCTGGTCACCTGTTACACTTGAATCATAATATTCTACTTTACCTTCAACAACTGAATAAATTTTATCAGGAAGTAAATTATATACCGTTACACTCCAACCATCTGCTTCAGTAATTTCAACATCTTGAATCTTTTCTCCATTAGCATATAAATATACTGTTACACTAGTAGGACGAACTTCATCTTCATTATCTTGATCATCCCATTCTTTAGTAATACTGATGCTAATTAATTTTTGCCATTTAGCATATAAATTTATAGTTTTAGGTTCTGGATTTGTTCCTTTTTCATTTGCACTAAATGTAGTATCTGATACAATATTTCCTTCTTCATCAGTCCATCCTACAAATTTATAACCAGATTTTTCTAAATTTGAAGTTAGTATGTCACTAATACTTACATTTTCAAAAGATGACGCAGTTCCTAATAATTGATCACCATTATATAAATTTAAAGTTACATCTGGTTTCCACCAAGCATAAGCAGTTGCTTTTCCTCTCCAATTTTCTGGTTTATTAAATAAGTCATATGTAAATACATCTCCATCTTTATATTCTTTAGTTGGATCAATTTGGTCATCTATTGGATTAGATTCAACGTATTGCCAGTATAAAAATTTATAATGAGGAGTTGGAGTTTTGATTGATGGATCTGAGAATTCATGACTATAGTCAATTAATCCACCACTTTCAGTAGACCAACTTCCAGTACCAGTTGAAACTTCATCAATATATTCATTTGAAAGAATAGCTGAAGTATGTCCTTCCCATTCAACATATATATTTATATTTATATCTTTTTCAATATTAGCATCTTTTGCACTTTTAGCTGTAATAGTTAACATTTGTTTTCTTAGATAATTTCCTACTTTTTTATCAAACACTTCAACACTACTAAGAACATTTTTATAATCTTCTTCATATGTCATGCTTGGATCAATATAATTATCTGCTAAATTTGCACCTTTTTCATCTGCCCATTTTACAAATTTAAAATAAACTGGACTATTATTACCAACAGAAACAGCCATTTTATTCTTATCATATTTACCGTCATAACTAAATGCTGTATATATTGAATCATTGTTATCAAATAATTGATCTAATTTTATCATATATGCTACACTAGCAGTTGAACTTAAGCTTAATCTTGTAGAATTTGTATAAACTTCATTATTTTCACGAAAACGTTTTGTATCATATATATGAACTGTTACTAATGGTCTATAATATTTAGTCCATCTAGCATATAAGTTAATTTCCTTATTAGCTTCTAATGTTGGAAATACAAATGAAATAGTACTATGTTGAGTTTTGTTATATATTTTAATATTTACTCCATCAGCATCTGTATAATCAGTATAATTAAGTTTTCTTCCATCTTCAGTAAACCACCCTTCAAAAACATATGTATAATATGTTGGGTTTCCTTCAGAATCTTTTTCATCAATAAAATTTGCTGTTGTTGTACTTAATCCTAAATAACCATTCATTTTAATAGATGAAGTACTTGAATTTTTAGTATATGTTTTTGTGTATATGTCCATATTTTCAAGTCTAGTATCAATATAATTAATAGTTAATTCATATGATGGTTTAGCAGCTTTTACTAAAACTTCTGTTGATAATTCTTCACTTTCAGTTTCTGGTTTTTCATTTATATTATTTTCATTTGGAATAATATCAAATACTTCTTCAATTATTGGATCAACAATATCATTAGAAATATCTTTTTCTTCCTCTTTTTCAACAGTGTGCTCAATACTTTGTGTAGTATCCGCATCACCAAAATTAATTTCTTCTGCATCTATATTATTTAAAAATATAAACGCAAATAAACAAATTAAAAATAATTTACTAAATATTTTTTTCATAAAATCCTCCCTGAGAGACAATTGCCTCAAATACGAGTCGGTATTTTAACACTATAATTTGATTTTGTCAATAAAATGAAAACAAAATTAATCTTTAGCTTATCAGTAAAATCCCAAATCGTTTACACAAATTTAAAATCTAATTTGTGAGTGATCTCAAATAATTATTTAATTACTCACTATCACATTAAATATTATATATTTGTTTGATATATATTATACGTAATATTAAGAATTTACAAATTTTATTCATTTTATTTACACAATTATACATGTAAATAAAAACATAACATTAAAATCTGTAGCTTTTTAAAATTGCATAATAAAACACTAATTTGTATTAGTGCTTTATTTTTATAATAGTGATCATCAGTACATAAAATTCAATACAATCTAGAATAAAGAAACTTACTTTTTTAAGATTTTTAATTTTTCTTTAATAACTTTTTCAAATATATCAACATTCCCATTATAACTTAATGGTGAAATTGGACTAGGGTGATATATCGGTATAACCTCATATCCATTAAAATTAAAACAATGTCCAGCAACAGCTCCAAATTTTGAATACTTAATATTTAATAATGATTTTGTTGCTATATCTCCTAATGTTAGTATTATTTTAGGATTTATAATAAGTAATTGCTCTAACAAATATTTTCTACAATTGTCACTACATTCTTTTAAATATTTTCTATCCTTTGGGTAACACTTAATTGCTTCTAAAAAACACGTATCTTCTAATGTATAATCAATTATTTTTAATAATTTTTTCAAAACTATTCCTGATGGTATTAAATTATGATTTTCATCATGCCACGCAATACCACTTTTTCTCCAACCATTATTTGCAGGTGCTTCCCCTATTATAACTATCTCAGATTTGTTTCCAATAGAAACTGTTGTATCATTTTCAAATTTTTCAACCATGTAATCGCACAAAATACATCTTTTAATTTTATTATCTATTTGATATAAATTCATATGACTTGCCCTTTCAAATTAATTGTGAATTATTATATCAAAAAAGACTAGATTTTTCTAGTCTTTTATTCTTTATATTAATTCTTCTTTGCTTTAATTGCAGCTTGTAGAGCAAATTTCAAAAGAAGGCGATAAAATAATTAACTTTGGATTAAGTAAAACTTTGATTTATAATACCTCCCATTATCCTTTCTTACTTAATTATATACTTTCTATAATAGATTTTATCAAAAATATCACTTTATTTTTGCTCGTAATATCTTAATATTGCGATTATTTTATAATATACTGCTAATACTTTTTATCTAACAAATCTAGGCCATAACTTTTTACATTTCCATTTACTGAATCAATCATCCAATCAGCTATGCTTTTATTATCTTCTAATCTATCTAAGAAATTTGCTGAAATAATTGTATGTTGTGTATTCTTTGTTTCGGAATCTGTTCCATATTCCCATATATAAATTCCAACACCATCAATATTAGTTTGTA
>CAMVPB010000001.1 GCA_947169285.1 uncultured bacterium | reverse complement strand
TTCACTATCGGTCATTAGAGAGTATTTAGCCTTACGGGATGGTCCCCGCAGATTCAGACAGGATTTCACGTGTCCCGCCCTACTCAGGATACACTATAGAGATCACAGAATTTCGCATACAGGCCTATCACCTTCTATGGACGAACTTTCCAGAACGTTCTGCTATTCTATGATTTTGTAACTCCGTATATAGTGTCCTACAACCCCAGTCCTAAGACTGGTTTAGGCTGTTACCGTTTCGCTCGCCACTACTAAGGTAATCGAATATTTTCTTTCTCTTCCACCAGTTACTAAGATGTTTCAGTTCACTGGGTTATCTTCATTAAGCTATGAATTCACTTAATGATAACAGTGCATTACCACTGCTGTGTTTCCACATTCGGAAATCTCCGGATCAAAGATTGCTTACGTCTCCCCGAAGCGTATCGTCGTTTGCCACGTCCTTCATCGGCTTCTAATGCCAAGGCATCCACCATGCGCCCTTATTAATTTAACCACTATATCCTAATTTGATGAGTTCGAATTCTTAATACTAATAAATTAGTTACTTAAAAATTACTACTCGTTTTATACGTTGGTATAAAATATTACATTATCAAGTTTTCAAAGAACAATTATTGCATAACACAATAATATAGAGAGAAATTAATCTCTCAAAACTAAGTAAAATTCTGAGTCTCATAGTCAGGACGCTACAACTAGTTTTTATTTTAATACTGAAACTAGTCAGAAAAAGTATTTCTTCTAATAGATAACTCCATAGAAAGGAGGTGATCCATCCCCACGTTCCCGTAGGGATACCTTGTTACGACTTCAGCCCAGTCGCTAGTCCTACCTTAATCGGCTCCCTCCTTACGGTTAGGATACCGGCTTTGGATATTACTAACTCCCATGCCGTGACGGGCGGTGTGTACAACACCCGAGAACGTATTCACCCCAGCATTCTGATCTGGGATTACTAGCGATTTCAACTTCATGAAGTCGAGTTGCAGACTTCAATCCGAACTGAGACTGGCTTTTGAGATTAGCTCCACCTCGCGGCATTGCAGCTCTTTGTACCAGCCATTGTAGCACGCCTGTTGCCCTAGACGTAAGGGGCATGATGATTTGACGTCATCCCCACCTTCCTCCAGTTTATCACTGGCAGTCTATCTAGAGTCCCCATCTTACTGCTGGTAACTAGATATAAGGGTTGCGCTCGTTGCGGGACTTAACCCAACATCTCACGACACGAGCTGACGACAACCATGCACCACCTGTCACCCGGATAACCTCCGCTATATTTCTATAGCATTGCCAGGGATGTCAAGTCTAGGTAAGGTTCTTCGCGTATTTTCGAATTAAACGGCATGCTCCACCGCTTGTGCGGGTGCCCGTCAATTCCTTTGAGTTTCAGCCTTGCGACCGTACTACTCAGGCGGAGTACTTAATACGTTAGCTTCAGCACTGGGAAACCCCAACACTTAGTACTCATCGTTTACAGCGTGGACTACTAGGGTATCTAATCCTATTTGCTCCCCACGCTTTCGTGTCTCAGCGTCAATAACGGCCCAGCAAATCGCCTTCGCCACTGGTGTTCCTCCTAATATCTACGCATTTCACCGCTACACTAGGAATTCCATTTGCCTCTACCGCATTCTAGCCTACCAGTATCTGAAACAAACCGAGGTTAAGCCTCGGGCTTTCATCTCAGACTTAATAAACCGCCTACACACGCTTTACGCCCAATAAATCCGGATAACGCTCGCCCCCTACGTATTACCGCGGCTGCTGGCACGTAGTTAGCCGGGGCTTATTCAAAAAGTACCGTCAAGCATGTATCATTTCCTATACATACAGTTCTTCCTTAATAAAAGTGCTTTACAATCCAGAGGACCTTCATCGCACACGCGGCATTGCTCGGTCAGGGTTTCCCCCATTGCCGAATATTCCTAACTGCTGTCTCCCGTAGGAGTCTGGGCCGTGTCTCAGTCCCAGTGTGGCCGTTTAACCTCTCAGTCCGGCTACGCATCGTCGCCTTGGTAAGCCATTACCTCACCAACAAGCTAATACGCCGCAGGCTCATCTTTAAGCGAAGCTTTAAAGGCTTCTTTAGTATTACTACCACATTCGGTATTAGCAATCGTTTCCAACTGTTGTCCCCAACTTAAAGGTAGATTCCCACGTGTTACTCACCCGTCCGCCACTCGGTGGAGAATCCAAATCCTTCTTCATTCCGTTTTTGAGCAAGCTCTCCAACTTCATTCCAATCTCAATGGGCCACCTCGTACGACTTGCATGTCTTAGGCATGCCGCCAGCGTTAATCCTGAGCCAGGATCAAACTCTCAATAAAAAACTCTTTATTGATTAAAGAATTGATTTATTAATTATCCTGACTACAAAACTCAAATTTTACTTAGTTTTCAAAGATCAATTTTTATGCCTATTTCTTGGTTGTGCCAATATAATATACCAAAAGTAAAAATCAAAGTCAACAACTTTTTTCATTTTTTTTCATTTTTTTTGTTTTTTTACATATTTTGGCATATTTTTGCATGTTTATATAGTAAAAAAATGAATTTTACATCATATTATATTCATAAAATTCATTTTAATTACTCAATTTTAAAAATATTTTAAAATATTTTTCAATAAGTTCTTTATCAAAAGGATGTTCATTGTTTTTCTTTTTTTCAATTAATGAAGACAACTCGCTTTTTATTATAAAGTTTATCTCTTTCGGATAATTCATTAATTTTTTATGGTAATTATATTCATTCCTATCTAATATTTTAAATGCTCCATCTGGAAATACTCTTAAATCTAAATCATAGTCTATATATTTTAATATTCTATTATCCATTATATATGGACTTGCAATATTACAATAATAAAATAAACCATTTTCTTTTAACTGAGCTATTATATTAAACCATCTTTCTTTATAAAAAAACATAATAGCCGGTTCTTTAGTCCTCCAAACTCTACCATCACTTTTTGTTACTAAAACATTATCATTTCCCAAAACAATATAATCTTCTTTAATATCAAGGATTAATGCTTTATCCCAAGTTTTATAAAGTTCACCATTGTGTTTATAACAATGAATTGCAAGCGTGTCTCCTACTGATAACCTCATAAGACACTCCTCCTGATAATATTATACCACAATAAAATCAAAAAATAGAAACTATTTTAAAGTTTCTATTGCTTTATCTAATTGTGTGTCTCCTTCTTTAGATTGGTCTACTATTACATCTGGCTCAATTCCTACTCCATTTATGCTTTTACCACTTGGTGATAACCAATAAGCAGAAGTATATTTAATCATAGACCCATTTGCTAAAATTGAAGTATCCTGTACAGTTCCTTTACCAAAACTTCTTTTACCAACTAATGTTGCGTCATAGTTTTCTTTTAGTGCAAGTGCTAATATTTCTGATGCGCTAGCACTTCCTTCATTAATAAGAACAACAACTTTATAGTTTCTTTTATTAGATGAAATTGATTCTACTTTTTCAATTCTACCATCTCTATATTTTAATTGATAAATAACTTTACCTTTTTCAACAAATAATTCAGATATATCTCTAGCTGCTATTAAATATCCACCAGTATTATCTCTCAAATCTATTATTAAAGACTTTATATTCTTTTTTTCTAAATCAACTAATTTCTTTTCAACTTGATCATATGTTGTATTAGAAAATGTTGTTAATTTTAAATACCCAATGTTTCCATCTAACACTTTTGATTCAACGCTAGGAATAATAACTTTAGAAATATCTATCTTAACAGTTTCATCCTTGTTATTTCTTCTATACACTAATGTTATAAATTTAACATTTGGATTTCCTTTTATTGTATTTGCTACATCAGCAGATGTTTTACCAACCATAGATTCTCCATTTATAGATATAATATAGTCTCCAGTTTTTAACCCTGCTTCTTCTGCTGGAGTATTAGGGAAAACTGTAACTATTTCTACAAAACTTTCTTTATTGTTAGTTATTTCAACTCCAATACCTTTATATTCACCATTTAATCTATCTTGTAAATCACTCGTTGTATCTATATCTAAATAGTTAGTATATATATCTAAATAATCAAACATTCCTTTAGTAGCAGCATCTATTAACTCTTCACCATTGACATCTTCTACATATTTATCTTTTAACTCTTCATATAATTCAATAAATTCATTTACTTTTTTATCATTAGTATTTATAGAAGTTTGAGAAGTTATATTAGAAAAATAATTATAATTTTTAAATACTAAAAAACCACTAAATACACTTACTATTAAAGAAACAATTATAATTATAACAACCATCTCAACTAAAGAGAAATTTAAAGTTCTTTTTTCTGGTTCTATACTTTTTGTTTTTTTCTTTATTTCTTCTGATGCTTTTTTTATAACTTTTTTAGTTTTTATTCTTTTGCCTTCTTTCATGTTATCACATCCTTACCATCATAGATAATGATACCACATTTTTTATAATTTTTATAGTGTAAATATTTAAAATAAAAAAACTGATATTTAAATCAGTTATTTTACTAGTTCTAATCTTACGATTAAAGCGTCGTCTCCTCTTCTTTCTTTTAATTTGATAATTCTAGTGTATCCACCATTTCTATCAGCATAAGTAGGAGCAATTTCATTAAATAATTTTTTAACAAGATCGGAATCATTATTTAAGAAAGCTAATGCTTGTCTTCTAGATATTAAAGTATTTCTTTTAGCATAAGTAATCATTTTATCAACAAATTTTCTTACTTCTTTAGCTCTTTCTTCAGTTGTTTCAACGTAACCAACTTCTAAAACTGTTTTAGTTAAACCAGCTAAAATACTTCTTCTAACTCTTGTTTCTCTATTAAGTTTTCTATATAATGCCATGATAACCTCCTATTCATTGTCACGGAATTTAAGACCCATGTCTTTAACTTTATCCATAACTTCTTTTAATGATTTTTTACCTAAGTTTCTAATTTTCATCATTTCATCTTCTGTCATAGTTGTAATATCTTGTAATGTATGAATACCAGCTCTTTTTAAGCAATTGTATGCTCTTACTGATAAATCTAATTCTTCAATTGCAGTTTCTAATGTCTTAGTGATAGGATCATCTCCTCTATCAGCAAGTAATCCAGTAATATTTGAAATTGAATTAATACTTGCAACTACTTCAAAGTGTTCAATTAATATTCTACTAGCTAAAGCAATTGCTTCTTCCGGATGTATTGAACCATTTGTCCAAACTTCCATAATTAATTTATCATAGTTTTCACTTTGACCAACACGAGCATCTTCTACATCATAACTAATTCTTTCAATTGGACTATATAATGAATCTATAGCAATTGATCCAACTTCTGAATCAGGAATGTTTTTAGAATTATCTCTAGCATCAACATAACCACGACCATTTGAAACAGTCATAGTCATATCAATTGATCCACCTTTAGCAAGTGTACATATAACTAAATCTTTATTAATTACATCTACTTCTGCATTTTTATCAATATCAGCAGCTGTTACAACACCCTCTTTAGAAGATTTTAAGTGTAATACTTGATCTTCTTCAGAATGATTTTTAAGTACTAATGATTTTAAATTTTGTACTATTTCAGTAACATCTTCTACAATTCCATCAACTTTTTGGAATTCATGAAGAACACCTTCTATTTTAATTCTAGTAATTGCACTACCAGGTAAACTTGATAGCATTACTCTTCTAAGTGCATTACCAATTGTTCTACCAAAGCCTCTTTCAAGTGGCTCTAGTACAAATTTTCCATAAAAATTATCTTCTACGTATTCTACAACTTTATATTCAGGTTTTTCAAATCTTAACATATTATAAATTCCCCTTCCTTATTACATACGTCTTCTTTTTGGTGGTCTACATCCATTATGTGGAATTGGTGTTACATCATTTATAGCAGTTATTTCTAATCCTGCAGTTTGTAATGAACGAATTGCAGTTTCACGACCTCCACCGATACCTTTAACAAATACTTCAACTTTTCTAATACCTGCATCATATGCAGCTTTACCAGCAGTTTCAGCAGCTTGTCCTCCAGCAAATGGAGTTTTCTTCTTACTACCTTTATAACCAATACTTCCAGCTGAAGCCCAAGATGCTACACATCCATTTTCATCAGTAATAGTAACAATAGTATTATTGAATGTTGAATGAATATGAGCTTGACCTACAACTATATCTTTCTTAGCTTTTCTTTTTCTTCTATTATATGCCATATCTTATTCCCTCCTATTTCTTCTTATTAGCTATTACTTTTCCTTTACCTTTACGAGTTCTAGCATTTCTACTAGTATGTTGTCCTCTTACAGGTAAACCTTTTTTATGTCTAGTACCTTGATATGAACCGATTTCCATTTTAGTTTTAATGTTCATTTCAACTTCTCTTTTCAAATCACCAACTAAAACATATTTATCAGCTTCACTTCTTAATGCATTAATTTGTTCTTCTGTTAAATCTTTAACTCTAATGTCTTCACTAACTTTAGCATTAGTACAAATTTCATGAGCTCTTGATGGACCAATACCATAAATATATGTAAGTCCAACTACAACTCTCTTATCTTTTGGTAAGTCAATATTTTTAATACGTGCCATAAATTCTCCTTATCCTTGTCTTTGTTTGTGTTTAGGGTTTTCACAAATAACTCTAACCACACCTTTTCTTTTAATTACTTTGCATTTGTCGCAAATCTTTTTTACTGATGGTCTTACTTTCATAAATTTCCACTCCTTTTTTATTTTCTATAAATTATACGCCCGCGTGTTAAATCACAAATTGGTATTTCCATAAGCACTCTATCACCTGGATAAATGCGAATGTTATTCATTCGTATTTTGCCAGAAACGCCGGCTATCACTACGTGCTCATTTTCTAGTTGAACTTTGAATTCATAATTTGGAAGTAACTCAAGTACTTTCCCTTCTACTTCAATGTAACCTTCTTTTGCCAATTTATTCACTCTCCTGTTATTATCTCATAACCATCTTTAGTTACAAGAATTGTATGCTCGAAGTGTGCTGATGGGCTTTTGTCTTCTGTTTCAATTGTCCAGCCATCTTCTAACATCCATATATTTTTTGTTTTTAAACCAAACATCGGTTCAATCGCAAGTGTCATTCCACTTTTCAAGATGATATCTTCACTTTCTTTATTACTATAGTTAGGAATGTAAGGGTCTTCATGTAAATCATATCCTACACCATGACCCGTTAGTTCTATAAATACAGCATAATGATGTTTTAGAGCAACACTTTCAATATTTTTACAAACCTCATTTAGTTTAATACCTTCTTTTATAACATCTAGTCCCTTATATAAAGCTTCTTTCGTATGTTCTACTAATTCTCTTTTTTCTCTGGTTGTATTACCCACTATATATGTATAAGCAGTATCAGTATGCATTCCCTTATAACAAACTCCAAGATCTACTGTAACAATGTCACCATTCTTAAGTTTTATCTTTTCACTTGGTATCCCATGAACAACAACTTCATTAATACTTACACATATACTTCCTGGGTATCCCTCATAACCTAGAAAGCCTGGAGTACAATCTTTTTCAATGATATATTTATAAGCATATTCATCAAGTTCTTTTGTGCTTACTCCTGGTTTCATTAAATTTTTCATAGACATTAATAACTCATAAGCAATCCTGCCTGCGTGTTTCATTAATTCTATTTCTTTCTTAGTTTTTATACTAATCAATTTATACTCCTAAAGACTTTTCTAAATCTTTTATAACTTCATCAATATCTTTAGATGAATCAATTTCTATAACTTTACCTAATGCTTTATAATAATCAACTACTGGTAAAGTATTTTCTTTAAAGAAATTAAATCTTACTTTAAGTGATTCTTCATTATCATCATTACGTTTGTCTAATAAACATCCACAATTATCACAAGTATTTTCAACTTTTGGAGTATTATATCCTGTCAACACATTGTAAGTTTTTTTACAATTAGGACATATTCTTCTTCCAATAGTTCTCTTTAGAGCAGTTTCATAATCAACTTTTAAATATACTACATAGTCTATATTAAAGTTTAATTCTTTCATCATATCCTCTAAAGCATACACTTGATCCATTATTCTAGGATATCCGTCTAAGATTACTCCACTTTTGACATCATCTTTAGATAATCTTTGCTTCATTAACTCATTAGTTATTTCATTGCTAACAAGTTTTCCTTCACTTTGTATTCTTCTAATTTCTTTTCCAAGATCTGTTTCAGGGTCAACACCCCTTAATAATTCTCCAGCACTTATGGGGGTTAAACCATATTTTTTGTTTAATATTTCAGCAACTGTTCCTTTTCCTGCAGCTGGAGCTGCAACTAAAATTAAATTCATTTTTTACCTCTTATTATAGTTTCTACTTGCCACTGATGATTCTAATTGTTTATAAGTTTCTAATACTACACCTACTACGATTAAAATACTTGTTCCACCAATTCTAACTGAACTTGGCAATTTAGTTGTTGCACTAAATATTATTGGAAGTGCAGCAATTACTGCTATAAATATAGATCCTAAGAATGTAATTCTAGAAAGTACTTTTGATACATATGTTTTAGTTTCAGTACCAGGTCTAATACCAGGAATATATCCTCCTGATTTATTTAAGTCTTTTGACATTTTATCTGGACTTAAAACCATAAATGTATATACATATGTAAATACTATTATTAATAACATATATATTGTAAATCCAACTGGAGTTTCAGTAGAAAATACTGTATTAATAACATTTAAAACTTTTGTATTTTTTATAAAATATGTTAACACAGTTGGTAAAGATATAATTGTTGATGCAAAGATTACAGGCATAACACCAGCAGAATTGATTCTAAGTGGTAAATATGTCTCTCTTCCGCCGTATGAAGAAGATGTTCTATTTGAATATTGAATAGGTATTCTTCTTTCAGCTTCTTGTACAAATATAACTCCAACTATAATAACTATATATAATAATACAAATAGTATAAATGATATTATTCCAATTGTTGTATTAGATGCTCCAGGAATTAAAGCTCCAAATGCATCTATAAATACTTTTGGTAATGTATTAACAATACCAGCCATAATTATAAGTGATACACCATTTCCAATTCCTTTTTGAGTTATTTGATCACCCATCCACAATAAGAATGCTGTTCCACCTGTTAATATAACAGATATCTTTAAGTAATCTATTGCTGGATAACCTTTACCCATAAACATTAATGAATAAACAAATCCTTGAACAAATGAGAATCCAATTCCCATATATCTAGTTATTTTATTTATCTTAGTTCTTCCTTCTTCACCCATTTCTTTTAATTCTTTAAAATAAGGAATTATATCCATTTGAAGAATTTGAATTACGATAGATGCACTAATATATGGCATAACACCTAATGCAAAGATAGAGAATTGTTTTAAACCTCCACCACTCATTGCATTAAGAAGTTCCAAAAATCCTAAATCATTTGTTATTGCTTTCATTCCAGGAACTGTTATTGCATTACCTAGAGCAAATACAGCAAGACAAGCTAGGGTAAATAAAACTCTATGTAATAAGTCTTTATTTGTAGATTTAAATAATTGCTTAAATGTAGCAAACATTTTAAATCACCTCTGCTTTCCCGCCTAACTCTTCGATTTTGTTAATAGCGCTATTAGTAAATACATTAGCTTTAACAGTTAATTTTTTCTTAAGTTCGCCATTTCCCAAAATCTTTATTCCTTTATATTCTTTAGTAAATAATCTTTTTTCTTTCATTAATTCAGGTGTAACTGTTGTACCATCTTCAAATACATTTAATTCTGATACATTAACAATTGCATATCTTTTTGCAAATCTCTTATTACTAAATCCTCTTCTTGGTATTCTTTTATATAATGGATTTTGTCCACCTTCAAACCAAGCTGGGATACTAGCACCTGAACGAGCTTTTTGTCCTTTTTCACCACGAGTTGAAGTTTTTCCGTGTCCTGAACCTGGACCTCTTCCTACTACTTTTCTTCTATGAGTAGATCCAGGATGATTTTTTAATTCATTTAATTTCATTATCCTTTAATCTCCTCTTCTTTTTTATCACGTAATATAGCTAAATGAGATACACTTTTTTGCTTTAATAATGCATCCATAGTAGCACGTGATGTATTAATTTTTGTATTACTTCCTAAAGATTTAGAAACTACATCTTTTACACCAGCAAGTTCTAATATAATACGAACTGGTCCACCAGCTATAATTCCTCTACCTTCTTTAGCAGGTCTAATTAATACTTTAGCTGCTCCACAAGTTCCAATAACTTCATGAGAAATTGTTCTATTATCTACTAGATCAACATTTATCATATTTTTTTCAGCTGCTTTAATAGCTTTAGTTACTGCTTCTGGAATTTCATTAGATTTACCAGTACCAATACCTACTTTACCTTTTCTATCTCCTACAGCTACAGTTACAGAAAATCTAAAATTTCTACCACCTTTAGTTACTTTTGTAACACGTCCAATAGATATAATTTTATCTTCATATAACTTTTTTTCTTCTCTTTTTTCGAATTTTTTGTTTTCCATTAGAATTCTAATCCTTTCTCACGAGCAGATTCTGCTAAAGCTTTAACTACACCATGATATAAGTATCCACCTCTATCAAATACTACAGTTTTGATTTTAGCTTTTTTAGCTCTTGCAGCTATTTCTTCTCCCACTTTTTTAGCATTTTCAACATTTACGCCTTTAAGTCCTAATTCTTTTCCAGAAACGCTTGCTAAAGTAACTCCTTCTTCATCATTAATTATTTGAACATAAAGATCTTTGTTACTCTTAAATACACATAATCTAGGAGTAGAATTAGTTCCGTGAATAGTTTTTCTAATTCTTTCATGTCTCGCTACACGCGCAACATTTCTTGATTCTTTCTTTATCATACTTTACCTCCTTATGCAGCTTTCTTTCCTTCTTTACGACGAATATGTTCATCTTTATATTTAATACCTTTACCTTTATAAGGCTCTGGTCCTCTAACTTTTCTTACATTAGCAGCAAATTCACCAACTAATTGTTTATCAATTCCGCTTATTGTAAGTTCAGTTGCAGATGGAGTTTCAAGTTTCAACCCATTAGGAATTTCAACATTAACTGTATGAGAGTATCCAGCATTAATTACTAATTTATTACCTTGAACAGCAAACTTATAACCAACACCATTAATCTCTAATTCTTTTTTAAATCCAGTACTAACTCCATCGATCATATTTTTAATTATTGAATTAGTTGTTCCGTGTAATTGTTTAGAAGTTTTTAAATCGTTTTTTCTAGTAACAATTACTTTACCTTCTTTAACTTCAACATTAACATCATTTTTATATTCAAAAGTAAGGGTTCCTTTAGCGCCAGTAACTGTTACTAAGTTATTGTCAACTGTAACTGTTACGCCTTCAGGTATATTAAGTTCTCTATTTCCAATACGACTCATATATATTCACCTCTTACCATATGTACAAAAGCACTTCTCCACCAAGAGACTTACTTCTAGCTTCTTTATCAGTCATTAAACCTTCTGGAGTAGAAATAATTGCAGTTCCTAAACCATTAATAACTCTTGGAAGTTCATTAGCTTTTGCATAAACACGTAATCCTGGTTTACTAATTCTCTTAAGACCAGTAATTACTCTTTCTTTAGATTTTGTATATTTCAAATTTAATACTAACATTTTAGCAGCAGTTTTTTCTTCAGACTCACTATAACCAGCGATATAACCTTCTTTAACAAATATATCAGCAATACCTCTTGTTAATTTAGTTGAAGGAACTTCTACTGTTTTATATCTCATAGCATTAGCATTACGAATTCTTGTAAGCATATCTGCTACTGTATCATTTACCATAACTATTCTCCCTTCTTAAAACCCAATTTATTAATTTCTTTCATATTCATCTATTACCAACTAGATTTTTTAACACCAGGTATTTGTCCTTTGTAAGCAAGTTCTCTGAAGCAAATACGGCATAGACCGAATTTTCTTAAAACACCATGTGGTCTTCCACATCTTTCGCATCTTGTATAGTTTCTAGCTTTAAATTTAGAACCTTTTTGCCAACTAACTATTTTACTTTTTTTTGCCATAATTCCTCCTTACTTCCTAAATGGTAATCCAAACCCTGTTAATAAAGAAAGTGCTTCTTTATTAGATTTAGCAGTAGTAACTATTACTACATCTAATCCACGAGTTTTAATAACATTATCATATTCTACTTCTGGGAATATTAATTGTTCTTTAATTCCTAAAGTATAATTTCCTCTTCCATCAAAACTTCCTTTAGAAATTCCTCTAAAGTCTCTTACACGAGGAAGAGCAATTTTAACAAGTTTCTCTAAGAAAATATACATTTTATCTCCTCTTAAAGTAACTTTACATCCTATTTTATTTCCTTCTCTTAATTTAAATCCAGCTATTGATTTTTTAGCTTTTGTTATTACTGGTTTTTGTCCAGCAATTACTTCTAATTCTTTAACTGCTGCATCTAAGTACTTAGAATCTGTTAAAGCATCTCCAACTCCCATGTTTAGAACTATTTTTTCTAATCTTGGAACTTGCATATCAGAAGTATAACCATATTCTTTCTTTAAACTAGGAAGAATTTCTTTGTTATATAATTCTTTTAATGTTTCCATAATTCACCTACTTTTTACTTTCTTTCTTAGTAGTTTTTTTAGTTGTTGCTTTTTTTGTTTCTTTTTTTACTTCTTTAGCTGCTTTCTTTTCTTTCTTAACTAAAGCAACATTTGAAATGTGAATAGGAGCCTCTATTTCAAGAATTCCGCCAGTTTCATTAGTATTGTTAGGTTTTACATGTTTTTTAACAATGTTAATTTTATCAACTATTACTCTATTTTCATTTTTTAGAACTTTAGTTACTTTACCTTCTTTACCTTTGCAACTACCAGATATAACTTTTACCATATCTCCAACTTTTATCTTCATTAGTAGCCTCCTATAATACTTCTGGTGCTAGTGAAACAATTTTCATGTAATTCTTATCACGAAGTTCACGAGCAACAGGTCCTAGAACACGAGTTCCTATTGGACTATTATCATCTTTAATTAATACGCAAGCATTATCTTCAAATTTGATATGACTTCCGTCTTTTCTTTTAACACCTTGAACTGTTCTTACTATAACAGCTTTAACTACTTTACCTTTTTCAATAGTACCATTTGGTATTGCTTTTTTTACAGTACCAACTACTACATCTCCAATATTTCCGCTTTTAACTTTGCTTCCACCCATAACTCTAATAACTAATAGTTCACGAGCACCTGAGTTATCAGCAACTTTTAAACGACTTTCAGGTTGTATCATAACTGATCCTCCTTAATCCACAATAGCGGCTTTTTCAATGACTTTATCCAAAACATATCTCTTAGTTTTTGAAATTGGTTTAGTAAATACTACTTTAACTGTATCTCCAACTTTAGCTACATTTTTTTCATCATGTACCGCATATTTTTTAGTACTTTTTACTCTTTTACCATATAATGGGTGTTTTTTGTAAGTTACTACTTCAATAGTGATAGTTTTATCACATGCATTACTTACAACTTTTCCTATAAGTTCTTGTTTTGCTTTTTCCATAATTCACCTACTTTTTTAACCCTTCTAATTCACGTTCTTTTAGAACTGTTTTTAATCTTGCTACTTCATGTCTTAACATAGACACTCTATGAGGTTTTTCAAGTGAACCTGAAGCAGCAGCAAATCTTAAATTGAATAATTCAGCTTTATCTTCTTCAATTTTCTTATTGATATCTTTTTCAGACATTTTTCTGATTTCTTCCATCTTCATTATTCACTCACCTCACTTTTCATAACAAATTTAGTTTTGATTGGTAACTTATGAGATGCAAGTCTAAAAGCTTCTCTTGCGATTTCTTCAGTAACATCAGTCATTTCAAACATAATCTTACCAGCTTTTACTACTGCTACCCATTCTTCTACATTACCTTTACCACTTCCCATACGTACTTCAGCAGGTTTCTTAGTTCTTGCTAAGTGTGGGAATATATTAATAAATACTTTACCTCTTTTGAAGTTTTTCATATGTCTAGTCATAGCTATACGAGCAGCTTCAATTTGTCTAGCTGAGATATAAGCACCTTCTTTAGCCATTAATCCAAACTCACCTTGAGTAAGTTCAACATTACCTTTAGCTTTTCCTTCATAACTAACACGATGTGGTTTACGATATTTAGTTCTCTTTGGAATCAACATTTGAAGGCACCTCCTTTTTCTTAGCACGAAGTATTTCACCTTTATAGATCCATACTTTTACACCAATTTTTCCATAAATTGTATCTGCTTCTTTATGTGCATAGTCTATATCAGCTCTTAAAGTATGTAGAGGAACTGTTCCTTCACTTTTAACTTCACTTCTAGCTATTTCAGCACCATTTAAACGTCCAGAAACTAAAACTTTAATACCTTTAGCTCCAGCTTTCATAGCGTTTCTAATAGCTCTTTTTTGAGCTGAACGATAAGATGCTCTATTTTCAATTTGCATAGCGATAGATTCAGCAACTAATGCTGCATTTGTATCAATACCTTTAATTTCAACTATTGATAAATATATTTCTTCACCTGTTAATTTCTTTAAAGCATTCTTATGTTTTTCAATATCAGCACCACCTTTACCGATAATAACACCAGGTTTAGCAGTACTTATAATTACATTTGTTCTTTTTTTATTTCTTTCAATAACTACATTAGCTACAGAACAACCTTTTAAACATTTATCTAAGTATTTTCTAATTTTAATATCTAATTGTAAATATTTTTTAAAATCTTTATTAGATGCATACCATTTAGATTCCCAATCTTTATTAATACCTATCCTTAATCCGACTGGACTTACTTTTTGACCCATTAGTTGTTCTCCTTTCCATCTGCTACTTTTACATATATATGAGATGTTCTTTTGTATCTTTTATCTACTCTAGAACGAGAACCTATTTTATATCTTTTTAAAACAGTTCCTTCATTTATATAAGTTTCTTTAACAAATAAATCATTTTTATTTAATCCTAGATTGTTAGTAGCATTTGCTACTGCGCTATCTAGTACTTTTTTAATTAGGCGACTAGCTTTTGTATTTGTAGTTAATAAAATCTTTTCTGCATCAGCTACTTTTTTACCTCTAATTAAATCAAGAGTCATTCTTGCTTTACGAGGTGCTATCATAGCTCCTTTATGTAAACTATATGTTTCCATCTCTAATCCTCCTATTTCCCTTCGTTACTTCCAGCATGACCTGTAAACTTACGAGTTAATGAAAATTCACCTAATTTATGTCCTACCATATCTTCAGTAATATAAACAGGAATAAATTCTTTTCCATTATGAACAGCGAAAGTATGTCCTACAAAGTCTGGATATATTGTTGAACGACGAGAATATGTTTTAATTACTTCTTTTTTACCTGTTTCATTTAATGTTCTTACTTTTTTAAGTAATCTATCAAATGTATAAGGACCTTTTTTTAAACTTCTTGCCATAGTTTCACTCCTTATTTTCTATTCTTACGAGAAACTATTAATTTCTCTGAAGCTTTCTTAGATTTTCTTGTCTTATAACCTAATGCTGGTTTACCCCAAGGTGTCATTGGTTGCTTACGTCCAACTGGAGCTCTACCTTCACCACCACCATGTGGGTGATCATTAGGGTTCATAACAGATCCACGAACTGTAGGTCTAATACCCATATGTCTTTTTCTTCCAGCTTTACCTAAGTTAACTAATTCATAATCAGTATTTCCAACTTCACCAATAGTAGCTCTACAATTTCCTAAGAATTTTCTTGTTTCACCACTTTTTAATCTTAATAGTACATATTTGTCTTCTCTACCAAGAATTTGTGCACTAGCACCAGCACTTCTACAAATTGAAGCACCTTTTCCAGGATTTAATTCAATATTGTGTACTACTGTACCTACTGGGATATTTGATAGTGGAAGAGAATTACCAACTTTGATATCAGCGTTTTCTCCACTTTCAATTTTGTCTCCAACTTTTAATCCAAGTGGAGCAATAATATATCTTTTTTCACCATCTTCGTAATTTATTAATGCAATATTTGCACTTCTGTTTGGATCATATTCGATTGAAGCAACAGTACCTTTAATACCATCTTTATTTCTTTTGAAATCTATTACACGATATTTTCTTTTAACTCCGCCACCAATATGTCTAACAGTTATTTTACCTTGGTTATTTCTTCCACCAGTTTTTCTTGCTTTTTTAAGTAAAGATTTTTCTGGTGTACTTTTAGTTATTTCATCATTAACCAAAGTACTCATATTTCTTGTACCATTTGTAATTGGTTTATAATTCTTAACTGGCATTTTATCCTCCTAACTAAAACTCTATTTTAGAGCCTTCCATTAGTTTTACATATGCTTTCTTATAAGCATTAGTTCTTCCAGAGTATTTTCCAACTCTTCTTTTTTTAGTTACTACATTTAAAGTATTAACACTTGCTACTTTAACACCAAATTTCTTTTCAATTGCTTGTTTAATTTGAGTCTTATTTGCACTTTTTAAAACTTTAAATACATAAACATTATCAGCTGCTAATTTTTGAGATTTTTCAGTGATAACTGGTGCTAATAAAATATCATAATTCATTATTTAAGCACCTCCTCTAATTTCTTAACACTCTTTTCATCAATTACTAAGTTATTATTTCTAACTATATCTAAAACATTGATACCTTCAACATTTAAATATGCTAAGTTTTCATTGTTTCTAGAAGCTAAATTTAAATTAACGTTTTCATCAATACTTACTAATAAAGCAGTGTTATTAACTTTTAAACATTTTAATATTTCATTTAAGTCTTTAGTTTTATTAGTTTTTAAATCAAAGTTTTCAACTACAACTAATTCTTTATTTTGATATTTAGAAGATAAAGCAGATATTAAAGCTAATCTTCTAGATTTTTTATTCATCTTTTTGTCATAACTTCTTGGAGTAGGTCCGAATGCAATACCTCCACCTGGCCATTGAACAGCTCTGGTAGATCCTTGACGAGCTCTACCTGTTCCTTTTTGTTTCCAAGGTTTACGACCTCCACCACTAACTTCTCCTCTTGTTTTAGTACTATGAGTACCTTGTCTTAAAGAAGCAAGTGTTAAGTTAATAGCATCAGTTAATACTTTTTCATTAACTTCAGCATCCCAAATATTTTTATCTAAAGTTAAGTCAGATGTTTTTTCACCTTTAAGACTTAAAACGCTAATCTTTGCCATTATTCTGCCTCCTTAACTTCTTCAGCTGTTTCAGCAACTTCTTCTTTTACTTCTTCAGTAGCAGTTTCTACTACTTCTTCAGTTACAGGTGCTTCTGTATTTTCTATTACTGATTCTTCTTCAACAACATATGAAACTAAATCAGCAGCAGTGTTTTTACCACCTTTTATAGCAGTTCTAATTAATACATATCCACCTTTTGCACCAGGAATATTACCACTTATTAATAAGCAGTTGTTTTCAGTATCAACACTTATTATTTCTAAGTTTTGAATAGTAACTGTTTCATTTCCTAAATGTCCTGGTAATTTTTTACCTTTTAAAACTCTCATAGGTCTCATTGGTCCTAAAGATCCAACTCTTCTATGATATGTTGAACCATGAGTCATTGGTCCACGAGATTGATTCCATCTCTTAATAACACCTGCAAAACCTTTACCTTTAGATGTTCCTGTTACATCAACAAGTTCTCCAGCTTCGAATGTGTCTACTCCTATAACCTTACCTACTTCGTAATTTTCAACTTCGATACCACGAATTTCCTTTAAGAAGCGCTTAGGTTCTGTATTTGCTTTTTTAGCATGCCCGATTTCAGGCTTATTTGATACTTTCTCTTTTTTATTAAAAGCACCTAATTGAATTGCATTATACCCATCTTTTTCAACTGTTTTAATTTGTGTAACTACATTAGGTTCACACTCAACAACAGTAACAGGTATAAGTTTACCGTCAGTTGTGAAGACACCAGTCATTCCAACTTTACGTCCTAAGATTCCTTTCATTTTAATTTCCCTCCATTATTATAATTTGATTTCAATATCAACACCACTTGGTAAATCCAAATGAGTTAAAGCTTCAATTGTTTCTTTACTTGGACTTGTGATATCGATTAATCTTTTGTGTGTTCTAATTTCGAATTGTTCACGTGAATCTTTATATTTGTGAACAGCTCTCAAAATAGTGATTTTATCAATTTCAGTTGGTAGTGGTACAGGTCCACTTACAACTCCACCAGTTCTCTTAACAGTCTCAACAATTTTAGTTGCAGCTTGATCAATTAATCTGTGATCAAAAGCTTTAAGTCTAATTCTTACTTTGTCTTTTGACATATTTTTATCCTCCTTCGCCTATTATTTTTAATAGACTTGCTAAATGCAAATTACCTGATATTAAATTAAGTTTCCTACAACCTAACCTGGTGTATCAGCAACCTTGCACCTCCCAGCCAGTCATATACGCATTAAATTATATGATAAAACCCTTGAAAAATCAAGGGTTTTTTAAATTTTTTTTACTTTTTTTGAAATACAAATTTTTATTTTCTAGTTTGTGATAAAGCCCAGTATATTAAATCTGAAATTTTATCATTATTCTTGTCTTCAGTTAAGCCTTTTTTAATAACTTCATTATGAGTTGTTTTATATATTGTTAAATCATTTATTCTACCTAAACTATTAAAATAACTTTTCATATCATTCATTACCAATACATTATTTTCAGTATAACCTTTTAACGGAATCTTCTTCAAATCTGAAACATCACTGCTTATTGGAGTTGGGTTAGCTCCACTCATAATAACAAGCGCTGAAAATAAATTCTTATTTGTTGAAAATACGCTTGGCACTCCATATCCACCATGACTATGGCCTATTAATACAACCTTTTTATCATCAATGTTATATTTATCTTTTGCGTATTTTACCATTGCTCTTATTGTATTGACTGATAATGTACCACCCCAACCAGGATATTGTAAGTGTGGTGCCATCATAATAGCTGGTATATTTTTAAGGCCTGTCTTTTTCCAATTTTTTATATTTTTTGCAAATTCACTATTTAATATACAATATGAAGAAGAACATTTTTCTGTTAAATTTCCGCTTGAATCAATTTCATATCTAATGTTTCCTTTACCATGAAGAAATATTATTAAAGGAAGTGAATCTCCACTACTAATTGCTTTTGAAGGAACATATTCTATAAAAGGCATAGTAGTTGAATAATATTTACTTAATTCTTTAGAATTGTATCCATGATATACCCACTTACCTGTTCCATAATCTTTTGTAATACTCCAGCCACTTTTCTTCCAATTTACTTTTAATGTAATAGTACAATCTCCCTTAGATAAGTCACACCCACCTGCTGATGCTAAATCAGCTGCCTTCAACTTTTTATTATCAGCAAAAGTTTTTGTAGCTATTTTCCATTCAGCACCAGTTGGCACTTCATAACCTTTTCTTTTAAAACTTATAAAGTTACTATTATCATAGTTTGCTAAATTAACATTCTTATCACCATAATATACTTTTTGGACATATTTTGTTTTGTTTGATTTATAAATAACATATCCATTTTCATCAACAGTAAGATCTGTATTATTAGAATTCCAAGTTCCACCATTTCCGCGATACCTTATTTTTAATACATTTAGACTCCATTGAGCATATAATGTTATATTTGATGCTTTATCATATTTTTTTACTGCGACATTTGATGAATTATAATATTGAGTTCCATTTGATACGCTATCATACCAGCCCATAAATGTGTATCCTGTTTTTGTTGGCTTAACACTTATAGTTGGTAAAGTATCATTATATGTTACTGTTTGTGCTGATGGGGTACCACTTCCTCCATTATTATTAAATGTTATTGTATATGTTTTTGCCTTCCATCTTGCATACAATATTATATCTGCTTTCTTATCATATTTTTTTACTGCAACATTTGATGAATTATAATATTGAGTACCTCCTGATACACTATCATACCATCCCATAAATGTGTATCCTGTTTTTGTTGGCTTAACATTTATAGTTGGTAAAGTATCATTATATTTTACACTTTGTGATGGTGGTGTACTGCTTCCTCCATTGGCGTTAAATATTATTGTGTACTTCGTTACAACAATGGTTTGACTACTACTTGGTTGTTCAGATGAACTTGATGGTTGCTCACTTGAACTTGGTTCTTCTATTTCGCTTGAACTTGGTTCTTCTATAATTTGACTCGAAGGTTCTTCTATAACTTGGCTTGATGGTTCTTCTACATTTTCCCATCTTGCATACAATATTTCATTTTTAGTAAATTTTTTTGTTAAATCAACCGGGATCTCATATTCATTTGCTTCATACCAACCCAAAAATTCTTGTTCATCACAAGTTGGAATGATAACATTACAATTTATTTTATTGTTCTTTAATTCGCATTTATGATAATCCACTCTACTATTACAATTGTAATTGAAATAAATATACTCCTTCTTGTTACACGCACTTAAAAATAATAAAAGCAAAAACATTATAAACAATTTATCTATTTTTTTCATAATTTTATTATATACTTAATTTTATTAAAAATAAATATGCAATTTAAAATTCTTTATTTTAAATTTTTTTATAATATCTACCATTAATCTTCAGACATTTAGATATATTCTATTGTTCTTCACTACACAAAAAATTCATTACTAAATCAACTAGTATATCTTTTTCTTTAGGATTAGATTCTGCGATTAATAGTGTAACTGCTACAAGAGTATTATTATCTATAACTCTTTTATCATTTTTATATAAAATATTATTAAACTCTAAAAAATATATAAATAAAGTCGCAGCTATTCTTTTATTGCCGTCAATAAAAGTATGATTTTTAGTTATCAAATATAAGAAGTTAGCTGCTTTTTCTTCTATAGAAGGGTAAACATCAACTTCTCCAAATGATTGATATACATTATTTATAATAGATTTTAATCCTTCTTTTCTCTCTAAACCAAATAAATTACTATCGTTATTAAACTTTAATAGTTCAATTAAATCAATGCAATTTTCATATGTAACTTTATTTTCTCTTTTACTTCCTTTTGGCTTAACTACTCTCCTATGATCATAGTCATCTAAAAGATTTAAAGCATTTGAGTATTTATTAATAACTTTAATTATTTCTTTTGCTTCATTAGCTTCAATATCTCTATCAATTCTTCCAGCTATATCAATCAATCTAACTGTTTTTTCTAAATATTCTAATCTTCTTTGATTAACTGCATATCCTTTTAACAAATATTCTTTTAATACTTTATTAGCCCATTTTCTAAAAATGATTCCATTCTTAGATTTAACACGGTATCCAACTGAAATAATCATATCAAGATTATAGTAGTCAATATTACGGATAACTTCTCTAGGCCCTTCTGATTGAACTGTCGCAATTTTTGCGATAGTTGAACTATCCAATTCTTCTTTTAAAGCATTATTAATATGTTTCCTTATTGTCTTATAATCTCTATCAAATAACTTGGCCATTTGATCAGTACTTAACCATACTGTATCATCTTTTACATTAACTTCTAATTTGATATCTTGATTATCAAATAATATAATCTCATTTTTCATTTTTTCATCTCCCTTCATAACAGATTTATACAATTATGCCTTATTATTAAAAAAAGAGGCATACCCTTTTAAAGGTATACCTCGAATAGATATATTTTTCTTGCCTAAAAATATAAATTATCGACATAAATTGTAATGTAAGCACTTGGCAAGTCAACTTACATTACAATTATGGTATAAAACGTTTGTCCGTGTCAACTTTTTTCTTTATTTAATTTACAAATTATCATAGATTCTAAAATAAGTGATATAGCTGGTACTATCATTAAATAATTTATGTATTCTTTGCCGATAAACAAACATACTAGAAAAAGTAATGTATAACCAAGTACTCTTGATATCATAAACATTACATCTATTATTAAATAAAATTCTGATTTTAAATCTTTTTTTATCTCTTTATTATTACTATAATTAGTTACTGTCATGTTAGATATTAAAGCTATAAATGTTATTAACAAATTATCAATAAACATAAATGCTATTAAACTTGCTTTTGAAGGAAAGAATGCAAATAAAAGTATTGTAATAAAAGATATAAACCCGCTAAAAATCATAACTTTATTAAAATCTTTCTTCTTTATAAATTTAAATATAATGCATGCAACTAAACATACAAATGAGCAAATACTAGTAACAAATCCTAAGTTTAAATTTGTTTTAAAATTATATATCTTGTATAAAGTTATTATTAGATACATAACACCTGAAGAAATAGTTAACCCTGATAAAAATGGTTTTAATAAAGAATATCTTAAATGCTTATTAGCTTTTATTAATTTAAAGAATTTATTAAATTCTAACTTTCTCTTATTATGTTTACCATCTTTCAATTTAAAAGATATTATATACATAATAACAAATAATATAAAGAAAGCTTTACCAACTTCAACATAACTAAAATAAGTTAGAAGTATACCTAATAAAAGAGGTATTATTATTGAAATAAATTGACAAACAGTATTTATAATAGAACTATATTTTTGTCTATCTTCATTAGATATCTTTTCAGTATTCAATAAATTTTTAGGATATGAATAAAATCCTTGAGATAACCCATCTATAATCGCTACTAAAAATATATAATTTATAATATTTTCTTTTAGAAACATAATTAATGCAACATAAAGTGCTCTAAGAGCTATACCTATTCTAAATAGTTCTACTTTATAATTGTTTTTTATAAGTTTACTTATTAATATAAAAGCAATACCAATGAACAAATATGCAGTTATGTAATACTTTGCAAGAGGTATAATTTCATAATTAGTAACATTAAAAAAATATAATACAAAGAATGTACTAAAATAAACTGATGTTGTACTATTTAAAATATCGGTTATAAACATTATTCTTTTTTCTTTATCCATATTATAAAGTAATTATATCACAAGAAAAAAAATAAAGGCTATTAACTAGCCCTTATTTACTAATTTATTTAATATATTAATGAACCATTCACTGCATAAATAAACATTTAATATATAAGTTATTATTAATATTAGTCCATAAACCATAAATTCATCTTTAGCTTTTTTAGAATATATTTTCTTAAATAATAATCCAAACAATATTAATTCCATTAACATAAATAATAATACTTGTAATCTAAGAATAGTAAATCCATATTTTCCTATATATAAGAACATTCTATAATATGAATTAAATATTAATAAAATAGAGAAACTTAATAATATAGTTAATAATATTTTAATTATTTTAGTTATTTCATTTTTATTATTAAAACTTACTATTAGTATTGTTATTAAGAAATTTATACTTGTAACTCCTAATAGTTGAAAGAAACCTTCTCTTGCATAAGATGCATATGTATAGCTTTCAGGAATATGCAAGAAATTTATTGTTAATTTAGATATTTCTGAAATCAAGAATAACAAAAACACTAAATTCATTATTGTTAAAACAGTTGTAAGTATCGTTTTGTTAACATTTAATTCTTTTAATTTATTATTCTTATCCTTATTATCTACTAAATTAATAAATGCACTAAAGAATATAATAAATACATTTATAAATATAATAATATTTTTAACTATATTATCAAAATTAAATAATCCAGATAACCAGCCAAATATTTTGTTAACAACTTCTCCAAAATATGCATCGGATGAAGCAAGTAAAGAAACAATTATTCCGCCTACAATAATGCCTATTATCAATCCTATTAAAACACTTTTTAATTTAGATTTTGTTTTTTCATCTTTAAGTGGTAATTTCATATTACTCATATTAGAAAATAGGTATGATGGAAATAAATCAATTACCCATCTTAAAGAATTTTTAGTTATTTTTTTGTTTTCATCTACTAACATAAACAAAAATATAGAAAGTAATATAGGTATTATAAATATATTTAAGAATTTATTAGAACCATCGACCTTAAATATAAAATTACTCAATATAATAATTATTAATGGTATTAAAAATATATAAGCCTTATCATTAGTTTTAATACCTATTATTTTTAACATAAATATGTAAAAAGCAATTAATAACATAATTGGTAATAAGAAGTATCCCGAATATGGCATAACTCCTAAATTATTAATTATTACTACCAATAATCCCATTATAATTGAACTAATTGTAGTTATTTCAAATACTCTTTCTTTTTTCATAATCTCCCTCACAAACTCTTTATCTTAATAAAGTCTTTTTAAAAGTCAACTATATTTTATTTTAAAAGTGTAAACTTTTACACTTTAAAATTTATTTGAATTAATTGTCTTCTCAACAACTCTTTTAATATCTCTTTCATTAAAAGGTTTAGTTAATACTTCAACAACCGGGTATGTTAAAGCTTTCTCTATTTCGTCATTAGAATCTTCTCCAGTTATAATAGATACTGGTATTTTAT
This sequence comes from uncultured bacterium, assembly GCA_947169285.1. Taxonomy (GTDB): domain Bacteria; phylum Bacillota_I; class Bacilli_A; order RF39; family UBA660; genus CAJOJR01. Next base: position 248,344 of record CAMVPB010000001.1, on the reverse strand, counting down.
TAAATAAAGCATTATTTCTAAAGTATTCTAATACTTCCATTCCATTTACATTTGGCATATTTAAATCTAATAGCATTGCTTTAATATTACCTTTATCATTACTTATATAATCTAATGCTTCTTTTCCATCATTAGCACTTATTACATTATAAACACCTGCAAAAACTTTATCTATAAATACTCTTACTATATTAGAATCATCTACTACAAGAATAGCGTCCCCATTATTAGTATTATTAGTTTGCTCTACTTTAAATGTATTAACAGTTTTACCTAAATACTCACCTACTATAGATAATACATTATTAACTTCATCTATTAATTCATCAAAGTGATCAAATACATAGTACATGTTATTAGCTTTACTTTTCATTTCATGTTCATAAGCAAATTCAGCAAGCTTCGTAAATCCAAAATATTTAGCATCTGATTTTAAAGAGTGAACTAGTATTGCATAATTAGGCATATCATTTGCTTCTTTATACTTTTCTAAATTCTCAATCTTCTCAGATATTGCTCCTAAAAAGTCATTTAATGTTAAATTATAAGTTTCAATATCACCAAATAATTCTAAAGATGCATCAATATTTACTCCTTTACTTCTTAAAAAATTCTCATCTTTCATATTAATTACCTCCTAAAAATTTTTCTAATTTTTTTTCTAGTTCTAATCTATCAATTGGTTTTGGAATATAGTCATCAAAGCCAGCACTCAAATATTTTTCTTTCATTCCATTTATAGCATTAGCAGTTAAAGCAATTACTGGTGTTTTAAAAGATTTATCTTTCTTCATTTCAATTAATGTTTCAGTACCACTCATACCAGGCATCATATCATCAAGTAATATTAAATCAAATTTATCAGATTTTATTTTTTCTAATGCATCTTTACCACTACTAGATTCAGTAATATCTACTTTATATTTTTCTAAAAGTCTTCCAGCAACTTTAAGATTAACTATATTGTCATCAACAACTAAAACTTTTTTACCATTAAATTCAATATTATCAAGTTCTATAACATTTGTTTTTTCAAGTTCTTCTTTATCTTTAACAATTCTTTGATCTAAAGAAACACTAAATTTAGAACCTTCTCCGAATTTACTTTGAACAACTATTTTACCATTCATTAATTCAACTAGTTTTTTAGTAATTGCAAGTCCTAAACCAGTACCTTCTACAGTTGTATTTTTTTCTACTTCAAGTCTTTCAAACTTATTAAATAATTTATTTATCTTATCTTCTTTAATACCTATACCAGTATCTTCTACTGATATTATTAATCTTGTGACATTAGATTTATTAATACATGATACTTTAAATTCAATCCATCCTTTGTTAGTGTATTTAATTGCATTAGTTAATAAGTTTAGTATTATTTGTTTAACCCTACCATGATCTCCATATAAAACTGGTGGAATTGTTTCATCAAAGAAATATTTAAACTTAATTGGTTTGTTCATAGCATCAAGTTTTACTTCACTCATTTTAACAAGATCATTAAATATTTGTTTTGGTTCATACTCACTATCAATTATTTCAAGTTTATTAGCTTCTATTTTAGATATATCCAATATTCCATTAACTATTTCCAAAAGATTATCAGAAGCACTTATAATATTATTAATATCTTCCTTAACTTCATCAGATAAATCTTTATGTTCCATTAAAATACTACCAAATCCCATTATCGCATTTAAAGGTGTTCTTATTTCATGAGACATATTTGACAAGAACTCTGTTTTAGCCATATTAGCTTTATCAGCTTGGTCTTTAGCTATGTTAAGTTCATTAATAAGCCTTAAATCTGGATTTTCTATTGTAAAATACATTATGTATGTTGTTAAAGTACCGATAACTGTAATCAATAATATTTCCGGTCTATATATTTGTATAATGCTAGAAATTAGTAAAAATATTGTAATAAATATTACTGGGTAATACTTTTTATTCTTTATTTCTTTAAAATTAGCAAATAAGCATATTAACCAAAACAGCATAGATATTATCCCAATTGCTTTTAAAACATCTGTTGCTGGACCATATGTATACATAATTATGCCATTATTATACTTATTTATTGGTAAAGAGAATGCAAGTATTGATGATATAACAAAAATAGTAGAAAAGATTATAGTATTAATTTTTAAGTTATGCGTAAAAGATATTTCAACTGTATATATTGTAAATATTGTAAACCACATTATCATTATTACTAAATATAATCTAGCCCAATAATCTATTAAACCTGAAGTTTGAAATTCACTAATAGGTGTTTTTAAAACTATTATTTGAAGAGTTAATTCTATAATTAGAGCCACTAAATTAACAATAGCTGTAAATGCAAAAATAGTGTTTTCAATACTTTTTACTCTTTTCTTTTTGAAAAAAACAATAAGCAAAACTATAGAAAACGCTAGAGCAGAGCCCAAGAATAACGTAGTTCCCATATTATCACCTATTGTAATTCTATCATATTTTATTGATTATTACTATCTAATTTTTTAGATAAGACTTTAAAATGTTCTTTTTCTTCTAAAAGCGTTACTAAATCACCTTTTTCATAATTTTGATATAACTCAACATAAAAATCATTTAACTCTTTATCTAATATTAATCTATTGGTTTTAAGCGAAGCTGGATTTATTTTAAATTCATCATGGATTTTATAACCTAATATTTTTAAATCATTGCCATAGCACTCTTCCATATAATCATCAATTGTAGCAAATAATCTATCCAAAGCCAATGTATCTTTATCCATATTTTTATCATTTAAAACTAAATGGCATAATAATTCTTCTTCATCATAATATTTATATTTTCTAATAATACATCCAGTTACTCTTCCTTCTGATATAACTTTTATATTGTTAGCTATATCGAATAAATATGCATGTTTATTATCATCATATTCAATATAGTCATTCTTTCTTCCATATGTGAATACTCTTCCTTCTTCATCTATTTCACAAATATCTCCAGTTTTAATCCATTCCCCAGAATATATTTTTTCAGTTAATTCTGGTTTATTATAATAACCTAACATATTTGATTTAGTTTTAACATATAATTCTCCACGTTCATTATATCCAAGTTCCTTACCATTTTCATCAAATACACCTACTGTCATACCAGGATAAGGTATACCAATAGTTGGAAGTATTTTATTATTTGGTTCCTTATCAAATTTTAATCCAGGTTTATCAAAAGTGACAACAGAAAAACTTTCGGATAATCCATATCCCATATGCATTGTTTTATGATCACTATGCTTACCTAATATAGAGTTCATCCAATTAATTTCTTCTAAAGTTGCCCCATCTCCACCTATAACTGCTACATCCAAGAAATCTAATGACTTATTATTTCCTTTTCTTAAATACTCTTTAAAGAATTCTTTCCACACTGCACCAGTTGATATTGAAAAATGTGGTTTAGATTCCATAACTTGACCATAAAATTCTTTATAATTTGGAGAAGGATACATTTTTAAAATCATACCACAATAAAATGGAGATAAGAACAAACAATTAAGTGCTGTTGATGCAGTTGGAGGAAATTGTGTTAAACAAACTTTTCCACTTTCATATCCCATATCTGCATATTTACCCTGTCTCATTTGACTTATAACAGTTTCATTAGTTGCAATTGTTCCTTTTAATGCATCGCTAGTTGTTCCACTTGAATAAGTAATAAATGCTGGAGTATTTTTAACAAACTCTGGTTTTAAGTCCCCAAAATAATAATTACCTAAATTATACGCTTCATCATACCAAATATATTTAGAATTTTTAGGTATTCTAGTTTTATTCTTATAATCTTTTAATTTACTTAATCCACTTACAATACTCTTTTTTAACCCAACCATATCATCATATGGAGTCGCAATAAAAATCTTTTTAAATCTATCTTGACCTAAAAATTTATCCATTTCTTCATTATATAAAGGGCTTAATATAACAGCAAAGTTTCCATCTACTAACTCTTTATTATATTTTTCAGCACTTAAACCAATCTTTATAAAATTAGGAACTGCTCCAATTAAATTTAATCCAAGGGCCATCGCAGCAATACTAGGGGTAAATGTACTAAATACTGGAACTATATCTCCTCTTTTAACACCCATAGCTTTAAAAGATTTAGCCCAGTTATATACCATTTCCCTAAACTCTAGTCTTCTTATCATTCTTCCATAATAATCAACTGCAGGAATATTCTCATATTCAAATATTTTTTCTTCTAAAACTTCCCATAAAGTTTTATCAACCTCTATATTATCACTATTTTCCTTAGCATCTTTAGCATAATGCTTTAACCATATTTCCTCTTCAGAGGGTAATCTTTTGTCCATAATAATTCTACCTTTCATAAATTAATCGTATCACACAAAAATAACCATTTCAACAATACTCTACCCTTATTGTATCAAATATGATACAATATACATATGAGAGAAATAAATTATATAAAAATTAACAAAACACTAGATGAATTAGAAAGTGATTTCATAAAAGAATTCATATTCATAAGAAAAACAAATAACCTAACACAACAACTACTTGCTGATTATTCAAAAACAACTAGAGAAAAAATAGCAAGAATAGAAACAAAAAAACATTCACCTAATTTAAAAAGCCTAATAAAAATATTAGGCTCAATAGGTTATACAATAAAAATAGAAAAAGTTAAATAAAGGAATATTTATGGAGTCCAGCACCATTCAATATCACTATCATCATATCCAGAAGCCCATCCCCATATGTCAGTTCCATATGTATCAAAATCACTAGATGATTCTTTATATTCTATTGCAACTGAAGTGAGTTGATTATGAGAAAATGCACTGCTCCCTATTGATGTTACACTAAATGGAATTGTTATTGAGGTTAGTTGATTATAAGAAAATGCACCGTACCCTATTGTTGTGACACCTTTTGGTATCACTACTGAAGTGAGTTGATTATGAGAAAATGCACTGCTCCCTATTGATGTTACACTGTTTGGAATTACCACTGATGTAAGAAGTTTACTCAGAAATGCTTCATCACTTATTGTTGTAACTGGTTCATTATCTATCATTGAAGGTATTATTACATCCGTATTTCTGGATATCACAACATTACTTATCCCGTAATCAGAATATTGAGCAGGTGTTATTGTGCCGTCATATATATCTGATTCTATTGTAATATCGCAATAAACTTGCGCTTGAAGCGATGCAGAGAATCCAGTTAAATTATTTGATGATATATAATAGTTTTCACATGTTGATGAATCTATATCATAAGTTGCCCCACTACCAGTATATTTTGTTATCTCTATTGTTTCATCATAAAATTCAACATTGCTTAATCCAAAAAGTGAATATTCTTCTTCTGCTATTCCATCATTAAGTAGTTCGCTTTTTATAGTATAATTACAATAAAAATAGGCTTCTCTATTTGATTCTTCAATGCATTCATCATCGCCTTCTTCACATTCATAATCTGATTGAATAAGGTTCTGACATGTTGTCATATTAATATCATATATTACAGTTGGTGAATCTTCCGTTGTTGTATATTCAAAATATGCTACATTAGTAGCAGCAGGAGCTTCATATTCTTCTATATTTATTTTTCCATAGAAATTCTTTACAGTACCATAATCTTCTTGTAAGTCTTGTTCTTCTTTGAATTTTACAGTAACTACATATGTATGTATTTCACCCGCAGCTATTGAAATATTTTTTTTAATTAATTCATCATTAACTTCAGTAGAATGTAATGGTATTGTTTGAGTTGAAATAGAACTACATGTAGAAGTATTAGATGAACAAGTTGCTGATAACTCTAATTCAATATTATTTAGTAATTCACCCCATATTAAATTATAACTTATACTTCTATTTCCTCTATTTTCAACTGTTATTGTTTTAGTAAAAGTATCACCTGGTTCTATATCAGTCTCAGTTATTGTTGTATTATCAGTTAAAACTATTGGGAATGATGCTGATCCTACTGAAAGATCAGTTGACATCCTATTATTATCAGAAGTTAAAAATCCATAAGATAAACCAAAAGCAGCCAATAGAAAACAAAATATTGACACAATTACTAACTTAATTTCTCTTCTAATTAAATATGTTAAATTCATGGTTTATCCTTTCTTTTATTAATTATTCTCTCCTATTACATATGGATCTGCTAACGTGCCTGTACCTGTTATAGATTCTTTAGATGGTTTTAGTGTTATAACAGGGCGAATACCGTAAGCAGTTTGAACTGCAGTAGCGGTAAACGCACCCGTATCCTCTTTTATATTATTCATATAATTTCCTGATGCTGCAAAATAATTTGGAGATTGCATCCAATATGCTTGACCCGTTTTTCTTATTATTTTATTATTTGTAAGATATAATTCTGCTTTTGTTGCTAATCCTATTGGATAATTAAGCTCAGCATTTATATTACCTGCGCTAAATTTATCTTTATCATTTGCACAGTCCAAATTTGTTGTATTAGGACGAGTATTAAAAGTTATAAGAACAAAATCTCCTGTCTTAGACCATCCACCTAATGAAGTATATCCTCTATCATTACAATATACCGTATTTTGATCTATATAATTTTCAAAACTTCTTAAATTATTATAATACCAATTTTCTAAATATTTTTTTACACTTGAATCATATGTGTTTGTACTATTATCTAACGCCGCATCTATTGCATCTTCTACTTTATCTCCACCAGTAAACTCAGTATAGTAATAATAACCTTTGCTAACATCAGTGTAGTAATAATATCTTACCTTCCCACCGGTACATGTTGCTGAAGTTGTACCACATGTATAATGGTAATCTGATTCAAATGTACCATTATATTGGTGTGTTGAATCATTATTTCCATCTTTTAACACATATTGTCCTCCAATGTATTCAACATCTTTTCCCATTATTGATCCTGCATCTGGAGCTGTTCTAGCTATAAACTCATAAACGCCATCACCAAATTTATATCCCATATATTTTGGAGATAAATAGTTCGCATTAAATGGAGATGTTCCTATTTGTGCATTTTGGGTATTACCAATTGTATATGACGCATAGTATGCTCTAGAAGAGTTTGTTCTATGTGGAGTATTTACATAATATATAGTTTCACATGTATCAGTTGATGAATCCTTCATACATGTGTATTTACCTAATATATATTCTTTATCACTACTATTACTCCAGTTTTTTACTACTGGATTTACTAACCTAAATGTCCCTGGAGTAGTAGATGTATCATATGTAAATGTATCTGAATACATATAAGCATTTGTCATTACTTGATTTGTTCCAGTTGCTCCTACTATACCAAGATGCGTGGTTTCTGTATTATGTGCTAAGCATCCAGTTTCATTAACATATTCTCCATTATATATTAGTTTTACTCCTCCTGTATCTGTTGTTCTAAGAATCTGCCAGCAGTATCCTGCAAATTTAACATTTATTTTGTTTAATAATGTTGCCGCTTGAGTTGTATCATCTGCAGTACTTGTTTTTATATAATATATTGTTTTTGTTCCAGTTGTTCCATATGTATCATTAGAAGTTCCTGAATAGGTTCCTGCATATGTACCTTGCCCTGCTAATGTTTCTAAAACAGCATAAAGTGGATGAGGAGGTATTTTTTTTGAAGATAATGTTATTCTTTTAGCTGTATCATTACCTTGTATTGTTGGCTTAAAAAAGGCATATGAAGAACTTATTACTATTATAAATACTAGTAATAAAGACATTGTAGCTAAAACTCCTATCTTTTCTATTATTTTCATATTATTTACTCTTTTCTACTATTAATAATTATATAATAAAAAATAGAGCATTTCAATCTCTATTTTTTAATTAGCTTCTTAACTTTATTATATACTTCCTTTGATATTTCCTCTGGAGTTTTAATTGTTCCATCTTGAACACAATTAATTCTTTCAAATCCATAAATATTTTCTAATTCTAAATATGCTTGTTCAGCATGCTTTAAATAATTTATATCACTTTCATGCTGATCCGGTTTTTCACTTCTATTATTTCTAAGTTTTATTGAATATTCATAAGGCATATATAAAAATAATGTCATATCTGGTTTAGGAAGTTCTAATAAAACATATTCTAATGTATGTAAAAATTCATATGCTTTATATCTTTCCTGATTATTAAGTATTTTACCTCCTTGATGAGCCATATTAGATTCAACATATCTATCTAATATAATTGTTTTACCACTATTTAATATATTTTTTAATTTTTTTAAATAATTATATCTTCTATCAGCTGCAAAATATAAAGATGCTACTTTATAATCAACATTACTAGCTCCTTCTTCAAATAAAGGCTTACCAATACTCTCTTTTCCTAAATAAGAACCGCCTATTATTTTACCAGTAGGTGTATCATACATAGGAAAACTATCTCTATATACGTCTATTCCATCTTTTTTTAATCTTTCATATAATAATTTTGATTGAGTTTCTTTTCCAGAACAATCAGTTCCTTCAATTGTAATTATTTTTCCTTTCATTTTAACCTCCTATATAATACATGTCTATATTTAATGTTATTTTCTTCTTTCAAATCACTTATGTATTCTTTATTCCATAAAGACTTATCAAATAAAGGAAAATAAACATCAGCATTTTCATCTTCTTCATCTATCTCTGTTAAATATAATTTATTAGAATAATTTAAAAAACTTTTATAAATAGAAGAACCGCCTATTATAAATATTTCTTCTTCATAATCCTTATATGTTTCTAAAAAAGATTCAATGTTTTTAAATACTTCTATTTCGTTGTTTAAAATATTATTACTTGTTATAACTATATGATGTCTATTAGATAACATTTTAGGAAGAGATTCAAAAGTTTTTCTCCCCATAACTATTACATGATTAGTTGTTAATTCTTTAAAAAACTTTAAATCTTCTTTTAAATGCCATATAAGATTATTATCTTTACCAAGTTCATTATTTTTACCTATTGCAGCAACTATACTTATATTCATATTTACTGTGAAATTGGAAAATTAATCTTACCATGATGCTTATATTTTAAAACCTTTATATCTTTTAAATCCTTAGAATTATCAAAATCATAAAAATCTTTAATTTCTGGATTTAACCATAACTCTGGAGCGGGTAAGTCTTCCAATTCTTCTCCTCTTCTAATTTGTTCTTTTATTCCATCTATTTGATTAACATAAATGTGGGCATCACTTATTTCCCAATTTAGAGTACCTGGTTTAAATCCACATACATGAGCTAACATATATAAAAGGACTGAATATTGAGTTACATTAAATGGGAGCCCAAGAGGAACATCACAACTTCTTTGATTAACCCAAGCATTTAAACGCCCTTTATTAACATTCCATACACTACTCCATACACAAGAAGGAAGCACTGCAGTATCAAGGTGAGCATCTTGCCATAAATTTATTACTTTTCTTCTATCAGTCGGGTTATTTTTAAGCTTGTAAATTAAATTATTCATCTGATTATATTCTCTTACAATCCATCCATAAGCTGTTCCAATTGTATGAGCATATTCTTTACCAAAATCTTTTACAATATCCTTTTTTACAATATTACCATTTTCTATTACATTTTGATTTGCTCTCCACTTACCATCTTCTCCGATTTCCCATTTATCCCAAATGTGTACACCTCTATTTTGAAGCCACCTAACATCATTACTTTGAACTTGATAAATCCATAACATTTCAAGTATTGCTCGTCTATAAAATAATTTCTTTGTTGTTAAAAAAGGGAATTCTTCTTCAAGATTAAACTTGAAATGATAATCAGGAATAGTAATTGTATTAATACCTGTTCTGTTTTCTACTTCTTCTCCTTCTTTAAGTATTTCTTTACATAGTTTAAGATACTCTTTGTCCCATAGAGCCATAATATTACCTCCAATAAAAATTTAACCCGTTTATTCTTTAAATTAATTATAAAATATAAATTAAAAAATGTGAAACATTTTTGTACAAATTTTACACATTTTGTTTCACATTTTTTTATTCATCTTTTATTAATAAAGAGTGTCCTGTCATTTCAACTGGTTTGGATATCTCATACATATCAATTATAGTAGGAATAACATCTTTTAAAGATCCTTCAGTCTCTATTTTATAATTATTATTACATATTATAAAAGGTACTTTATTAGTTGTATGACTTGTTACAGGATTGTCATTGTTATCTAACATAAACTCTGAATTACCATGGTCAGCAGTAATAACTAAATCATAAAAATCTATTTTAGATTTTTCTTCTATTTTACCTATACAAAAGTCACATATTTCTATTGCCATCTTAGTTGCTTCTAAATTACCAGTGTGTCCAACCATATCAGGATTAGCAAAATTTACAAGTATAAAATCATAATCTTCGCCCATGGCTTTTAATGCTTCTTTTGTAACATCTGCTACACTCATCTCTGGTTTCATATCATAAGTGGCTACTTTAGGACTAGGTACTAATACTTTAGAAATACTTTTATCTTTTAATTCTTTTTCAGCATCAAAGAAATAAGTTACATGATTGTATTTTTCTGTTTCAGCTATTCTTATTTGTTTATAATCTAAACTTGATAAATATTCACCAAATGTATTATTAACTTCTTCTCTTTCATAAGCGTAAGGAACATTTTTATGTATCTTGAATAATGATGCAAATTTAACATTTTTAAACTTAGTTGTTCTAAATATTGAAAAATCAGGGTCAGTTAATGCATCTATTATTTCTTTCATTCTTTCTGGTCTATAATTAATAAATATTACACCATCATTTTCAGATATTTTTTTACCACCTTCAATGACAGAAGCATTTACAAATTCATCTGTTATTTTGCTTTTATAATGAGCATCCATACAATTATCAGCTGTTTTAAAAGAATTACCTACGCCATACACAAAAGCATTATAAGCTTTTTGAATTCTTTCCCAATGGTTATCTCTATCCATTGCATAATATCTACCAACTATAGTAGATATTTTACCTAATTCTAAAGACTCTGCTTTTTCCATAAATGAATCAATAAACTCTTTACCACTAGTTGGAGATGTATCTCTTCCATCTGTTATAAAATGAAAGCATACATTCTTAACTTTATTAAGTTTAGCTAACGCTAAAGTAGCATAAAAATGATTTATGCTTGAATGTACCCCTCCATTTGATAAAAGTCCTACTAAATGAAGAGTACTATTATTTTTATTTACATGATCTATAACATCTAACAAAGTTTCATTATCAAAGAAATCTTTATCTTTAATTTTATCGTTAATTAAAGTTAATGCTTGTTTAATAATCCTGCCACTTCCAATAGTCATATGTCCCACTTCAGAGTTACCCATTTGGCCTTCAGGAAGTCCCACTTCTTCACCACTTGCATTTAATTCAGCACATGGATATTCACTCATTAATCTATCAAGCACTGGGGTTTTAGCAAGTTTTATTGCATTGCCTTTATAATCATTATATATACCAAATCCATCTAAAATTAATAATACTATTTTTTTCATTCTTTCACCTTTAAATAACTATACCATAAACATAATTATTTTACAAATAATACTATCTAGTTTTAAGATTCTTTAAAAAATCTATTAATTCTTGAACTTCTTCTTTTTCTTCATTTAATTTTTCTTCTTCTATTTCTTTAGAAAAATTATATAACCATTTATAAGCTATCCTTAATTCATCTTCTTTTTCTCTATATAGTTCGATGTTTTTACTTTTATGAAGACCTTTAATATTTTTCTTTCTTAATCTATCAATAACCATATCATAAAAAGCACCAAAAGTTATGTCATCTTTTTTTAATTTACTCTTTTTGTCCACTAATGTATCAGCTTTATACTTTATTAATTTATGTTTTAATACCTTTTTAGCTTCTTTATAATATTTATTATATTTTTCTTTTAAAAGTTTATTATCAAGATATTTTAAATTTTCAGTTATATAGTCCATACTAACTGATTCTTCGTATAATAGATAATTTACTATTTCATATCTATCATCTAATCCATTTCTTTCATAATAATCTTTACTCTCTAATAATTCAAATATACTTCTTTTATTCCCACGTATATCATATTCAATAATTAATGGACTTGTAATTAATTTATTATAAAAATTAGAAGAACTTTTTTTATCTTTAACCAATTCTTCAAATAAAGCATTTACATCTTTTATATTTCCATTATATTCTCTTTCGTTAATATTTTTTCCTTCTAATAATATAGTTAACATTAAATTCTTATATATTTTTTTTCTTAATTTTGGTAATACCAAAGGTTCTTTTTTTTCTATAAAATCATGCATATATTTATAAGAAGTATAACAAGCATCTTTTTCAACAAATAAATTATCATAATTTTTTTTATAATAATCTAAATATGGCAATTCATCCGATAAAAATATATCTTTATAACATAAGAATCTTGTTAATGGCTCTTTTATTAAACCATTATATTGCTCATAATGTCTAAGTTCATGAAAGAAAGACATAAGATTTGTAAGAATATCATTATCTACAAATTTATCTGGATTAATAAATATAGTTTTTAATGCGTCTGAATAACTCATTGAACTTTTTTGTTCTCTAAACTCTATATTTAAATCTTTTATATTTCTTTCCTCTAAAATTTTATTACAGATATAAAGAAAAAGCTTTTTATATAAATATTTATCTATTTTATAATCATTATTTAAAATAGTCTTTAACACATATTCAAAGGCTATATCGGTATATTCTTCGTGCTTTAATGTAAAACCACCCATTACAGCAAAAGAAAGTAACTCTTCTACTTGATCTTTTGATAAAGTATTATTATTTTTAATTCTATTTATATAAATATTAGCAAATCTTTCTTCATATTCTGGATTAATATTATCAAATACAAAATCATTATCTATTTTATCTAATAATTTTTTAGCATTTTTAAATTTATTATTAAATATAACTTCATCAGATTCACTATTACTAGAATTATACTCACTGAATATTTTATTAATATATTCTTCAATCGAATTTGTTATAACATTAATATTTAATAAATATGGTTTTTCTTTTAATTGGGGTTTAACAACATTATTTAAGTATTTTAAACATACTTTTTCAACAAAATCATAAGAAAAAATGTTGTCATTAATATATGAAGATATTACTTTGTCACACTCTTTTTTTAAATCAGAGTCATTCAAATACAATTGAAGATATTTGTCTTCAGCATCTTCAAATATAAGAGATTTAACAATATCATTAACAAGTCTCATCCTTTCAAATGATTCTTCATTCATATTATACCCTCCTACAATTATTTTAACATCTATAATTAAATAATTAATTAATATTACAAAACTTTACAAAAAAAATACACATAAATGTGTATTATCTTACTTTTAATGTATCTAATTTTAATTTATCTGCAATCGTTACTATGAACTCAGAATTAGTTGGTTTTGCTCTATCAATATCAACACTATGTCCAAATATTTCCTCCATAAGATCCCAATCTCCTCTATTCCAACTTACTTCAATTGCATGTCTTATAGCTCTTTCAACTCTAGATGTTGATGTATCAAAAGTTTTTCCAACTAAAGGATATAATTCTTTAGTTATACCTCCTATTAATTCAGGATGTTCATATACTAAAGTAATTGCCTCTCTTATATATTGATAACCTTTTATATGTGATGGTATACCTAATTCATGAAGCATTTTTGATATAGAAATATTTAAATTATTAGATCCTACATTTATAATATTTCCTTTTGGTTTATTTTTAACTTCCAATATTTTAGATTCTAAATCTTTAAGTTCAAATGGTTTTAATATAACATACTTAACTCCATATTCACTTACTTTTCTAATGGTTTCTTCTTCATTAAAAGAAGTAACTACTATTATATCTTTTTTTATACCCATTGATTTTAACTTATCTAAAACATAAACCCCATCTTTTTTAGGCATAATTAAATCAAGTAGTATTACATCAATACTACTCTCATTATCTTTTACTACATTTACTGCTTCTTCGCCATCATGTGCTACAAAGGATATTTCAATATTCTTATTATCTTCAAAATATTCTTGCACCATCCCTACTAAGGCTTTATTATCATCTACTGCTAAAACTTTTGTCTTCATTTATTACCCTTCCTATTTCCAAATTAATTATACAACCCAAAGTATATATTTTTCCATAGGAAGTATTGTCCTCATTTGCCTAAATTTGTCGAATTTTAGCTTATATTGTCGAAAATCTCTCTTAACTTATAAACATCTAAACTTTCTTTACCTATACAAGCACCATCACAAAGCTCTAATATTTCATTAACATTATTTTCATCAATACCACTTCCATAATAAACATTAATATTTTTTTTATAATGATTGATAAAATACTCTTTTATATCAATAACAACTTTTCTAATAATATTAATATCTTGCATTTCTTCATCTAACCACATAGGTTCATACAAAATAATCAAATTATTTAATTTATCTTTATTTATATTTTTTAATAAATAATTCAAATCTCCTTTTATTGATTTAAAAGGATCATCCATCATTTTATCTTCTCCAACGACCAATATTGTTTTAAAATCATTGTTTAAACTTTTATATAATTTTTCTCTTATTTGACTAGGACTATCTAATAAATTATTAAGTCTATCTTTATGAGAAATCATTGTGTAATTAATATTTAATTTTTTTAAAGCTTCTAAATTTATTTCACCAGTATAATTCCCATATGTTTCAGAATAAAAATTTTGACATCCTACTTCTGTACAAAAATCTTCAAATAAAGATAAGTACAAAATATTAGGGAATACCACTATATCTAAATTTTCATTTACTAATTTAGGAAAATCTTCAATATATTTTTTTATTTCATCAATAGATAAATAACTTTTATGATTAAGTATTATTTTTTTCACTTATTTAGTACCTCCAATGTTTCAAATTTTTTACCTTCTAAATACTCCAAAGAGGCTCCTCCTCCAGTTGATATATAATAGAATGACAAACCATACTTTTTAGAGGCACTTCCTGTATCTCCTCCACATATTACAGTTTTAATATTATTTTTACTTAAATATTCTAATAATTCTTTAGTTCCTTTCTCGTATCTTTCATCTTCAAATTTACCCATTGGTCCATTCCAAACAACTAAATCTTCTTTATTTATTAAAGATTTATATAAACTAATTGTATTATTTCCAATGTCAAATCCAATATCAGTATCATTGATATTGTCTATATTTTTATTACCATTTTCAGTAACTATATCAATAGGAAGAATTATTTTGTCTTTATATTTATCAAGTAATTCTTTACAATAATTTATCTTTTCTTCATCAACTATGCTATCACCTATATTTTTACCTAATGCTTTTAAAAATGTAAAACACATTCCGCCACCAAGTAATATTTTCTTAGAATTATTAACTAGATTTTCAATAACTCCAAGTTTATCGTTTACTTTAGCTCCACCTAAAATAATTATTTTGTCTTTATTATTAATTACTTCTTTTAGATAGTCTAATTCTTCATCTACTAAAAATCCAGTTGTTCCTCCAAGTATACTTGCAATTCCATAAGTAGAAGCATGATTTCTATGTATAGACCCAAATGCATCCATAACATATTCATCTGCAAGACTTGCCCAATATGAAGACAATTCTTTATCACAAGAACTTTCAAGAGTTTTTGGATAATCTTCATATCTAGTATTTTCCATTAAAATTACTTCTCCAGGTTTTAAAGAATTAACTACATTCTCTAATTCATTACCTCTTGTATATTTACAAAATTTAACTTCTATACCTAATAGTTTAGATAATTCTAATGATACAATATATAAACTATTATTTATTTTATCTTCTTCATTTTTAATTTTACCTAAATGAGACATAAGGATAATTTTAGCACCAGAATCTATTAAATAATTAATAGTTTTAAGACTAGATACTATTCTATTATTATCTTCTATTATTCCATTTTTAACTGGAACATTATAGTCAACTCTAACTATTACCTTCTTATCTTTGTAAAGTTCTTTAGGTTTAAGCATAATTTACACCTCTACATTTATTATAAAATAAAAAATCATATGTAAACATATTTTTAATATATTTTTACATATAATTTACTTAATAAATAATTCGCTATGTGTTCCACTATTAACTAATAAAAGAATTAAGTTGTCTTCATTATATTGATAAATTAATAACCAATCTGGTTCTATATGACATTCAAAACAATTTTTGTAATTCTTATCATCTCTTAATTTATGATTTTTGAATTTATGTTCTAACTTTTCTTTATTAGCTATTCTTTCTATTAGACTAAACATCTCATCTAAATTTTTATTTTGTTAAGTTAATTTTTTTAAATTCTTTTTAAACATTGATGTATATTTTACTTCGTATTTAATCATCTGATAATAAAGCCTCTTTTAGTTCTTCTATATTTTTATAACCTTTTGCTTTAACTTTACCAGACATTATGTCATCTGCTTCTTTAAGAGCTTCAAGTAAATCTTTGCTAGGTTTAGGATTTACTATATTAAAAGGTATACCATCAGTTTTAACAATTTGAGCTAAAAACATATTTATAGCCGTGCTCATATTAAGACCAAGATCTTTTAATATTCTAGTTGCTTCTTCTTTATTTTTAGCATCAACATTTACATTAAGTGGAACAGTAAGACTAGACATATTTATCATCTCCTTTTCTAAAAAAATATTACTACATATTATATAAATTGTCAATGTATTATATATATAATATAAATATTATATCAATACATTATATACAAAAAATTAATTTTTATGTATAATAAAAACCACATTTTGTATGTGATTTTATACTATAATTTACAAAAATATAATAATGTTCTTAACATTTGAGCTGTATAACCCATTTCATTATCATACCAAGCAACTACTTTTATCATATTATTATCAACTACTTTTGTAAGTGCTAAGTCAACTACACAACCATGTATATTATTGATTATATCACTACTTACTATTGGATCTTCTGTTACATCGAATACTTCTGAAATATTTGCTTTAAACATTTTATTAACCATTTCAGCATCTACTGGTTTTTCAACTTCAACAGTTAGATCTATTAATGATCCATCTCCAACTGGTACTCTAAATGAACTTCCATCAAGTTTGCCTGCTAAATCTGGTATAACATTTCCTATTGCAGAAGCAGCACCTGTAGAAGTAGGAATTATATTAAATCCAGCACCTCTCCCTCTTCTACTAGCATTACCTTTCTTGTGAGTCCCATCTATTGTATTTTGATCATTAGTTATTGCATGAACGGTAGACATAAATCCTTTCTTAACATTATAGTTTTTATGAAGAAGATTAAGAACAGGTGCTAAACAATTTGTTGTACAACTAGCAGCAGATATTATTCTATCATCTCTTGTTAAAATATTTTCATTAACACCATATACAATAGTTTTAGCATCATCTTTAGCAGGAGCTGATATTATTACCTTTTTTGCTCCAGCATCTAAATGAGCCATACATTTTTCGACACTTGTAAATGCCCCTGTACATTCTAATACAACATCTACATTATATTCTTTCCACGGTATATTTAGTGGATTCTCTTCAGATACAACTCTTATAGGTTTTCCATTTATAATCAAATTATCTTTATCATATTCAACCATTTCATTATTTGTTCTATAAATAGTGTCATATTTATAAAGATATGCAAGTTGATCTACTGCGGTTAAGTTATTAATTAAAACAACTTCTACATTATTCATGTTATTAATCAGTTTTAAAGCACATCTTCCAATTCTTCCAAATCCATTAATTCCTACTCTTATCATTCTTTTTCCTCCTATTATTCAAAATAACTATTACCTATAAATTCTCTTAATACACTAGTTTCTGGTACAGCCTCATCTGGTATTGAAAAGAAATTACCAATAAAATTTATTAACCTTTTTGCTTCTTCATAATTATCACTTTCAGAACTTATTGAATATAAAAGTGGTTCAACATAAGTTCTAAGAGCATTTAATTCATACATAAGTGCAGTATTTATTAAAGCATCTCCTTCGCTTTGATAAGGAAATACATATTTTTCTTCACTATTTCTCATCAACTTCCATCTACTTATTGTTTCTTCAGCATTATATCCCCTTGTAGAATTGTCTCTAACAATTCTTCTAAGTAATCTTAAATCAGTAGATGAAATATGATTATGCCTATCCATGCCTAAAGGAGTAAATGGAGAAGCATAAATTTTAAACTTAACATTTCTACTAATTTTTTTAGTTAATTCTTCATTTAAAGTGTGAAGACCTTCTATAATTATTATATCATTTTTATTTAATTTTATTTCAGGAGTTTTATATTCTTTTACACCTGTTAAAAAATTAAATGTTGGCATTTTTACTGATTTATATTCTAGTAACTTTTGAAGATGATTGTTAAATAATTTTGTATCAATTGCATCAATTGTTTCAAAATCATAATTGCCATTTTCATCTTTAGGAGTATCCACTCTTTCTTTATAATAATCATCAAGAGAGATAACAATTGGATTTTTACCAAATTCTTTAACTTTTAAAGCTATTTTTTTAGAAGTAGTAGTCTTACCCGAACAAGAAGGACCACCTACTAATATTAATTTTACTTTACTCCTAGATAATACTTCTTTAACAATATTTGTTATTTCATCATCTTGAATCATTTCATTAATTTTAATAAATTCAGATATACCACCGTTAATAGCTAAAGAGTTAATATCAGATGCATATGAAACTCCAACTTTAGCCATCTTTTCTTCATAATCTTTGAATATATTTAATACTTTTTCATAATGGTGATAAGGTGGTATTACATTATCTTTTCCTTTTGGGTACATTAAAACTATTCCATTTGGTTTAACAAATTTTAAATCAAATATTTTTAATATACCAGTTGAATATGGTAAAAAATAATAAAAATAATTATAATATCCTAATAATTCATAAAAAGTTACATAATTATTACTTATCTGTTTATACAATTGGACTTTTTCATTTTCTTTATTTTTTTCAAAGTATTCAATTGCTTTTTTCTTAGGAACTGCAATTTTCTTAATTTCAACATCTAAATCTATTATTTCTTGCATTTTCTTTTTAATATTATTTACATCTCTTGCAGTTAATTTACCATTAACAGTTGTATATATTGCCTTATCCAAAGAATGCTTAATTCTAACATCAACTTTATCTCCATATAATTCCTTTAAAGCAACTATATAAACAAATTGAAGACCTGCTCTATAAATTTTACCCCCAACTTTATCATGTATATGAATGAACTCTAATTCAGAATCTTCTTCAATAACATAAGAAAGCTCAACTATATCACCATTTATAGAAGCCGCAATTATATCTTCTTTAGTACCAAGTATTTGAATTAATTCATTTACTTTAATACCCTTTCTACAAATAATTTCTCTTTTTTTATCTATTAATAATTTAATTTGTCCATGCATTTAAATCATCCCTTATTATTCAATATTATTTTATCAAAAATATCTTAATTTGTGAATAAAATTATTAGATATTAACTAATATAATATTAGGGTGAAAAATGAATACAATACCAACAGTTATAGAAAAACAAAATAATACAGAAAGAGTATATGATTTATACTCAAGACTTTTAAAAGATAGAATAATATTTATAGATGGTGAAATAAATGATATTAATTCAAATATAGTTATTGGAGAACTTCTTTATCTTAGTTCAAAAAGTAATGATGATATTCAAATGTATATTAATAGTCCTGGTGGTTCAGTTACAGCAGGTATGGCCATATATGATACAATGAAATTCATAAATTGTGATGTTTCAACAATATGTGTAGGCTTATGTGCTTCAATGGCTGCTTTCCTTTTGTCAAGTGGAACTAAAGGAAAAAGATATGCACTTCCTAATTCAGAAATAATGATACATCAACCAATAGGTGGAGCTCAAGGTCAAGCAACAGAAATCAAAATAGCTGCTGAAAGAATAATAAAAATAAAAAAGAAACTAAATAAATTGCTATCAGAAAATACAAATAAACCACTTTCAAAAATAGAACAAGATACAGAAAGAGACTACTTTATGGATTCAAAAGAAGCACTAGATTATGGAATAATTGATAAAATTTTATAAAAAGTTTTAGGAAAAATCCTAAAACTTTTTTAAATAATACCAAAATTTAATTCTCGCCCTAATGGGCGTATTACTATAAAATTTTTGAACCACTCCGTGGATATTCGTGACCACAAAAATTTTGGGCGGGACCGAAATTCTTTCGAAAATTCGCTCCTAGGTGCTTACGCACCGATATCAGATGTTGAGACAACTATAACTGGGCGAACACCGACGTCGTCGCCATACGCAAAGTAGTTGCTGTTGCGAACGCTGCCAACAGAGCCCACATACCACACGTCGTTAAAGTTGCAAGCCGAACCCAACCAATAACGGGCTCCATTTGCTCTTTGTGCTTGTGCCATTGCATTTGCTTCTGTATATGTTAACAGCCTTCCTTCTCCTTCTATTCCTAATCTATCTACATATTCTTCTACATAATATGCTATACTGTAATTTGCATTTCCTGCGTTATTATTGAATGCTATACTATAGTTTGGTGCTGTTATATAATCTGTATCATATATATTACTTGCATCATATGATGTTCCATATTTTGAATATATTGTACTATTTGCACTATCATACCAATATCCATTAGAAGTACTTGAGCCTGAAAATGGTACTACTCCTACTGATGGATATGTACCTGTATCCCCCTTTGCATCTGCACTTTGCAATCCATATCCTGTCGCTGATGTTGATATTGGTGTACATGAACTTGAACTTGTACATGTTTGTCCTACATATAAATTATATTTTGCTAATAGTATAGACTTGTTTGAATCATAATTATATTTGTTTCCATTTGTTGATATTAGTGAACTATAGTTTATTGCATTTGTTATATCATAAAATTCTTCGTTATCTATCTTTACTACTGGTAATCCAGTTGTTGCATCTGTACCTGCTCTTGTTATATTAGCAGGTTCTTTCCCTTCTGCTATATTTAGTGTTCCATAAAATTCTTTATCTTGATTGTAGTTTTGATTAGACCCTGTTTCTTTGAATGTAACTGTCACTGTATATGTGTGTGTTACTCCTACTGGTATTTCTATATTCTTTTTTACTGATATATTATGTGCTAAAGTTGTTTCTGTTGGTATTACTGTTTCTGTTATATTATTACAGCTTCCTAATGAAGATGAGCAAGTTGCTGATATTACTAATTCATTGTTAGTAATTTCATTATATAAGTCTCTCCATATGATGTTATAGTATGCTGTTGTATTTCCATTATTATATACTGTTATTGTCTTTGGTGTACTACTCCATGGTGGTGTTACATTCTCTCCACTTCTTATTTCTATATCTGTATATACTAAACTCATATTTGCTGTTGTTAATCTCATTGAACTTGCTGTATCATTACCAGTTATTTGTATTGTGAAATATGCATATGATATTCCTGCGATTGCTACTAAGAATACTAATGCAGTTAATACTATTATCTTTATTTTATTACTCTTTGTTAATTCTTTTTCTTCCATGAAAAAAACTCCTTATCTTACAAATAAATGATACTATAAATTTGAGGTTTTGTAAATATTATTGTTATTAATCAAAATAATCTTGTTCGTTCTTAGAAATTATTTCTTTTATTTTTCTAAATCTATGGTTAATACCACTTTTAGTTATTTTTTTACCTGTTTCTAAAGATATAATATCTGCAAGTTCTGCCATTGAACTCTCCGGATACTTTTCTTTATAAATACAAAGTTCTTGTATTTTTTCATCTAACATATCAAAGTCTTTTAATTCTCTTAACTTTTTAATATCTTCTATTTGTTTTAATGAAGTTTCAACTATTTTATCAGCATTAGCTTGCTCACAATTATTAAGTCTATTTGTCATATTTTTATGATCTCTATATATTCTTATATCTTCATAATAATAAAGAGAATTATAAGCTCCTAAAAGTTTTATAAAATCACTTATTCTTTCAGACTCTTTCATATATATCATATAATTTTTGTTTCTTTTAATTATTTTACTATTAAAGTAGAGATCGTTTAATAGTTTATTTACATAATCAGCAGTCTTTTTATATTTAATCATAAACTCAGCATGATATCTTGAAGTTTTTGGATCATTTATACTTCCACACGCAAAGAATATACCCCTTAAGTAAGAGTATCTATCTTCCAAAGTATCTACTATATATTCTTCTGGAACATATAATCTTTTATTATTTTTTAATATTGATAAATCTTCTAATATAAAATCATATTTATCTTTAATTGTTATACATATAAAATTATTCTTTTTAAAATTATTCATATGTATTTTTTCCATTATTATATCTATATGATATAGTTCTTTTATTAATTTATATATTCTTCTTGCTACACTTAAAGTTTCAAAATATATTTTTATCTCATTATTTTCTATAATTGCAGATACATTAAAGATTGCAGATAACTCTGCAATCATTTCATCTTTAGAATAATTATTATTTGAAATTTCATTTTTTATATCAGATGTAAAAGACATATTACCACCTTGAATAATATCTATTATAAATTGCTGGGAAATTAACTTTATCTCTTGGATTGATTAAATTTGATTTAGATGAAGTCCATCCATTAAACATTCCAAAATGAAGGTGAGCCCCAGTTGTACATCTATCATATCCTCTAGTTGATGCTCCTCCACCAGAATAAGCTATTACAGTTGTTAAAAATACTGTATCACCAACATTTACATTAAATGATTTCAAATGCATATAAACAGTTGTATATTTTTTGCCATTAACTGAATGTTGAATATAAAGCATATTTCCACCACAACTAGATTTTATTACTTTTTTAGCAACATAACCTGGTGCAGAAGGATAAACTTTATTTCCTTCTGGAAGCGCAATATCTATACCTGAATGGAAATTAGAACCTGATAAATTTAAACTTCTCCAGCCATAGTTACTTGAAATATATCCATAATCAGTAGGCCTTACAAAACCATTAGCATAAGGAACATTTAAACAATCGCTTATTTCTTGATCTAATTTACATCCATAATCTTCATAAAATTTTACTTCTACTTCATATGCTTTTATTTCAGCATTTAAATCTTTTTGGTCATCATAAAGATCATCTATTGTTAAATTAACTTTTGCTAAATCTTTTTTTAATTGTTCTATTTTTTTCTCTAACTCTTGTATTTTTGCTTCTAATTCTTTTTGCAATTGTTTATTTTGTTCAATCAAATCATACATTTCATCTATCAATTTATCATTATAATCACTTAATTGTTCAACTATTGCTGTTCTATAAATGAAATCTGTAAAACTTGTTGCCCCAAAAACATATTCAAGATATACATTTTCTCCTTTTGAAACTTGTAAAAATCTCAAAAGTTCATCTATTTCTTTCTGTTTTTCCTTTATTTCTACTTCTAATTCTTGTATTTTTATTCTTGCTTCTTCTATTTCATTTTGACATTTTTCAATTTCAACAGTTGAAGCATTTATTTCATTTCTATATTTTTTAACTCTTTCTTGTGCCTCTCTCATTTTAGCTTGATTAGAAGAAAGATTTGCTTTTGCGGTTGCCAATTCCTCTTTCATTTGTCTTAATGTTTTAGCTTCTACATTGGATGGCACACTAAAAACCATAAATGAAACAAATAGAATAAAAATAATACTAACTATTTTTTTCATTATATTTTTAAGTACCTCCTTACAGCTCTATAGCTTCCAAAAGCACCAACTATAACTCCAACTAAAAGCACTGAAATTACTAAATTAAATACTAAAGCATCAGGTCTTACTAATTTAATAATTGCCGTAAATAATTGACCACCTAATCTATTATATAAATATAAATATCCATAACAACATGCAAATATTGGGATTATTGAACCAATAAATCCTAACCATAACCCTTCAAAGAAGAAAGGAAGTTTTATATAAGAATTAGATGCTCCCACTAATCTCATTATTTCTATTTCTCTTTTTCTATTAGTTATAGTAATTTTAATTGTATTACTAATTAAGAATGCTGTTACAACAACTAAAGCAATAACAACTATATAAGTTATTTTCTTTACTATGTCAAAAATCTTAACAAGTTCTTCAACCATTCCTTCGCCATATTTTACTACAGCTACTTTGTCAAATGTTTTAATTTCTTTAGCAGTCTCTCCGATTAAATTAATGTCTTTTACTTTAACTAAATAAGTGTCTTGCAATGGATTTGTTTCATCTGTATATTCGCTCATAATAGTGTTAAAAACATCTGATTCTTTTTGCATTTGTTTTTTTGTTTCTGCTTTTGATTGAAATTTAATGCTTTCAACATTATCTAATAAATTAATTTTTGCTTCAACAACATCTATTTCTTCTTTAGTTGCTTCTCTATCTACAAAAACAACTATTGTCACATCTTTTTCAATAGAATTAGTAAAACTATTAACATTTTGAGAAAGAATAATGCTAACCGCAACTAGAATTAAAGTTATTGATATACAAGATATACTCGCTATACTCAAGCTTAAATTTCTTCCTATGTTAGTAAGTGAATCTGAAATACTTCTAAATAAAATTCTAATTCCTTTCATTTTTATAAGTTCCTTTCATCATATCATTAACAAGAATACCTTTATCAAGTACTAATACTCTTTTCTTAAACTTATTAACAATTTCTTTATCATGAGTTGCCATAATTATTGTAGTCCCTAATTCTTTATTAATTTTTTCTATTTCTTTCATTACTTCCATAGAAGTTACTGGGTCTAAATTACCTGTTGGCTCATCACATATTAAAACTTTAGGCTCATTCACAATAGCCCTAGCAATTGATACTCTTTGTTGTTCCCCACCAGATAATTGATCTGGAAAACTTCTCCATTTATCTTTAAGACCTACTTGTTCTAATGCTTTTATAGTTTTATTTCTTATTTCACTTGAACTTAATCCATACATTTGTAACGCAAAAGCAACATTTTCATAAACAGTCTTTTTGGGTAATAATTTATAATCTTGGAATACTATTCCAAGTTTTCTTCTTAATTTGTATACTTTACCATTTCTTAATTTTGCAACATTAATTCCACCAACAAATACACTTCCTTTTGTAGGCTTTTCTTCTCTATATAAAAGTTTTATAAAAGTTGACTTGCCAGAACCAGATGCACCAATAACAAAAACAAATTCACCTTTACCAATTGATACATTTAAATCACATAAAGCTGTAACTCCATTTTTATATCTTTTGTTAACATCTTTTAACTCTATTAATTCCATTTATACCTCCTAACGCATTATTATACTAAATTATTAATACTTTTTATATTGTTAATTTTTTCCTTTTAGTCCCACCTAATACTTCATAACAGTCACTTACTATTATAAAAGCATTTTTATCTATATCTTTAATTGCACTTTTTAAATAGGTGTATTTTTCAGTTGGAACAACACACATAATCATATCTTTTTTAGAACCACTATAGCCACCTTTAACTACATATTCTGTAACACCACTTTGAATAACTTCCATTATAAAATCTCTTACTTCTTCTGGTTTACTCGTTTGTACCATAAACATTTTGCTATCAGATATTCCAAGGGTGACTTTATCAATCATAAATGTAGATATTGCTACTATTATAATTGCATACATAACCATTGTATATCCAAAAATATAACCTCCTAAAAGAATTATTATAATGGATATAACTCTCATTACTTTTCCAATTGGTTTTTTTATCTTTTCAGCAATTATAAGTCCTAATATACTTGTTCCACCTGTAGAATAACCTATTTTATATACAATTGCCTCTGCAAAACCATTTACAAGTCCAGCAGCTAATGCATAAAGGAATATACTATCAAAAGAGAAATTAAGCCATGTAGCTATATCTTCTGTTAAAAATAAGAATAACGAATATAATAGAGATCCAAATATACTTCCAATTATTTTATTACTACCTAAAAATATAATTCCTAATCCTATCATAAATAAATTACCAAAAAATACAAATTGTGAAACATTCATTCCAATTAATTTATTTACTACTATTCCTAAACCAGTAACACCACCTGTTACAAAATTATTGGGTACAAAAAATAAATTTACGGATGCAGCAGAAAGGAAAGAACCAAAAACCATTAAAACAGAGGTTCTTATTAAGTTCTTTTTTCTTATTGAACTAAATAATTTTTCTTGCTTCTCTCTTTGTTTACTAAACCATCCCATATTTTTATTCCTTTATACTAAATTATAACATAGTTTATTATTTATTTCCATCAATTTTATTCATTCTTAAATAAGCATCAATAAACATTTCAATATTTCCATCTAATACTTTATTTACATTTGGAGTTTCACAACCAGTTATATTATCCTTTACAAGAGTATATGGACACATTATATAACTTCTAGTTGCACTACCAAAATTTACATCCATTACATCTCCTTTTAACATCCTTAACTTTTCATCAAATTTTTCTTGTTCTAAAGCATATAATTTGCTTTTTAAAATTTCAAATGCTTTTTCTTTATTTTTTAATTGACTTCTTTCATTTTGAACAGTTACAACAATACCAGTAGGTATGTGAGTAATTCTTACTGCAGAGTCAGTTGTATTTACACTTTGACCACCAGCTCCACTACTCCTATATACATCAATCTTTACATCAGTATCTTTTATATCAATGTTAATATTTTTAGATATTTCTGGTGTTACTAAAACAGAAGCAAAAGATGTATGTCTTCTTTTTCCGGCATCAAAAGGACTTATTCTAACTAACCTATGTACTCCAGTTTCACCTTTCAATTTACCAAAAGCACGTATACCAGTTATATGTAAAAATACCCCTTTGATACCAACTTCTTCACCAGGCTGTATATCTATTATTTCATATTTTAAGTTATTATTAATTAAATACCTTGTATACATTCTATAAAGCATATCTGCCCAATCATTAGACTCAGTGCCACCAGCTCCCGAATGAATCTCAATATATGCATTATTGTTATCAAATTCTCCATCAAATAAAGTTTCTATTTCTAATTTTTCTATTTCTCTTTTAATATTTTTTATTTCATTTACAATTTCATCTTCATCGACAATGTCTAATAAATCGTATGAATTATTAAGTCTTTCTTTTAAATCATCACATATTTCAATTTCTTTTTTTAAAGAATTTAATTCTTCCATTACCTTATTAGCATTATTAATATCTTTCCAAAAATCTTCTTGCATACTAATACTAGTAAGTTCTTCTAATCTTTTATTTTTATCTTCAATATTTAACTTACTACATATAAATGTTAATTTTTCTTTTAATTTTTTTATTTCATCACTTAAATTCATAAGTTTTCTCCTAATGAAATTATAACAAAAAATAAGCATAATTTAAATGCTTATTTAATACCACATTTCATTTAACTTTAATGAACTACTTTCTGGCATAGGATTAGCTAATTCAAATTTAATTATCATAGGTATTTTAAAAGCTGTACCATAGCCTAAAGCATTACCAGTTGTCAAACTTTTTAAAGTATTCAATGTTTCAGCTGTGACATTATTACTCATTTGTTTTACAATATCAAAGTCTTTTGGATGAAATATTCTAAAAACCAAAAAGTTAGAACATTGAGATAACGCAGTTGGAGAAAGTTCACTTGGTCTTTGTGTTATGAATGTCAAGAATGTCCCATATTTTCTTCCTTCTTTAGTTATTCTATCAAAAATATTATACCCTATTATATCTATATCGGTATCTACTTGAACATATCTATGTGCTTCTTCTAATACTATATTTATAGGATATGTCCCTCTTGGTACAAGAGAAGTAGTGTAATTAAAGAATAATTTTGATAATAATTTAGTTATTACTTTAGCAAATCTGTCATCTAAAGAACTTAAATCTAAATCTACAAGTTGAACTTTACCTTTTTCATTAGTAAAGAAATACTTTCTTATATAATCTTCTTTAGTAATGTATTCTCCAAATTCAAATATTTGTTTATATTTTCCATTAATAATAGATTGAAGTCTAGCCTTTAAAATATTATTTTTATCATAGCTTAATCCACTGTTAAGTATTCCTTCACTTATTAATGCAAATTCAAGGGCATAATACAAATCATCAAGTGTATATACCTCTTTTTTATCAATAATAATATCATCCATAGAAACTTTTACAAATTCATTTAAAAAATTTATTACTAAAAACATTGCGTTCATTTTACCTTGATCATCAACAATTAAACATTGCTTCAATGGCCTATTGTACCCTGGCCAAACAATAATTGATTCTAAATTTATATCTTTAGTATTATATCTTGATAAAACAGCGGTTATTTGGTCTCTCATTTGAGAAGCAGTTTTACCACTTGATAGAATATCTAGTAAACATTTAGCAATTATATCGTTTTTGTATTCAACAACCTTTTCGTCTTTGCTTGTAAAAATATAGTTTAATTTTAATGTTTTTTCAAGAACTGGAATCTGATCTGGGTCGGTAACAGATAATAATATAGCCAAATCATCAACATCTAAGAAATTTAATGGTAATTTTAATAGCTTAGATTCAGAAGTATCTTGTTCAGTATTAATTCTTTTAAAACCTAATCCATTATCATTCATAAAACTAAATGCATTTTTATATTCACCATATGCATCAAATAAAACGAAATGTGAATTAATCGGTTTATCAGTTTTTAAAAATAAATTTTGTAACATTCTTGTAACACCAGAAGATTTACCACTTCCAGAATTACCAATTATTGCAAAGTGATTTGCAAAAATAGAGTTTATATCAACGCTTATTTTAAATCCGTTATAGATTGAACTATTACCTAATAAAATATTACTTTTAGTACTTGATTGAAGACCTATTATCAATTCTAATTCGTTTCTATTAATTATTCTAGGGGCTATAGTTGGTTTCTTTTCTACTCCAGGAAAAAATCTATTATCACGTATTTCACCAACTAATAATATTTCTATATCTGCATCATTAATTCTAATGATTTCACCAACTATTTTATTTTGAGGTTCATCAAAAATAATATAACACCCCATTAACTCCGAGTGAACTTGACCAGATATATTTTGAAATATAATAGTATTTTCATCTATTTTTAAAACTTTTCCAAACATAATTTAACACCCTCTATTCTATAAGATTAGTATAACATAAATATTAAATTATGTTAACAAAATTATAAACCTATTTCATATAACGCTATTACATTTATAACTGGTTCTTCATACGGATGAACTTTTTTAATTTCTTCAATTAATGTTTTTACCATATTTTTTTCACATGTAACTTCAACTTTCAATTCTCTTTCTTCTTCTAATTTTCCAAGTTCTCCAATAAAAGGATCTGCACCTTTTAAAGGTTTCCATTTACTTATTACTTCACTATAAGATAAACATTCACTATAATTTCCAATATGACCCACATCTAATTTTTTAAATACTTCACATAAATTATTTAAATGACTTTTAGGAATAAAGACTTCAACTTTACAATATTTAAAATTCTCCATAACATCACCATTTTTATTATAAACTATTTTTTAAAATTTATAAAATTAAAAGTATTAAAAAAATCAGCAAATAGCCGACTTTCTTTTACTTATTACATACTTTTTTATAAGTTTTACTTATAGCTTGTGAATTGACATTTTCTATTTTATACCATCCATAGTTAGTCATTTCATCATATGTTCTTGCTTGATGTTTTAGCGTTTCATCTAAACCATTTTTTAATAGTTTTCTAATATCATCATTAGAACTTTCTAAAGTACCATGTACATATACTTCAATCGTACTTTTTAATATCATAAGATAATTATCCATTAATAATTGATCATTCATTACATTTCACCTCTAACATATTCAATAATTCTTCTTTCATATCTTCATGCTTTTTAATTTCTTTTCTAATAAATGAAATTAAATTTTCATCTTCTAACATATTTAATGTCTCATTACAAATATTTATTATGTTAGTTTCATGCCCAATTGCATCTTCAACATAAGCCAATTCTTTTTGTGTCATAAATTCCTCCTTATTTTTATTTTTACCAAATAAAAAAAATTTATGTTTGGTAATAAATAGAAAAAGCAAAACGTTATTTATTTTGCTTCTTTTTTTCTATTTCTTTTAAATAAAATTTATGTGTTTCAAATGCTATATCTCTCCAATTTTTACCAAGCGTTTTTCTAGCATTTTGAGAAACTTTATTTAATAATTTTTTATTATTTAATATTTCTTTTATTTTATCTTTATATTTTCTTTCATCAAGAACTGTTGTAAATCCATTAACATTATTTGTAATAGTATCTGCTGTTACACTACCTTCTATAAATAATCCTGGCGTTTCATTAACAGCAGCTTCTATTTGCACAATACTTGAAGCATCAAATAATGATGGAAATAAAAATAAATCAGCTCTAGCATATATAGAAGAAAGTAATATTCTATCGGTAATTCTGCCAGTTAATATAATATCATTACTCATATTATATTCTTTTATTTTAGATTTTAATTTTTTCTCATCAACACCAGTACCGACATATATCATTTTAAACTTAAAATTATCCTCTTTTAATAATTTTAAAGAATCTAATATGAAAAATATATTTTTAATTTCAGTTATCCTACCAACAAATAATAACACTGGCACTTTTTCATCTAAATCATAAAGTTTATTAACAATTTTAATATTTTTTTCTTTCTCTTTTAATGGAATTAAATCCGTCCCATTATATATTACAGTAGGTATCCCTTTATAACCATAATCTTTAAATACTTTTACCATCGCATTATTAACTGCGATTGAATTATCACAAGAATTATATATTTTAATTATCTTTTTAATTACTTTTTTAACTACTAATTCATTGTTAATAAGCTTCCTTATCTCAAAATCAAACCTTGTATGCATAGTAGAAACACATGGTATATTTAACTTTTTAGCAACTTTTAATCCTAGATATCCTATTGTAAAAGGAGAATGTATATGTATAATATCAAACTTCTCTTTCAATAACATCCTATACTCTTTAGAAAATCTTGTGTTCATCTTTCCTACTCTATATTCACTAAAAGGTATTGGTAAACTCTTAACCCTAATAACATTATAAGGTCTAGTATAATCTTCATCATATGAAGAAGTATATGGTACAACTACTGTTACATCATTAAACTTAGCTAACATTTTAGCCAAGTTATCTATTACCATTACAACACCATCTACAGTAGGATAAAAATTATCCATAAATATTCCAATTTTTAATCTTCTTTTATTTTCCATAATAATATTATATTATAAATAAAATTAAAATGAATAGTTATGACATTTCATTTACAAAAAAATTCTCGATATAATCGAGAATTTTAATAAATACTACTTATTTGATTTCAATTTGTTTTGTTTCTTCTGATTTCTTTTCTTCTTCTTTTTTAGGAACTGTAATTTTTAGAATTCCATTTTTGAATTCTGCATTAATATCCTCTTCTTTAATTTCTTCACCAACATAGAAACTTCTTGAGCATTCTCCAAAGAATCTTTCTTGTCTTACAACTCTTTCATCATCACTCTTATTTTCTTTTTCTGTTTTAGCAGAGATTTCAAGATAACCATCTTTTAATGATAAACTAATATTTTCTTTTTCAAATCCTGGTAGATCAATATCAATTAGATATTTATCTTTTTTCTCTCTTATATCAGTTTTCATCAAACTAGGTTGTTTTCTTGAGAAGAAATCATCATCAAAGAAATCATCAAACAAATCAAATCTTTTTCTTGGTACTAACATCATATATATCATCACCCTTTCATAATGTGTTATCAATGAATGGTAGCACATAAATATAATTTTAATACCTAGTAAGATTTCCTTACTACAATTAAATATTATCACTTATTTTAGCACTTGTCAATAGAGAGTGCTAAAATTTGACAAAAAAATATAAGATTAATTATTAACCTTATATTTAGTACCCTCTCTTGTATCAATTAACTCAATACCTTTTTCTAATAATTCATTTCTTATTTGATCAGAAAGTTCATAGTTCTTATTTTTCTTTGCTTCATTTCTTTCATCTATTTTAGATAAAATATAAATTTCTAAATTTTTATCTATTTCATCTTCTTTTAATAAATCTAATGAAAATACTTGATCCCAAGATTTAATTAATTCTAATTTTGTAGTTCCATTAACACTATTATCTTTTAATAAATCATATAACAAAGTAAGAGTATTTGAAGTACCTAAATCATTTGATAAGGCATCTTTAAATTTATTGTCATAAATATTAAATAATTCCTTATCTAAAGATCCTTCTTTATTAATTTGTTTAATTTTATTTAATAGTTTTGAATAAGCGGAAGATGCTTGTTCTAAAGCTTCATAAGTGAAGTCTACTTGTTTATGATAGTATGTTCCTAAGATAAAGTATCTAAAAGCCAAAGGATTATATCCTTCTTCTTTTAATTTAGATACAGTTAGAATATGTCCCTTGCTTTTACTCATTTTAATTCCACTTGTTAATAGCCATGATAAATGAATCCAATTATTACACCATTTGTGTCCTAAATAGCTTTCACTTTGAGCAATTTCATTAGTGTGATGAGGGAATACTGCGTCTTCTGCCCCAAAGTGAACATCTAAATATTCTCCTAAATATTTAATAGCTATCCCGGAACACTCTATATGCCAACCAGGGAATCCCCTTCCAAATGGACTATCCCATTGTAATTCTTGATTTCCAAATTTAGAATTCGTAAACCATAAAACAAAGTCTGCTTTATTTTTCTTTCCGTGGTCTTCATCTACATCATCTCTTGATGCCACAACTAAGTCTTCTTCTTTTTTACCAGAGAGTTCATAATAATTTGGCATCTTAGAAGTATCAAAATAAATATTTCCATTACTAGTATAAGCATAACCTGTATCTAATAATTTAGATATAATTTTAATATACATATCTATTTCATCAGTTGCATTTACTACTTTATCAGGCCATCTTACATTAATAAGTTTGCAATCTTTTTTAAATTCATCAGTATAAAATTTAGCTATTTCTTTAGAAGATTTATGTTCTCTTTCCATGGCTATTACCATTTTATCTTCTCCAGTATCTCCATCGCTTTTTAAATGACCTACATCAGTTATATTCATTACTCTTTTAACATCATATCCTAAATATTTAAATGTTTTTTCAAATATATCTTCAGTAATATAAGTTCTCATATTACCTAAATGTTGATAAT
Source organism: uncultured bacterium (assembly GCA_947169285.1). Taxonomy (GTDB): domain Bacteria; phylum Bacillota_I; class Bacilli_A; order RF39; family UBA660; genus CAJOJR01. The sequence continues at coordinate 214,896 of CAMVPB010000001.1, read as the reverse complement.
GATATACAGTAGGTCCACAAGTATACATTCTTATTACTTTATCTTCATGAGTTATAAACTCATCTACTTTTTTTGTTAACGAATTATAAAATTTCATATAATCATCCCCATAATTACCATAATTTTAGCATATTAAGTACTAAATATCAATTTACTTAATACTATTCTTTTTGATTTTTTTTAAAACAAAAAAAGCCATTAGGCTTTCTTTTCATTTATGCATTCCAATACTGTTTTAAATATTTTAAGTAAGGCTACTGATATTAAAATTCCACCAATAATATCGCTAAACCAATGAACTCCAGAAATTAATCTTCCTAAAAGAATTGATATCATTAATAAAATTGAAATAACATTCCCATACTTAGCACTTTTTTTGTCTTTAAATAAATATTTATTCACTATCAAAGAGCTTCCACATATACACAATGCAAGTAATGTATGAGATGAAGGATAAGAAGCTTCTAAAACACCATCAATTAATACTGGTCTATAATTAATAATTACTTTTTCAAAAAACACATATAAACCAATTACAATTATATAAAATACTCCAAGAATTATTATTTCTTTATCAATTTTTAATAAACTCTTTCTTTTAAATAACTGAAGTATTCCAATAAGTGCATAGTTAAATGCAAGCAACAATGCCAAGTATCCTAGATATTCAGTTAATTTATATAAAGACATATGTGTGCCCAATAAACCTGATATAGCTTTATTAATTCCAGCAAATCCAACACTTGACCCATTAGGCCCTATTGCCTGAACATCAACATACTTTACTAATAATGTATAAATAAATGCTATCAAAGCTAAAATTACACATATAATTAAATTTTTCTTTTTACTCATATGTACTCCTTAAAACTACTTTTCTTCAAATTCTTTATTAAGATTTTCTTTTAATAAAGTTGGATGAGCAAATAAATACTCAATAGATTTCATAGCCTTACAAAATAAGAATCCATCAGATATTCTTTCATCTACCGTAAGACCAATTTCCATAAAATATTTACCATTTTCTTCTCTTACTTCGCCAAATGTAATTAACCCAGAAGAAGTTCCTAAATTAGTTAAATTATGATATATAGCTCCAGTTTTAAATGTACCTAAATTTGATACTATACAACTACTATAATAAATATTTTCATCAGCAATTGATACTGGTAATTCAAATTTTCTATCCACCCATTTCAAAACACCAACAATAGCACTTCTAAGAGGTCTCCATAAATGTCCTATTTTATCTACAATATCATTTGCTCCATCTGTGTGTCTACTTTTCTTATCTCTAATAGCAGCAACTTTATTTTTAATACTCTCAGATATTGTATAAATATTATCTTTTTCATTAACTTTTAAGCAAGTCATGAATTCTTCACTTTGCTCATTAAATTCAGCTTTTGCAACAAAAGCAAAAGAAATATCTTTATGCATATATAATGTTCTATTTTGAACATATCTATTTAAATGAGGATATTTATAAAATATCTTACCTAGTATAGTTAAAAAACCATGAAAATAAGTAACATCCTTATTTTTTTCTTTCTCCTTTTTCATAAATTTAACAAATTCAGTAACATCCACTTTAGCATTCATATATACTTCTGATTCACACCTATTAGGTTTTAAATCAAACATAATGTTTTGCATCCCTGTTACATCTTTAACTTTATATCCACTTTTTCTACTCATATACATTTACTCCTTATATTAAGTATAACATATTTTAATTTAAATGAATTATTAATTAAAAAAAAGTAAGCTAAAACTTACTTTTTATTCAACATTTACACCTTTATTAAATACCTTTTTACATAGCATACTCATTAACCAAATTATTAATATATAAATAGTAATTGATAGTATAATCAATAATTTAAGTGAACCGGTATCTAATAACACATTACTTTTAAATAAATTCATAATATTTTCATTAAATAATCCGACTACAAAAACTAGAAATAGTACAATACTTTGTGCCAATAAATATGCAATAAATCCAAAAAACACAGAAAATACAATTTTATTATTGTTCTTTCTATAACCAAGTATTATTCCAAAAAATCCACATTGTATAGCATTGAAAAATTCCAAGAAAATAACAGTCATAAAGCTTATAACAAATAATGTTGTATTGAAGTTTAACCCAGTTGTTATATTATTGATAAGTTGCTTTAACATTAACCATCTTTCTTTAGTATAATATGCAATAAATAAACTTAACAATATTATTATAAAACCAAATATAAAGAATACTAATGTTTGAATAAATTTTGAATTATAAATATTATTTTTAGTAACTGGAAGCGTATGAGTTAAATAAGATTCATCTCTGTATATTGAATCTCTAAATCTTATCCAACTCCTCATCATAGTATTTATTAGTATATTAGCAACCATTGCAAACATACAACCTACACTGATTTGACTTATTATATTAACAATTACAGATTGGTTTAATGAAAATAATATTCTAGTTAAAATAGCAAAGAATATAGCAAGTATATAAAATATACTCATATTTTTTATCATATATTTTAAATCATATTTTAATAATTTATTTAGCATTTAAACATCCTCCTAAAGATTTCATCTAATGAAGCTTTTTCTTTTTTTCTAAGCTTGTCTGCATCATCTTGCAAAACAACTGTTCCTTTATCAATAAATATTACTTCATCTAATATCCTTTCTATATCAGATATTAAATGAGTCGAAATTATTACACTTGCATTTTCATTAAAATTAGAAAGAATAGTATCTAATATATAGTCTCTAGTTGCAGGATCTACACCACCTAATGGTTCATCCAAAATATATAAATCTGCTTTTCTAGACATTACAAGAACTAATTGTACTTTTTCTTGCATACCCTTACTCATTTTGGATAACTTTTCATTGACATCTAAATCTAAATCTTTTAGTAATTTTTTAGCTTTTTTAGAATCAAAATCCTCATAAAAATCCCTAAAATAATCTATTACTTCAGATACTTTCATTTGCTTATTCAAGTAAGTTCTTTCAGGTAAGTAAGATATTGCTTTTTTACTATCTGCACCTATTTTGTTTCCTTTAACAAATATTTCACCTTCAGTAGGTGTTAATAAATCATTTATTAATTTAATTAAAGTACTCTTACCAGCTCCGTTTTTACCTAATAAACCTACTACCTTACCACTCGAAATACATAAATTGATATCTTTTAGTACTTCTTTTTTATCAAATGATTTTGATAAATTTTTAATCTCTAATAATTCCATATTAATTTATCCCTTCTAAATATTTTATTGAATCAGCTTTACCTAATCCTATTTTTTTCATACCTTCAAAATAACTTCTAGCAAGAGTAATAGCATATTCATCTTTTAACTTTTCAATTAATTTTTTATCTTTAGTAACATACTTACCATTAGTTCTTTCAGTATATATCAGTTTCATACTTTCAAGTTCAGATAAAGCCTTTTGCATAGTATTGGGATTTACTTTAAAGGTAGTTGCAAATTCTCTTACAGAAGGAAGTTTATCACCAGATTTAAACACTCCTGAAATAAGATAAATTTTAAGATATTCCAATAATTGAATATATATCGGTATATTATTATCAAATGTAAATTCCATATTGTCTCCTTATTGTATTATTTGCTTAATACAATAATATTGTATAGCTTTTAAAATTAAAAGTCAACAAAAAACAGGAAATACCTGCTTTAAAAATAAAATAAATCTTCAAACTTCTTATTTAATTCTATACATAAAATATAGGCTAATTTGGCAGTAGGTTCATATTGTCCAGTTTCTAATGAACTAATTGTATTTCTAGAAACTCCAACCATGTGAGCTAATTCTTGTTGAGAAATTTTCTTTTTAGCTCTTACTTTTTTTAAATTATTTTTTAATGTTATCCCTTTTTTCATAAAACTCCCTAACAAGTAAACTTGTTAGTTCAATACTATAACATTTGAATAGTAAACTTGTCAAGATTATAACAATTAAATGTTATTTTTATTATTATATTTAACTAATTCTTTATGCTTTTCTATATCTACCATATATCCAAGTGGAGCAATAGTTTTTGGCATAAATACCGTTTCATAATTATCTCCATTTACTTTAATTATTTCTCCGTTTTTTAAAGTATGATCTATGTATTTACCCGTTATCCAATATGTAAGCCATCTATTAGCAGTACCATGGCCAAAAACTATGATATTATTATATTTTTTAGATTCTCTTATTTTTTTAATTTCTAATGAAATATTTTTAACCCTATCTCTAACGTCATATTGGCTTTCACCATTTAAATATTTAGTTCCAAAACGATCTTTATGCAAACCATCTAATACTTCTTTTACTTCTGGATATAACGCTAATAATTCTTCTTTTGTTCTTGCGTAATGAACTCCAGAATTTATTTCCTTAAGTTCATCACATACTTTTGAATCATAATTAAAATTCGCTTTAGAAAGGGCTATTTTCATAGTTTCTTGTACTCTTCTATATGGACTTGCTAATACTAAAGTTTTACCTTTAATATTTTTTAAAAATCTACCAATTTCTTCTGCCTGTTTCCTTCCATATTTTATTTCAAGTGGCATATCTTTATCTTCAGCAATTTCACGAAGTCCTTTTTGCCCATTATAACTTGCATTATTTGCAGGAGTAAATCCATGTCTTATTAAATATATATTACACATATTTTTAAACTCTTTCTAATTTGGATATATAAGATTTTCTTCTTTTAAATTTAATAAAACTTCATTATAAAATTTATTAGCTTCATATTTAGCCATAGGCAAATTTTGATCTAAATAATTTCCACAAGATTTAGGATCTGCTCCAGGTATATCTCCTTCATAATCAGCCATAAATTTAAACATTTCTTTCATTATGTCTACTATATCAGTTGATTTTAAATCTCCTTTAAATATAACATAAAATCCAGTTCTACATCCCATTGGTCCAAAATATATTGTTTTATCTTTATAAATTGGATGATTTCTTAAAAAAGTTGCTCCTAAATGTTCAATAGTGTGTAATTCAGCTATATTAAGAACTGGTTCTCTATTAGGTTCTTTAATTCTAATATCAAATGTAGTAGCTATTACCTTGTCACCATCATAATCTTTTCTAGATACATATATTCCTCTTTTTAATAATTCATGATTTACTTTAAAACTTTCTATCTTTTCCATAATTCACCTTTCATAAAATTCTACAAATATCTGCTTCCATATCTTCTGGTTTATAAGTTGGAGAATATCTTTCTACTACTTTTCCATTTCTATCAACTAAGAATTTTGTAAAATTCCATCTTATATCTCCATCTTTTTTAGTTGAAGTACTTATTTTTTCAATAGCCTTCATAGCCATTTTATTTTTTAAACCAGATATTTTATCATCTTTAATTTGTTCTTTTAAATAAGTATATATTGGTATTTCATTCTCACCATTAACATCAACTTTAGTATATTGATCAAATGATGTATTATATTTTAATGCACAAAACTCATGGATTTCATCATCACTTCCAGGTGCTTGATTTCCAAATTGATTGCATGGAAAATCTAATATTTCTAATCCCTTATCATGATACTTTTTATATAAATATTCTAGTCCTTCATATTGAGGAGTGAAACCACATCCTGTTGCAGTATTAACAACTATTAATACTTTGCCTTTAAAATCACTTAAAGATATTTCTTCATTCTTTCTGTTCTTTATTTTATAATCGTAAATCATATATTCACCACTTTCTTTAATTAAACAATCCAATTTATGTATTCTTCTATATTTTCGTTTCCAGTAAATCTTTTACCATCAATAAAATTTAAATTTGGAAAATTATTTCTTAAACTTTTATAAGTTGAATCAATTGGAGATGATCCACTTGTCACAAATACATAAACCTTCTTATTAGTCATATCATTTTCTTCTAAAAACTTATCGATAATAGTTGGTTCTTTATACCACCATATTGGGAATCCTAAACAAACTGTATTATACTCTCCTAAATTTGATACCTTATTTAATATTTCTGGTTTAATATTTTCATTCATTTCAATTGATGATCTACTTTGTTTATTCATCCAGTCTAAATCTTCTTTAGTATACTTTTCTTTTGGCTCTATCTCAAACAAATCCCCATTTACTGCTGATGCAACTTTTTCTGCTAAACTTTTTGTATTTTCACTTGCTGAAAAATAACACACTAATATTTTACTCATAAAAGTCCTCCTTTAATATATTTATATTATATCATAAATTATCAAAATACATTTTAATACATAGTATAATAAAAAAAGAAAACAAAGTTTTCTTTTTTTATTTATTTCTTTTTAATTAATATTATTATTGATAACACTATTACAGCTATAGGCGCTAATCTCATAAACATCCATTCAAATGCTTGATAAAATGTTCCTAATATAGCCCATTCAGTAATACTATAATCCCAATTCTGATAGGGACTGTTTAATATTGCTAACAATATAAACAACAAAGCAATACATATATCTACAATTATCAACGTTTGAATTCTTTTCCTTCTTTTTTCTTTTTGATAATTTGATAATTGCTCGTTAATAACTTCTAATTTTTCAGATATTACTTTTAAATCATCTTTTTCTTTTTTTTCAATATTTTCTCCAAGAATTTCACTTACTGGTGTTTCAAATAACTCTGAAATATTTATTAACATTTCAGCATCTGGAACTGATAAACCAGATTCCCATTTTGAAATTGTTTGTCTAACAACATGTAATTTAACACTTAATTCTTCTTGTGAAAGCCCTTTATTCTTTCTTAATGTTTTTAAATTATCTTTTAACATACTTTTCTCCTTCCATCAAGAATATTTTATTATGAATAATGGCATTGCTACAAGCAATGCATTTTAACATTTATATCTTTATCTATGAACATTTGATGAAACAATATTTTGATTTTGCATATTAATTATCTCTTGTACTGCATTATTAAAATTTCTTTTCAATTCTGATGTAGTTAGATACATTGCAATTTTTTGATAATTTTCAACAATATATTCTTCATCATTGTTAGCAATAAAATTTGCTGCGAGTTCTCGTTCTACTTTATTAACTAACTCATTCTCTATTTGAATGTTCCCCTGAAAACTTCTTCGACCACCCATAAGATCAATATTAGTTGGTGTTTGTGATCTCATTTGTTCAGCATAACCAGTCATTTGTAATTTATCAATTGAGTATATTTTTCTAAATCAAACATAAATTTTTCAAATCTTCCTTCATACAATCCTTTCAATTGCTCTCTTCCATCACTTCTATAACCTAATGCAAGAATTTGATTTAGTGGTATTCCAAGAGAATATGACATTAGCATTATAATATTACCATTTAATTGGTATTGAGAAAGAGCACTGTAAAAGACGTATGATTGCTTAGTCCTCTTACTGAATTTGGCTGCTCTCTATAATTTAAATTAGTTCCATTTGAAACATTATATAATATTTCAGCAGTAAACTGAGTTGCACCTTCAGTTAAAAACATGCCTGTATCACCATTATAAAAAGAACACTCTTCATGATTGTTAACATTTCTTGCCTACTAATCATATTATATCTCCTATTATAATTATATCATTTATTTAGAATCATCTAAGCAAATGCTATACTTTTTTACAAAAATTATGTCTAACTGTGTTTTCAAATTATAAAAAAAGACTCGCATCTTTCTGTATTTTAAGAAATTTGCGAGTTATTTACCACAACATTGCTTATATTTTTTACCACTGCCACATGGTGTAGAAACTGCAATTTTTCTGCAGTTTTTACAATTTTTTTATCGAAATTACAAAGAATTTGTATTTTCTGCAACTTAAATTTGTTTGATAATATCCATAGAACGTATGTAAAAACTTAATCTTCCGATCTATTATATTCATATACTAATGGCAAATTAATTTTCCTGTATTAGAATTTGCACCATAGATAGTACAACTTGTTTCATAATGCATACTTGTGTATCCATTAGTTTTTGTATCACCGTTATAACTACCATCTGTACAAGTATAAGTGTTCCCATCTGAAATAGTTTTACATTGACCATTAGTAAATATTTTGTTTAAAATGGCAATATTACTATTATGATATGCACCATTAGTAGATCCTTCAATACAATATATTTTATTATCTTTTAATACGCACGCATATGCTCTTGATATTGTATTACCAGAAAGTACTAATCCAAAGAAATTATGTCTTTGTTTTCCTCCTGCTGTTTTTAAATTGTTGATATCCTTTGTATAATCACTAGGAGATAAAGTGGCTCCTAAAGTTTTTGCTTTATCACCTTCATCACTAAAATATGCATATACACAACCATCACAATTAATTACTTCTTCTACAGTCACAGTTTTTTCATCTGTTGGACCATTATCATCATTATCAAATTCAATAATTTCATCATCATCTACATAATTATTGTTTGAATTGTTTTGTTGATTGTTGTTTTCTTTTTCTTCATATTTTTGTTCTTGTTGCCCATTGTTATTTTGCTTTTCTCTATTAGAACCACATCCAGTAACACTAAACAATAATATTAAAGAAAATAATAGCAGTAACATTTTTTTCATAATAAGTTCACCTCATATATAGTATATCACATAAAAAGAGAATTTTTACATTCTCCTAATATCTTAATATTCCGTTTTCTTTTATTTTTCAAATTTTGCAGTTATATTTCCATTTCCTAAATTATCTAAATTATCAATATGGCCTATTATTGTATAACTATAGCTTGTATCAAATGACTTATAAAATATTACTAAACAATTATTTCCATAAAGCATTACATCACCAGAATTAATATGTTTAGGATTAGATGAATTTGTTGGCAATGTAGTATCTAAATATATGTATTTTTCATTTCCATTCAATTCACTCATATTAAATTCTTGAGGTAATAAATTAACAAAACTTTCAGCTGTTTCATTGTTTTCTAATTGAATTGTATATTGTTTACCATTGATTGTTACTTTCACGGAATTAATCACCTCATTTGAATTACTTTCTTTTTCTTTAGTTTCTTTTTTACTGTTCACATTATTATTTATTTTATTATCATTATTTTTAAAATCACAACTTGGAATTATAAAAATTGAAACAATTATTAATATACTAACTAATATTCTTTCTTTCATTACAATCCTCCTAACATTCTATAACCATTATACCATAGATTCTTTAAATAATTTTGTTCGGAATATTACTAATTTTACGATCTTAAATGGTAATATAGCCAAATATCTAAATCAAAGTGGCTCCAGAATGGCTCCAGCCCTTATTTTAGGTATTTTTTAATAAAAAGAAAAACTCGCGTTTTCCCTTATTTTATCGAGGTTTACGAGTTATTTACCACAACATTTTTTATATTTTTTTCCACTTCCACATGGATTTTAGTTTAGGAACTTTGGGCGGCACTTTCGGGCTTTTGAGGGCATTTGGGAGCCCCTTTTTGCCCTTTTTAGCTTCCGAGAGCACTTGGGAAACCTAGCAGAAGGTATCTAAAAAGGTATCTAAAATCCAAAAATAGGCTTTTTCCGAATATTTTTTGTATTGCTATTTTTTCTTCTTAATTAGATAGTTCCCCCAAGTAGCTTTAGGTCTGTCTACATTTTTAGCAGTTCCGTTTTCATAATAATCTAATACTTCTGAATTTGGATCAATTTGTCTAAGCATATCTTCTAATATTTCTTTTGTAATATAATTGTAATATTTTCCATCTTGTACTATTTCTTGATTTCCAATTTTAAAACATGTATAAATTACTCCATCTTCTTTTAGTGCTTTAATCATTTTTCTTAGTATATCAGGTAAGTTTTCTCTTTCTACATGTAAGATTGATGAACAAGCCCATATTCCATCATATTTAGATTCTTCTGATAATTCATCAAATTTCATGCATTCAACTTTTTGACCAATATAATCACTAGCTAATTCACACAACTTTTCTGATCCATCAATTGCCCTAACTGTATATCCTTTTTCTAAAAAGTATTTACTGTCTCTACCAGAACCACATCCAAAATCTAGAATATATGCTCTATCTGGTAACAATAATAAGAAACGATTGTAAGATTCTGTCATATCTCCATTTTTAGTTTGCTCACAATATTTTTCAGCATTTTGATTATAGTATTTTAAAGTATCATATTTTTCCATAAAAACCTCCTAAAAATATTATACCATAATATCTCTTATTTTTATTTAAAATTATATGCTTTAAACTCATTTATCAATGTCATTTTGGCACTGGACACAATTTTATCTTTTTTTCTTAAATAAATCTTTACAAAGCCTTATAAATAAAGGAAATATCGTGATTTTTAGCAATACAAAAATTTTGTATTTTAACCCTGTTTTTGGGTATCTAGATACCTTTTAGATACTCAGCGGAAGGTATCCAAAAAGGTATCTAAAAATTTTTCTGAAGTTTTTGGAATATGAAAAAAGCCCGTAATTACTGGGCTTTTTGGGCATTTTTATTATCTTCCGTGGCAGTTTTTATACTTCTTTCCAGATCCACATGGATAAAACAATTTGCCTTTACTGTTTCCAAAAAGTCCTTAAAATCGGGCTAAAGTGATTCGATACTTCCCTTGGTTTCCCTCTGTTTCCCTCGGCTTTCACAGTAAATCGTATCTAAAATCGTATCTAAATTTTTATTTAATAAGCTTGTCAAATGCATTTGCATTTAATATTGTATTGGATATAAATTTCCCTTTATAAAAATTAGCCCAATTATTAAATATGCATGGTGCATTTTTTGCTTTTTCTAATGAATCAATTTTAATAAAGTTTAGTTTAATTCCTTTTTCTTTAGCATAGTTAGATAATTCTTTTACTTCATATTCTACATATGGACATTCATTAGAATAGTAAATAGTAAAATCTTTGCTATCAATTTCCATTTTTCTGCAATTATCACTAAATTTAGGTGTTTCTTTATCATCAAATTGTAATGCCATTAATTCATAATCATTAATTGTATCTACTACTTTAAATCCATAATGTTCAAAGAATTTCTTATCTCCAATAAATGGTTTCTTCTTTTGTGATACTAATGTACATACACCACTCATTTTTTTATTTTTTGCATCTTCAATAGCATATTCTAATAATTCTTTACCAATACCTTTTCCTTTAAAACTACCAGCAACCCATAAACAATAAATATACATATAGTTTTTTCCGTTAATAGGAACCCATGCAGTTTCTATTGGCTCATATTCAATAAAGATTTTACCTCTTGCATTTAGTTTTCTAAATACATGTCCATCTTTTAATTTACTTTTAATCCATTCTTTCTTTTTATCCACACCACATTGATGTTTAGGATCTCCTATAGCACAACATATATGTTCATTTTCAATGTTCTTTTCATCTAAATTAATATATTCGTTCATTTCAACTAACTCCTTAAAATAATTATTTACTAATAAAATTATAACATAAAATGAACCTTGTCATTTTGAAAGATAAAAAAACGTGTCAAAAAATCGTATCTAAATCGTATCTAAAACGTGTTTTTTATAAAATATTGAATTTTTGCCTATGCAAAGAAAAACTCGCAATCCCTTTATTTATGGGACTTTGCGAGCTATTTACCACAACATTGTTTATATTTTTTTACCACTGCCACATGGCGTCAGTGCATTTAATATTTCAGTCACTTTTCTTTATGGTTTTTCACTTTTCTCTCTTATTCACTCACTTTAATTCATACTTTTTCACTAATCTTAATATCAAGAAAAGTGAAGAAATGTGAAAAATAGTGAGAAAAAGATACCACAACGTATCTAAAAAGGTATCTAAATTTCTGTTAATAATATCATATTATTTCTTTGATAGTTTTTTGCACCAAGTCCATTTTCCACATTTAGTACACTTCAATAATTTTTTAGTTGGTGTTTGCATCAACACAGCAATTCCTTTATAGTTAGGAACAAACATATTTTGACAATTTTTACATTCATAATATCCTGTTTCAACTTTAAATTTAAGAGCAATCAAACATGGAATTATAAATAGTATAACAGACACTACTATCAAGAAGTATTGAAATCCACATTCTGGAATAAGAAGTGATATTACTGTTATAATACTAATAAGTGCTATCAAACTTATAGCAATAATCATATAAGAGGAATGCTTCAATCTTTTATGGTATCTTTCCTCATTTGTTGCCATTTGAAAAATTAAGTCATTTAATTGTTCATCCTTTTTTTCCATATCAATCATCTCCCCACATAATAATTCGTTTACATCTATTCCAAGAATAGAACAAAGTTTGAGCATAATATTTGAATCAGGCATTGCATTACCAGTTTCCCATTTTGATACTGCCCTATCAGTTACATTCAATTTTTCTGATAGTTGTGCCTGTGTAAGATTTTTATTTTTTCTACACTCTGCAATAAACTTTCCAATTTTAATTTGGTCCATAAGACACCTCCTTTAATTTAATTGTAGTATCTTTTTTTGAAAATAAAACGAACTTAAGGTAGTTTGGGGAAAAATCAACCAAAAGTAGAGTTAAATTCAACATTAAATTACTATTTATTTCTATTTAATTATACCATTAACCATAATCTTTTTTTAACAACTTATTTTTTTACAAAAAAAGACTATTCAATTATCTTAAAATAGTCTTTTAAAATTATGTTTCAGGGTATCTAAAAGGTATCTAATTCACGTTTTTTCACTTTTTTTAATAGTGTCGAAGCCCGCAATCCCTTTATTTACCTTACTTTCCGCAACACTGCTTATACTTGCGACCAGAACCACATGGCCAAAACGTTGTGCCTTTACTGCTTCACTTGGCTCGTTAAAAGGCCTTAAAATCGTTTATTTGTTCCCATGACTTCTCTCCAGTTCCCTCGGCTTACCTAGTAAATCGTATCTAAAATCGTATCTAAAAAATATCTTGAAAATTGAAAAGTCACAGTTCTTTTTACATGCGGACTATTTGCCTTCTTAGTTTAATAGTTTGATCTCCAGTTAATTCTTTAATAGCATCATCAGTACTTCTAGTAAGTAATAACCCTAAATATTTTTTTCTTACATCTGTTAGTTTTTCACTTTGTTTAATTGTATAAAGCATTTGATAATTATATCCTTCAGGATTTACATAATCACCACAGTCTAAACAATTACATTTTCCCTTTAAATCATCAGAATCAGCAATAGCATTTTCATGATTGCAATTGTATTTAGAATAGATAATACTATCTAATAAAAAAAGATTATATTCAATATCTTCTGGTAACAATTCTTTTGTTAAACCCATATTTTCTCTTTCACGTTTTAACTCAGTTATTATACCAAATCTATCCATCTCATACATATTTAAAACCTCCTCTATGTCTCAATATTATATATTAACCTTTTGTTATTTGCAAACTATTTTAATTTTTTCTTTCACTCTATTAGCAAGATAAATTCTTGATGTTGTTTCAAAATCACGCTGAAATGAATATTTTAGTAATTCTGATTTTTCAAACTGTTCTTTAATAGCTTCCGTACTAATATGATTATCAATAAATTCAATATTACTATTGTTCAATAATTCTATTAATTCATCATATATAAAGTGTCTCATATCATGATGATATTTACTATTTTGATTTCCGTAATTAATATACCAACCAAATAAATGATACAGATTTAAATCACGTACAAAACCAGTGTATTCTATAACAAGTATTCCTTCTTCATCTAATTTTTCATACTCTCCTAATATCATACTATATATTTCTTTTGTTTTTGCTAAATATGAATAATCCATAATGTTCACAGCCTTTCAATAACACTATAATAGCACAAACAGTTTAATACACAAAATATTTTATAATTGTTTTGCTTTTTAAAAGTCCTTAGCTTTATCGGCAATTATTTTAATGCTTTATTTTAAGAATGCACCTTGTCATCGGGACAGTGGGAATTTTTTTAATAAATGCCCATAAAATAAGGGAATATTAACTGCTAATCCGTATAAATTTGCTGTTTAGATACGATTTAGATACGAATTATCCGTAATAAAATCGTATGTAAAATCGTATCTAAAACGTGTTTTTTATAAAATATTGAATTTTTGGAGCAAAAGAAAAACTCGCGTTTTCCCTTATATATCAAGGGTTTGCGAGTTATTTGCCACAACATTGTTTATATTTTTTACCACTGCCACATGGACATGGATCATTTCTACCTATTTTAGGTGATGCTTTTTTTGGAGTATTCTTTGCTTTTTCTTTTCCGTCATTTGTATGTATATTCTTGTGTTCAACTCTTTCTAAGTTTTGTCTTATTTCTGCTTTTAATAAGAATGTAGTAACTTCTGCATTTATTGATGCTAACATATCATCAAATAATTGGAAACCTTCTAATGCATAAACTTGAAGTGGATTTGTTTGAGCATATCCTCTTAAACCAACGCCTTCTTTTAAATTCTCCATTGCATCTAGTTGATCCATCCAGTGTTTATCTATTACTCTAAGTGTTATTGCTTTTTCAAAATCATTTTGGATTTCTTCTGGTATGTCTTTTAACTTATTATTATAGTCATCAACAACTATATCATAAATATAATCTATTATTTCTTCTGGAGATTTATCTTTAATTTCTTTTAATTCAATCTTTTTAGATTTTAATAGATTGCTATTAAAATGTTCCATTATATTATCTAAATCATTTGAATTAAGATCTCCTTTTTCTGATCTATGAGAATTAACTACATTTTCAACATATTCTTTAAATGTTTGCATTACTCTATCAGTAATACTATCTTTATCTAATATTTCATTTCTTCTTTCATAAATAATTTCTCTTTGTTTACTTATTACATTATCATAATCAAGTAATCCTTTTCTTCTATCGAAGTTAAATCCTTCAACTCTTTTTTGAGAAGATTCTATATTTCTAGAAATCATTTTATTACTTATTGCTTGATTTTCAGGTATCCCCAAAGAATCCATAATTGATTTCATTCTTTCAGAACCAAATTTAACCATTAAATCATCTTCCATTGATACATAGAAAATTGAAGTACCTGGATCTCCTTGTCTTCCAGAACGTCCTCTTAACTGATTGTCAATACGTCTAGAATCATGTCTTTCTGTTCCAATTACATATAAACCACCAAGTTCTTTAACACCGGGCCCAAGTTTTATATCTGTTCCACGACCTGCCATATTAGTTGCAATTGTTACTGCATTTTTATGACCGGCATTTTCAATTATATGAGCTTCTCTTTCATGATTCTTAGCGTTTAATAATTCATGTTTTATTTTCCTTTTATCAAGAAGTGAACTTAATGTTTCAGACATTTCAATTGAAGCAGTACCAACTAATATTGGTTGACCAGTTTTATGAATTTCAGCAATTCTATCAGCAACTGCATTAAGTTTACCTTTCATACTTGAATATATTAAATCTGTTAAATCTTCTCTTATAACTGGTACATTTGTAGGTATTTCAATAACATACATGTTATATATGTTTCTAAATTCTTCTTCCTCTGTTTTAGCGGTACCTGTCATACCAGAAAGTTTATTATACATTCTAAATAGATTTTGAAATGTGATAGTTGCTAAGGTCTTAGTTTCACTATTAATAGTTACACCTTCTTTAGCTTCTAATGCTTGATGAAGCCCTTCACTAAATTGTCTTCCATGCATTAATCTTCCTGTGAATAAATCAACAATTATAATTTTGTCATCTTGAACTACATAGTCAACATCTTTTTTAAATGTATAATTTGCAGATAAAGCTTTATCTAAATTATGTACCATTACACTATTTTTAATATCATATAGATTATCTAAATTAAGTAATCTTTCAGCATGTTTAACACCTTCTTCAGTAAGTGTTACCTTTTTTGTTTTTTCATCAATTACATAATCATCTGGCACCATACTTTTAGCTACTCTATCAGCTGTTTTATATAAATCATCTGACTTACTTACACCACCAGATATGATAAGTGGAGTTCTAGCTTCATCAATTAAAATTGAGTCAACTTCATCAACAATTGCAAAATTAAGTCCTCTTTGAACTCTATCTTCTTTTCTAACAACCATGTTATCTCTTAAATAATCAAATCCAAGTTCATTGTTAGTTGTATAAGTTATATCACATTCATATTGTGCTCTTTTTTCTGATGGTGTCATTTCTTTTTGGTTTGATCCTACTGTTAAACCTAAAAATTCATGAACTTTTCCCATCCACTCAGCATCACGTGTTGATAAGTATTCATTGGCAGTTACAACATGAACACCTTTGCCTTCTAAGGCATTCAAATAAGCTGGCAAAGTTGAAGTTAATGTTTTACCTTCACCAGTTCTCATTTCTGCTATATTACCATAATGAATTGCAAGACCACCGATTAACTGAACGTGATAAGCTTTTTCCCCTAAAACTCTATATGCAGCTTCTCTAACTACTGCGAAAGCTTCAACTAATATATCTTCTAAAGTTTCTCCTTTAGAAAGTCTTGTTCTAAATTCATCAGTTTTACTTTTTAACTCTATATCAGTTAATTTTTGCATTTCTTCATCTAATGCTTCTATTTCATTTGCTAAGGCTTCAAATCTTTTTAGCTCTCTAGCTTCATGATTAAAAAACTTTTTAAATATTCCCATTTTCTCACCCTTGGGAATATTGTATCATTTTATTAAAAAAAAAGATACATTTAAGTATCTTAATCTGTTTCTAGAATCCCGTATGCTCCATCTTTTCTTTTATAAACAACACATACTTTTTCAGTATCAATATTTTTGAACACAAAGAATGTATGTCCTAATAATTCCATTTGAGTAATAGCCTCTTCTTCATCCATAGGTTTTAAAAACAATTCTTTTCTTTTAACTACTTCCTCATCTGGTTCTTCAAAATAATCTTCTATTTCTATTGAACTTTCTTCTGGTTTGTTTCTATTGCTTAATTTTGTCTTATATTTTCTTACTTGTCTTTCTAATTTATCAACAACTATGTCAATAGCTGCATATAAATCATTGTTAATTTCTTCAGCCCTAATAAAATATTTACTTTCATTAATTGTTACTTCTACTTTTTGATCAATTCCATTAACTGAAATTAATACCTTTGCTTCTGTATTCTCTGGATTTTTAAAATATTTATCCATTCTAGATAATTTCTCTTCAATATAATTCTTTATTGAATTAGTTACTTCTATATTATTTCCTCTAACTATATATTTCATATTATCCTCCTAATAATATTTTATCACAAATAAAAAAGTATTACTACATTAATATAAAGAAAAACACACAATACTGCAGTGTGCTTAAACGGTTGTTAATTTTACTTCTTTTACATTTATTGCTTGATGACCTTTCGCGGTTGTTATCAAACTGAATTCAACAATATCGCCTTCCTTAAGAGTTTTATAACCCTCACAGTCAATTGCTGAGTAATGAACAAAAATATCTTGGTTTTCTAATTCATCTGATTCAATAAATCCATAACCCTTTTCATTGTTAAACCACTTAACGCGACCTTTACTCAAATTAACACCTTCCCTTCCTTTACTGCTTTCACTCCCATGAATTTTATGGCGAGTATTTTAATTGTAAACAATATCTTTATTATTAACTAAAAATATGTTTTAATTTATAGTTTACTTGATTAAAGTGAAAAAGTTGGTTCAAATAATTTTAATAATTAATAATTAAAACATTAAAGTTAATTGAATATTTAGCGGTTATTTTTTAAATAATAAAACTTGTTAAACTTAAATCGTAGGAAGTAAGAATATGAAGGATTTAATAATAGATAAAGCAATGAATTCAATTAAAAGAAAAAATAATTTTGATGAAACAAAACTAGCTGAAATAAAATATGGATTATCAACTTTATATATAAATATTACAAAAACAATCGTAATTATAACATTATCAATTATATTAAATCTAATAAAAGAGCTTTTACTTATATTATTGTTTTATGGATTATTAAGACTATTTGGATTTGGATTACACGCCAAGAAAACTTGGCAATGCTGGATTGGGTCTCTATTAACATTTTTGCTTTTGCCTTATTTAGTTAAACTACTTATAATTAATTTTTACGTAAGATTAATAATATCAATATTATCAATTGTTCTTATAATTATATATGCTCCTGCTGATACAGAAAAAAGACCATTAATTAGAAAAAAAAGGAGAATTTTATATAAAATATTGTGTACTTTAATAGCAATTGGATTAACGATTTATTCAATATTAACAAAAAATGTTTTAATACAAAATTCCATATTCTTTTCACTAATCTTAGAATGCTTCATGATAAACCCTTTAAGTTATAAAATATTTAAGCTGAAATATGCTAATTATAAAAATTATAAGAAGCCACTTCCAGCATAAATATTTTAAATAAGAATAAAAGGAGGTATTAAGATGTTAGCATTATTAGGTGAATTTATAGCTAAAACAGCTACTGGAGCATGTTTCTTTTTCTGGTTTGATGAAGAAGAAATTCCTGAAAGTTTATTATAATAAACAAAAAAATAATTAGGAATTAAAAACCTAATTATTTTTTATTGTCATAATAGATATAAACTTACTATCTTTAATGCTTTGATTTAACAATATCTTATTTGACTCACCTAATAATTTATCAACAATATATAATCCATATCCTCTATTTTGACCTTTTGTACTAAACCCTTTTACTTTCATTCTATTAATGTTTATATTAAAATTATCACTCATAGTATTTTCAATATAAATAATAATGCTTTCTTCCTCTTTATATAAATCTATAACAACTAGTTTATCTTTAGATTCACAAGCTGCATCTTTTGCATTATCTAAAAGTATACCTAATATTTTGCACACTTTAGTTAATATTTTAGAATCTAAATTATCTAAATCTTTTAATATTTTATTAGAAACATTAATAAAAACCTCAACATTTCTGTTTTTCATATCATAGATTTTGTAATAAAAAAGTCCTTTTAAACCCGAAGGAAGTTCATATAGTCCCTTAGAAGATTTATTACTTTGATACGTTAATAAAATATCATCTAGTATTTTGTCATACTGTTTAGTATTTTTATTTTTAATACTTTTTAAAACCAGTAAATTATTAACCATCTCATGCCTATCAATTCTTTCTTTATCAATAATCATTTCATATTCTTTCATGAACTCTAACAATACTTCTTCTTTATCAGTGGCTATTTTAGTTTTTATACTTTGAATGATAGATATCACTATTAATACAAATAAGATTATTATCATTACGGCAGTAACTGTATAACTATATATACTTGTTGAAATTATTAAACAATATGCCAATATAGAAATTGAAATTAATAACATTACAATTATCATTGTCACATTAAAAATCTTAGACATAAAATTATATAGTTTTCTAATTATTTTTGAAGATTTATTTAAATTTGCGACTAACAAAACTAATAACATTATCAGTAAAGAAAATAAAACTTTAAATATTATATTTTGATCAAAAGATTGTACACTATTAAAAAACATATAGAATACAAATCCTCCAATAACAATTTCTATAATACATTCTAACAAATATAGAATTAACGTTTTCAAAAATGTTGCTTTTATATTTTCTTGATGTGTTATTCTTAAAACTGCAAATATTTCTAGAAAGCTAATTATTATCTTAGAATACCCATAATTATAAAAAGTATTGTAATATGCAGCTATAATCACTAAAAATAGTATAATCTCCATTTTATAATCAATTTTTTGTATTTTATTTTCAAAAATTAAAGAATAACTTTTTATATACGTATAGATACAAAAAGTTATTCCTAATATACATAGTATTATTTCATATATTTTCATTTTTCTGCTAACTCCTTCTTGTGTGTTCTTGATAATAAATTTGTTTTACTACCATTTGAAAAATATATTTCATAGTTCTTCCAATCAAATGCTTCAACTTTATTAATATTTACTATACAGGCTTTATGTGAATATTTAAATGTTTTAGGTAATAATTCTTTTATATCTTTCATATTAATTCTTATCATATATTCAGAGTTTTCTGTTACTATTACCGATTTTCTTTCTACAGTATCTCTATAAATATACAATATTTTATCAAAAGGAATATTATAATCAGTATAATTATAATTTAATTTTAATGATTTTGCTAAATTAAATTGTTTTAAACATATATCAAAAGATTCAATCAAACTTTCTTCTGCTTTATACTGCTTAGATATAAAATCTAATATTTGTAGTCTTTGTTTAAATGATTCAAATGCCATACCTCCATGTGCTGTTAAAATAATAATTGGACTTCTCCAATCATTTTTTCTTATTTCTCTAGCTAAATCTATAGCATTTGTATTTGGAAGTTCAAAATCTAATATGTATATATTATTTTTATCATTGTTTTTTATATAGTTTAGTAGTTCTTCTGTTTCTTTGTCATACGAAAAAATTTCAAATTCATATTTGTTTTTCATCATATATTTTAATATTACTTTTTCAGTACTTTTTCTATGTGCATTATTATCTTCTACTATTATAAAATTTATCATAAAAAAACACCCACTAGAAATAATATCATAATATTTAATAGTTAGTTATAAAAATAAACAAAAAGTCTACTTCTCGGTGACTTTATACTTGTTTTTAGTGGCTTCTCCACCGTTTATATGCCTAATTTCTATATGCTTTTTCATTAATTCCTTAACATCATTATATATTTTACTATTTATATCTTTCAATCTTTCGTGTAAATCTTTATGGACTGTACTTTTACTTACTTTAAACTTTTTAGCGACTTCTCTTATTGTTTCATTTGTTTTCAATATATATTCTGTTTCATATTTTATTCTATCAACAATGCTCTTTTTTATCTTTATCAACCCCTATTAAAATATATAAAAGTTTTTAAAAAATATGAAAAAAGACTTTTGTTAAAAGTCTTCTATGCTTAAAGTATAAAGATTTTCTGGATCTATTATTTCACCTTTATGGTAAACTTCAAAATGTAGAGAAGAATTATATTCAGGATTTATTTTTGAAGTGCCACTTACTCCTAAAATTTGTCCTTGATTTATACTATCACCTTTTTTTACCGCTACTTCGTCTATTCCTTGATAAATACTTATTAGATCTTTATCATGTTTTATTTGAACTATATTTCCTAAAGTATTATCGCTTTCAACTGATATTACTTCACCATCTAAGATAGACACTACATCAAATATACTGTTGCTTATATAGTCCACACCAGAATTTTGCATGTATGTATTCTCATAATAAACTAATGCTTTTTCTTGGTTTTCTTTTTCACCTTCATAATCATAAAAATATTTTCCGATATTAACATTTTCTGATAAATATGGCCTTATTATTAGATTTTTAGTTGTTTGAACAGGAATTGTTTTTTCAAATACATTTTTAACTGAATGGTCATAGTTAATTGTTTCATTAAAATAATTGCTTATTCCTTCAACTAACATAAATACACTTCCAATAATAAGTAAAAGCGAAATTGCATAGACAGTAGGTATTATTAATCTCTTTGCTTTATTCATAATCACACTCCTATTATAGAGTGTGAACCATTTTTTTTAATTTATACATTATTAATATCAATATTTTTATAATAATATTTTAATATTTCATCATAGTCATAACCGAGCTTAGCCATTTCATTTGCCCCATATTGACTAAGACCTACTCCATGACCATATCCTCTTGTTTTAATATATATTATGTTATCTTTTTTTTCTATATCAAAATCTGTTGATCTAATACTAAGTAATTTTCTAAATGTTGTACCTTTAAATATAGTATTATTTATCATTATTTCATTTACTCTATTACTTTTAGTCCTATTTAATATTTCAATTTTATTAACTTTTATATCACTTAATTTTAATTTGTTTATAAAATCTATTTCATTAAAACTTACAGTTTTTTCGAAATTTTTATTATTTTTGTCCCAAGAAGATTCAACGGATGATAAATATTCAAGATTACTTCCAAATACATTTTTTACATCTTCTGTATAACCATTTGAAGTTGAAAAATAAAATGCTTTTATTATTTTTCCATTATAAGTCATATAATAACCTTTTGTTTCATTTACCGCTTTAGTTATTTTTTTATAATATTTTTCATAATTATTACCCCATTTATTTTTTAATATTTCATTATTATGATAACATTGATTATTTGTAGAGTTTTCTAAATCGTATAAATTATTTATATTCATCTTTTCTAAAGCATAAGTTCTTGAAGCAATGGCTTGTGCTTTTAAAGCTTCTAGTTCATAAGAAGCTGGCATTTCACAAGATACAACTCCTATTATATAATCTTCAATTGATAGATTTATAATTTTATTTGAATCTAATAATTTAACAACTGGTTCTTCTTTTATTTTATTAACGTATTCTATTTTTTCATAATAAAAATTATTGTTATTATGTGGAACAATTAACGAATACAATGGTATTATTAAAAGTAAAATGCATAATATATATTTCATATTATGCATTATATTAAATAAAACTTAAAAATATTACTATAAATTGTCGATTTGATTATTTCTTCTAACATGCCTTTCTTCATTTGAAAAAGATGTGTTAATAAATTTATCTACAAACTTAATTGCTAAAGATTTGTCTATTCTTCCTGAAATAGCCATTACATTAGCATTGTTATGAAGTTTTGATAATGCAGCTTCTTCTTCTGTTGATACTTTTGCACATCTAATTCCTTTTATTTTGTTAGCGGCGATTGACATACCAATTCCTGTGCCACAAATAAGTATTCCTAAATTATCATCATCTCTTAATACTTCTTCACATGCTTTCTTTGCTATTAAAGGATAATCAACTGAATCAATACTATCACAACCTACATCTTCAAGATAATATCGATTATTCTTTAAATATCTAACAAGTTCTTTCTTTAATTCATACCCATTATGATCATTACCTATAATTATTCTCATACAATCACCTATTTTATATTATAACAATTTTTTTATAAAAAAAAGCAAACTTATGTAAAGTTTACTATTTAATTCCATATTTTTCTTTGAATTTTTGAACGTTACCTGTTTTAGCAGTTTTATATTTACCTGTATAAAATGAGTGACATTTATTACATGTCTCAAGTTGAATTAATTCTTTAGTTGATTTAACAGTAAATTCATTACCACATGCACATTTAACTTTGCATTCTTTTAATTCTGGATGTATTCCCTTTTTCATAATCCCTCCTCGCCATAGTTAATAAATAACTATAGAAATTTCTTCAATAAGTATTATAACAAAAATTATTTAAAAATCAACATTTTTTAGAAACTTTATATATTAGTTTATTTGAAATATAATTATATCCTTCTAAAGATGGATAAGGATTTTTTATATTTGGTATATAATAATTTTTATTATCAAATTCTTTTGATATTTCTATATAATATATATTTTTATTTTCTTCTAATAATTTAAATTTATTATTTATATAATTAAATATTTCATTTAATTTAATAATAGTTTCTTGATTAACATTTATTAAAGGGTCATATAACCCTATTATATATATTTCATTAGAATTTATTTTTCTTATTTTATTAAGCAATAAAATATAATCATTAAAATATTCATCAATATACTTATATATTTCATTAATATTCTTTAATTTATTATTATAGTTTTTACTAAGTAAAACATATAATTCTTTTTGACCAAAAGATAAAGTTATAATATCAGAAGAAGATATAGCTTGATTAATATTTATTTTTTTATTATTTATTTTTATTTCTTTAATATTATCCATATCATTAATTAATTTTTTAATAGTATAATTATACTTACTAAAATCATTTATATAAAATCCTAATTTCTTTTTGCTTTTTAAATAATCACTAAAGTAATCTGAATAACTTTTATTATATGTATCAAATGGTGTATAACCAAGCACTAATTCATCCCCTAAAGCTAAATAATCAATTTTTTCTTTGTACACTAATTTAAATATAATAAATGATAATATTAATCCAATAAAAAAAATAACAAGTGTTTTTCTGTTCATATATCCTCCCAAAAAAACATATCTTGTTAAATTCTATGGTATTAGTTTAATTTTAGCACCTATTTTTTGAAGTTTTTCAACAACGTCTTCATATCCCCTTAAAATAAGTTCAATATTATCAATTGTTGTTACTCCTTTTGCAATTAAACCCGCTACTAAAAGTGATGCACCTGCTCTTAAATCCGTTGAATAAACATCTGCTCCTTTTAAAGGCGTCTTTCCATTAATTTCAAGGGTATCAAAAGATAATAATTTAGTATTAGCACCCATTATATTTAAATATTCAGCATTTCTAAATCTTGACTCATATATTGTTTCATTAATTATAGATTTACCTTCTGCCTGTGTTAATAAAGTTGTAAATGGCTGCTGAAGATCAGTTGGAAAGCCAGGAAATCCTAATGTTGTTATTGTTGTTGGCTTTAAATTATCACATTTATGTATCAATATTCCATCTTTTTGAATCTCATATTTAACACCAACTTCTTTTAATTTAATTAATACTGCATGTATATGCTCTGCTATTACATTCTTAATTTTTAAATTTCCTAATAATGCACCTATTATTAAATATGTTCCTGCCTCTATTCTATCAGGTAATACCTCTACTACACCTTCATGAAGTTTCTTACCACCTTCTATTATTATTTTATCAGTGCCGGCTCCTATTATTTTACATCCCATATTTATTAAAAAAGATGCAACATTTACTATTTCTGGTTCTTTGGCTGCATTATCTATTATAGTCGTACCTTCTGCAGCAGTTGCAGCTAACATTATATTTATAGTTGCTCCAACACTAGGAAAATCCAAATATATTTTAGAACCCTTCAAATTATCCGCTTCGATTATAAACTTACTTTTAATTTGAGTTACTTTTGCACCTAATGCTTCAAATCCTTTTATGTGAAGATCTATTGGCCTATTGCCTATTTTACACCCTCCAGGGTAACATATTTCAGCACGTTTAAATTTTGCAAGTAACGCTCCCATAAAGTAATATGATGCTCTCATTTGAACACTTAATTCTTCTGGTATATCTTGATTTTCTGATTTAGATGAATCTATATATAAATTTCCATCTTTCATTTCAACTTTACAATTTAAAAGTTCTAATATTTTTATTAAATAATCTATATCTGTAATTTTAGGAACATTGTAAATGATACTGCTAGTAGAAAGTATAGCTGCAGGTATTAAAGCTACTGCACTATTTTTTGCACCACTAATAGTTACCTCACCTTTTAATTCATGATTACCTTCAATTCTTATTTTTGGCATAATGATCTCCTTATTACTACTATAATATATTTTTTTGCTTTTATCAATTTAAAATATAAAATATATAAGTAAAATCAACAAAATTATTATTCCTATATATTTAGATGCTTTTTCTAATTTTTTTGATGCATATTTACCTAAAATATACCCTATTAATGTAAAACAAAAACTAACAATTGAAAATACAATTGATGCGTATATTGGTTTATTAGTTATATAATAAATTCCCATACCCACTGTAAAACTATCTAACGAAACTAAAAATGCAAAACTTAACATACCAAATATATTCATTTTAATAGTTTTAATTTCTTCGTCTTTAATTGATTTTATCATTTCAACTAACAATACTGATATTATAATTATTATTAAATATTTAGGATTTATTTTAAATGAATTTAATAATTTATAGCCTATTAAACTACCCAACAAAGGCATAAAAAAGTGAAATAATCCAACAATTATTGATGATAAAAATATTTTGTTTTTTTGAATTCCTATAAGTCCGTATGCAAGTGACATAGTAAAAGCATCTATACTTAAACTTAATCCTATTAATAATAATGTTAATATTTCCATATTAATTATTATTATTTTAATCATTTCTTTATGATATATTTTTTTATAATTTCTTCTATTTTAAATTTATATTCTATATTATCCATATTCTCTTCATCTATCATACAAAGCGGTGGAAACATTACACACCAATAATTATTACCTTTACCTTCTCCAATTGTTATTACAAGTGATTCATAATACCCAGAATCATAATTTATTCCTCTATACTTTTTTTGTGGAAAATAATTTATTCCATATTTTACATCATATTTTTTATTATAATCTAATTTTTTAAAAGTATCACTTACAACTTTTTCGACATTTTCAATGTTACTTTTTATATTTTTTCTAGAATCTTCTATTGAATCACTTTTAAATATTATAGATTCATTATTTATTATTTCATTAACTAAAAATTCTTTTACATATATATCTTCTTTTTCATTTGAATTAGCAACCACTCTAAATCTAATAGAATCTTCTGGAATCATTAAAGTTTCTTCATTTTTAATAAGTAAAAATAACAATATTAAAATTGTAATTGTTATTAATATTTTTTTCATTAAAAAATACCAACCTTTCATATAAGTATTGGTATATTTTTTTTTATTTTATTCACCAATTATAAAAATATATCTATTCCTATCAGTATAATCTTTTTCTATTATTATTTTTGAATTTTTAAAATAAATTCTAGCAATTGATTTAATAAGTTCGCCTTGCCACCATCCTATTTCAAAAGCTATTATAAATTTATCATTTAAATATTTATTAGCATTTTTAAGAATTTCTTCATAAAAATATAATCCATTATTAGGTGCGTATAAAGATTCATGAGGTTCATATTTATCTACCATATCCATTATTTTTTCATTTTGATCAATATATGGTGGATTACTTATTATTACATCATATTTATCATTTATATTTTCAAACAAATTACTTTTAATAAAATTAATATTACAATTATTTAACTTGGCATTACTTTTAGCTAATTTCAAAACTTTATTATTTATATCACAGGCTGTTAAATTTGAATTAACTTCTTTATGTAACGCAATACTTATACACCCACTACCTGTGCCTATATCCAAAATATTTACTTTTTTATTAAATATCTTATTTATATATTTAATGGTCTTCTCAACTAATAATTCAGTTTCAAATCTAGGTATTAAAACATTTTTATTAACATTTATTTTATATCCATAAAAATTAACATACCCAATCAAATATTGAATTGGGTATCCTTTTAATACTTTATTATAATCAGATTCATAATCTTTAGATACAAGTTTTAATTCATCTAATTCTCTTTTAGAAATATTTAATTTATTATTTATTTTCATCGGCTTCAAGTTTCATTCTTTCATCTTCTATTATTAATGCTTCAATAATTTCTTCAAGATGACCTTCCATAACTTTATCTAAATGCATAAGTGTTAAATTAATTCTATGATCAGTTATTCTATTTTGTGGATAATTATATGTTCTAATTTTTTCTGACCTATCCCCTGTACCTATTTTACTTTTACGTTCACTTTCAAGCTTTTCTTCTTGTTCTCTTTGTTTTAAATCATAAAGTCTAGTCTTTAAAATTTGCATTGCTCTTTCTTTATTCTTTATTTGACTTCTTTCAACTTGACAATAAACAATAATTCCAGTAGGTATATGAGTAATTCTTACTGCAGAATCTGTTGTATTAACACATTGACCTCCTGCACCAGAACTTCTTGTAATATCTACCCTTATATCTGAATCTTTTATTTCAACATCTACTTCTTCTGCTTCAGGCATTACAAGTACTGTTGCAGTTGAAGTATGCACTCTACCTTGACTTTCTGTTTCTGGAACTCTTTGAACTCTGTGAACACCACTTTCATATTTAAGTTTTGAATAAACAGATTCACCACTTAACATAAATTCAATGTTTGAATAGCCTCCACTTTCCCCTGGAGCTTCATAGGTAACTTCTAACTTCCAACCTTCGTGTTCAGCATATTTAGAGTACATTCTAAAAAGATCCCCAGCAAAAATATTTGCTTCGTCTCCACCAGCTGCCCCTCTAATTTCCATAATAACGTTTTTTTCATCATTAGGGTCTTTTGGTAAAAGCATTCTTTTTATAATACTCTCTAGTTTTTCTTTTTTATTACTTAAAGTTTCTATTTCTTCTGCTGCAAATTCAACCATCTCAGGATCTTTAAGCATTTCCTTAGCTGTTTCTAAATCTTCAATGATTTGCTTATACTCGTGGTATTTATTAACTTTTTCTTCTAATGAAGTTTTTTCCTTACTTAATACCTTCATTTTCTCATAATTTTCATATACTTCAGGTTTAAGTAATTCACTTTCTAAAAATTTATATCTTTCTTCTATTATTTTTAATCTTTCATCCATATTTATATCTCCTTTTTTAATTTAATCAAAAACTAAAAAACTAGCTATAAATCATTCCCTTCATCTTCTTCATCTACTATTACTAAATCTTTTAAATCATCATCCGTATCATCATCATCTATATCTTTTGTTTCACTATACTCATCATCTTCTTCAGTATCACTATAATCTTCTTCCATTATTTCTTCTTCATTAAGTTCATCTTCAATATCTTTTATTCTAATTTCAGCTGTGTGATTTTCTCTTAAATCCCAATAACCTTTTTCCAATTGAATAAATCTTTTTTCAGTTGCAAGTAAAGTAAAGAAATCAGCTATTTGATTTTCAAAAGCAGATTCTCCTAACTCTAAAGTATCACATATAATTTTGAAAATCTCATTTATTTTCATCTTTTTACCTTTTTCTTTTAATATTACATAAGCAATATCATCAAAAGGCATTAATTCTAATTCTTCTTTTGTAACAGTTTTAAACTTCATAAATTCCTCCGTCATAAAACATTTATCTCCTAAAATTATACTTATTATTTTAAATAAATCAAGTATTTTTTATACATTATTATGTAATAATTAAATTAATTATTCTACATACTAATATATAGTAATCGGAGGAAGCATGAAAAAACTGTACTTTTTCATTAAAATGACAATATTTTTATTTTTTTCTTTAACAGTAATAATATTTGGATTTTATGCTTATGCATATTTAACACCCAAAGAAAACTTGAAAACTGCAAATCAAATACTAATATATGATGACGAAAAAAATCTAGTATTTGAGAATGCCAGTGATGCTACTTGGATAAAATTAGACAATATTTCAAAAAATATTATAGATGCCACTATTTCTGCTGAAGATAAGAATTTTTATAAACATAAAGGTTTTGATTATCCTAGAATTTTAAAAGCAATGTTAATTAATATTAAAAACAATTCTTTATCCCAGGGAGCTTCAACAATATCACAACAGTATATTAAAAATTTATATTTAGATTTTAATAAAACATGGAAACGAAAAATAGAAGAAGCTTTTTTAACTCTTGAATTAGAAGTACATTATAAAAAAGATGAAATATTAGAAGGGTACCTAAATACTATCAATTATGGTGCAGGTAATTATGGAATAGAAGCAGCTTCTAACTATTATTTTAATAAAAACGCGAAGGATTTAACATTAGCTGAAGCTACTATTTTAGTGGGAATTCCAAAAAATCCAACTTATTATAACCCAATAAATTATTATGATAACGCTAAAAAAAGACAAAAATTAGTTTTAGATGGTATGGTAAAAAATAAATATATAACAAAAGACAAAGCTAATAGTATTTATAATGAACAACTTAATTTTTATGGAATTAAAAAAAATAGATCACTGTCAAGCGTCTACTATTATAAAGATGCAGTTATGCAAGAATTAAATAATATTAAATCAATACCTAATTCATTGATTGAAACTGGCGGTTTAAAAATATATACTAATTTAAATCTAGATAATCAAAAAGTACTTGAGGAAAATATTAAAAACGAACTTAAAGATATAGAAAATATTCAAGTTGCTTCAATAATTGTTGATCCCAAAACAGGAAATATTTCTGCTTTAGTTGGGGGTATAGACTATACTAAAAGTGAGTTTAATAGAGTTACACAAGCAAAAAGACAAGTTGGTTCAACAATGAAACCATTTCTTTATTATGCAGCTTTAGAAAATGGATTTACTGCATCTTCAACTTTTAAAAGCGAACCAACAACTTTTAACTTAGGTAATAACAAAATATATTCACCTAAAAATGCAAGTAACATTTATGCTAATAAAGACATATCTATGGCTTCTGCAATTGCTTTTTCAGACAATATTTATGCTGTTAAAACTCATTTGTTTTTAGGAACAGATGTTTTAATAAATATAGCAAAAGAAGTTGGTATTGAAACTAAATTAGAACCAAACGCATCTCTTCCATTAGGCAGTAATGAAATAAGTATGATTGATTTTGCTAATGGATATGCTACCCTTGCTAATATGGGCAAAAAAAACAAAGTGCATTTAATTGAAAAAATAACAGATATAAATAACAATATTATATACGAACATAAAAGTGATGAAGAAGAAGTTTTAAATAAAAAATATGTTTATATTTTAAATGAATTATTAACTAATACATATAATTATACTTTTGTAGATTATACTTCACCAACAATGTTAAGTATTAATAAAATAATTACAAGAAAGTATTCAGTTAAAAGTGGAAGCACTTCTTCTGACACTTGGACAGTTGGATATAATAATGATGCTTTAGTAATGGTATGGAGTGGATATGACGATAATACTCCGACAAAAAAGAATGTATCTATAGCAAATAAAAATATATGGGCTAAAACAATAGAAGAAATTTTAAAAAACACTAAAAAGACTTGGTATGAAATACCTGATAACATTACTGCTTCATTAGTAAATCCACTTAGCGGGGAAACTAACGATGGAAATAAAAACACTTTACTATTTTATATTAATGGTACTGAACCAAACAATAATTACAAATAAAAAAAATAGTTTTAAACTATTTTTCTATTTTTAATAATATTTGATATTCATTATCCATATCATATTCTTCAGATATAATTTTTAATCCTTTTGATTTACAATCTTCTATAAATTCTCTTGTATCATTAACAATATCTAAATACTTATATTTATTTTGAATATTTTCATCTTTTTCTTCAACACTTTCAATTGAAGGGATAGATAAATCTTGTGAAGATTCATCTAAAGATTTAAATAAATTTTTTGATTCTTGTTCTTCATCTATATTTAGTATTTCTTCACTTTCTATAAATGGATTTAATACTTCGATTTTTTCATTGTCTATATCATTTATAGGTTTTATTTTAGGTGCTACTTCTTCAAAAACAGGAATTTCTAAGTCTTCTGTTGGTTTATTATACCCTAATATTTTATCTATTTCTTCTTCTGTTTGTTTTACATTAATTTTTTCATTTATTATTTTATTTAACATACTTATTTGTTGTTCGGGTGACTCAAGTCTTAATAATCCTCTTGCATGTCTTTCAGAAATCTTATTATATAATAATGCATTTTGGGTTTCCTGAGTTAAATTTAATAATCTCAATTTATTTGCGACTGTTGGTTGTGTTATACCTAATTTTTTTGCAATTTCTTCCTGAGTTAATCCTATATCAATAAGTTTTTTGTATGCTTTTGCTTCTTCTATTGGAGTTAAATCTTTTCTTTGTATATTTTCTATAATAGCTATCTCTGCAATCTCACTATCATTTGCTTCTATTACAATTGATGGTACAGTCTTAAAACCAGCTATTAAAGCTGCCTTATATCTTCTTTCACCGGCTATTATTTCATATTTTTCCCCTAAAGGTCTCAAAATTAATGGTTGAATTATTCCGTGTTCTTTAATTGAATCAGCAAGTTCATTTAATTCTTTTTCACCAAATACTTGCCTTGGTTGAAATCTATTAGGAACAATATCATTTATCGAAATTAATCTAACTTCTTTATTTTCAAACATATTAACACCTACTATTCTATTTTCCTATTATAATTTTAAACTAAATAATAATTAAATTCAATAAAAAAGACTATTAATTTTTATTTTTTAATAATCTTATTATACTCTCTAGGATATTTAATATTTGTTTCCTTTAATTTTCTAATTATTAATATATTTCTTTTAGAATGTTCAATAGGTAATTCATATGAAATAATATCTTCTATTTTAGAATTCAATTTATTTAAAATATCCTTGCTTTCAATTATTTCCTCATTAACGTTAGATTTTAAAGGTAAAAAATACCCATTATTTTTTAACAAAGGTATGCCAAGCTCACTTATCACTTTTAAATGTGATACAGCCCTACAAGTTACTATATCAAATGACTCTCTATTAATTCTAGAATATATTTCCATTCTATCATTTATGACTTCTATTTTTTCTAAATTTAATTTTTTAATAACTTCATTTAAAAATATACATTTCTTACCATTTGACTCAACCAAAGTAATATTAATTTTAGAAAAAAATATTTTAATTATTATACCTGGAAACCCAGCACCAGTTCCAAAATCGCATAATTTAATTTCTTTATTTTCTATTAAATTTGATTTAACTATTGCAATTGAATCATAAAAATGTTTTAAGTAAACATTATTTTCTTCTATTATTGTAGTTAAATTAAATTTATTATTCCATTCTACTAATAATTTAAAATATTTATCTAATTTATTTAATATTTCTTCGTTAATATCAACATTTAACTTTTCTACATATTTTATAAATTCTTCTTTATTCATTTGGATATTCCTTCTTTAAATATATTAATAGCATAGATATATCAGCAGGATTTACTCCACTAATACGTGATGCCTGACCTATTGTTAAAGGCCTTACTAAAGATAATTTTTGCTTTGCCTCTGTTGCAATATTCTTTACTTTTTCATAATCAATATCATTAGGTATTTTTTTATCTTCTAAATTTAACATCTTCTCTACTTCTTTATTTGTTTTATCAATATATCCTTTATATTTTATATTTATTTCAACTTGTTCTATTGATTCTTTATTAAATTTAACATTTAAATACTTTAAAACTTTACTCAATTTAATTTCAGGCCTTTTAATAAGTTCATATATTTTTATAGAATTATCTAATTTAACTGATTTATTCTTTAATAAAAATTCATTATTATCTTTAGAACATTTGAAATTAGTTTCTTTAATATAATTCATTAAATTTTCTATTTCTTTTTGCTTTTTATTAAATATTTTATATTTTATATCATTTATTAAACCTACTTTTCTACCTATTTCGGTAAGCCTAATATCAGCATTATCATGTCTTAATAATAATCTGAATTCAGCTCGTGAAGTTAATAATCTATAAGGCTCTGTTATTCCTTTATTTATTAAATCATCAATTAAAACACCAATATAAGCCTCATTTCTTTTTAATATCAAAGGCTCTATTTCTTTTAATGACAAACTAGCATTTATACCAGCAATTAATCCTTGAGCAGCTGCTTCTTCGTAACCAGATGTTCCATTTATTTGACCAGCTGTATATAATCCTTTTATCTTTTTAGATTCTAAAGACATATTAAGTTCAGTAGGATCAATTGCATCATATTCGATTGCATAACCATATTTAGTTATTTTAGCATTTTCTAAACCTTTCATAGTATGAATTAACTTTTCTTGTAATTCTTCTGGCATAGTTGTAGAAAAACCTCCAACATATATTTCATTAGTAGAAAGTTCATTTGGCTCTAAGAAAATTTGATGTCTATCTTTATCTCTAAATTTAACTATTTTATCTTCTATAGATGGACAATATCTGGGACCTACTCCTTTTATCATTCCACTATATAAAGCACATTTATCTAAATTATCTAATATTATTTTATGAGTTTCAATATTAGTATAAGTTAGATAACAAGATATTTGATTCTTAACTTTATAACTAGGTTTATTAAAGTTACTAAAAGTTATTAACTTATTATCTCCTTTTTCTTCTTTAATAACACTATAGTCTATAGTATTTCCATCTATCCTAGGTGGTGTTCCAGTCTTAAGTCTTATTATTTTTAAACCTAATTCTTTTAAATTTTTACTTAAATATAAAGAAGTTTTTTCTCCATGGGGGCCACTTTTATATTTATTATGTCCTCTCATTATATCTGAATTTAAATATGTCCCGGTAGTAAGTATTACTCTTTTAGAAAAAATATTTTCATTTTCTTCAGTAATGACACCTTTTACTTCATTTTTATCTATAATTAAAGATTTAACTAAACACTCTTTTAAAATAAGATTATTAGTATTTTTTAATAATTTAACCATTTCTTCTGAATATAATTTCTTATTAGATTGGCATCTTAAAGATCTAACACCTGGCCCTTTTTTACTATTTAAAAATTTTATTTGAATATGAGTAGCATCTGCTACTTCACCCATTATTCCACCAAGAGCATCTATTTCCCTTACAACTATTCCTTTTGCAGAGCCACCTATTGATGGATTACAAGGCATATCACCTATATTATTAATATTTCCAGTTATTAATAAAGTTTTATTACCTAATATTGCACATGCATGAGCCGCTTCACATCCTGCATGCCCACCTCCAACTACTATTACATCATATTTCATAACATCACCTATTTTCCCAAGCAAAATTTTGAGAAAATTTCATCAAGCAAATCATCCTTATATGTTTCACCAAGAATTTCACCTAATTTTTCCCATAATAATTTAATATCTATTTCAATTAAATCTACTTCTGTTTCATTCTTATTTAATACGTTATTAGCTAAATTTAATGAATCTTTTAATATAGATATTTGTCTACTGTTAGATAAATATGTGTAATCATTTAATTCTAAATTTCCTAAATTAAACATTTCAACTATTTTGTTTTTTAATTCATCTAGGCCTTCTTCTATTTTAGTAGAAGTAAAAATAATCTCATATTTATTAAATTTTGATAAATCTATAATTTGAGCTTCATCTGATTTATTAACAATAATTATTACTTTTTTATTTTTAACTTTATCAAATATTTCTAAATCTTCTTTACTTATTTTCCTAGTTCCATCAAGTACAAATAACACTAAGTCGGCATCCTCAATAGCTTTTAAACTTTTTTCTACACCTATTTTTTCTACAATATTATTAGTATCTCTAATACCTGCAGTATCTATAAAATTAATTTCTACTCCATTTAAAATAATACTTCCTTCTACTGTATCTCTAGTCGTTCCTTCTATATCAGTAACTATTGCTTTTTCTTCATTCAAAAACTTATTTAAAATACTACTTTTTCCTACATTTGGTTTACCTACAATTGAAACCTTTATTCCATTTTTAATTAATAATTGATTTTCACTTTTACTAATAATTTCATTCAATTTAAAAATCATATTATTTATTTTTTCTTTTATTAAGTCTTTAGTAACTTCTACTGCATCTTCATATTCTGGATAATCTATATTCACTTCTATATTAGCAATTAAACTAATTAAATCTTCTCTTAATTCTTTGATTAATTTTGAAGATTCACCAGTTAAACCTTTAATACCTATTTTTCTAGCAATTTCTGTTTTAGCAGATATTAAGTCACTAACAGCTTCTGCTTCTACTAAATTTATTCTTCCATTTAAATATGCCCTTTTAATAAACTCTCCAGGTTCTGCCATTCTACAACCATTTGTTAATAATAATTCAAGAATTTTATTAGTAACAGATACTCCACCATGACAATTTATTTCTACTACATCTTCCCTAGTATAAGTTTTAGGAGCTTTAAATATAGATACTAATACTTCATCAATTTTTTCATTTTTATTCATAATAAAACCATAGTGAATTGTATGACTTTTAACTTTTGTTAAGTCTTTTCCACTAAATATTTTATTAACTATTTCAATAGAATCATTACCACTTACTTTAATTACATTTAAAGCGGATTCTCCTACTATAGTTGAAATTGCAGCAATAGTATCTTCCATAAATACCCCTCAATCGGCATAGATTATACCATTTTTATATAATTAAGTAAAGAAAAACACCATAATTGGTGTTAATTTTAATTGATTACTATATCAGAAGTAGGAACAATTATAACAGGACGAACACCAAATGCTCCTTCGGCAATAATCCCTGCAAAATTTATTCCTTTTAGACCATTCACAACACCATAAACAGCTTTCTCTTTTCTTGCTGTACCTAGCCAATATGATGTTCCATTATTTATAATATCACTATTTGTATTATTTAATGGTGTTCCTTCTGATTTTAATAACAATCTTCCTGTTCCATTTATTCCTAATCTATTTACATATTGTTCTACATAATATGATATACTATATGAATCATTTTCCCAATCATTTGTATTTGAATAATTTTTATCATATATATCACTTGCATCATAACTTGTGCCATATTTTGTTAAAATAGTATTATTTGATGCATCATACCAATAATTATTTTTACTAAATAATACAGTTCCTATTGACGAACCTTCTGTGGCCTGATAAGTAGCTCCAGTTGCTGTACTATTTTGTAACCCATACCCCGGATCTGATGATGTTAATCTTTTTACTAATGTGTTACCTTGATCACTATAAACATTTCCAACATATAAGTTATACTTAGCAAACAATTTTGTTTCATTTGAATTACTGCCTATTACATAAAATTGTTCTGATATTGTTCCTTTTGATATTGTTACTATATCACCTATATCAAGACCTGAAGATCCTTGATCTGTAGTTAACATTATTGTTGGATATACTATTGTTCCATTTTCATCACAAGATACTCTTTTGTTTTCTGCTCCAAATTTTGTATTATCTTCATTTGAAATATCAGAAAGTGATACAATATTTTCATTAAAATACCAATAATCACCATTTGATACTGCTATTGAAGTTATTTTATTATCCTGTATTTTTATACAATATTTTACATTTTGAGTACCACTTAAATTTATTTTTTTATCTTCTTCGTTACTATCAAATTTTTTTATAATAACACTAGAATTGCTTATATTTTTATTTATTATTTCTTGTTCTGCAGCTTTATATAATTCTTTAACTTGTACAAGAAATGCTTTTTCTTTTGATGATGTAAATATTTTTAATATATTGGGTATTGCAAGTACTATTAATATTGCAAGTATTGTTATTACGGCTATTAACTCTATTAACGTAAATCCTTTTTTATTCATAATCACACCTACTTTAACTGTATATAGTATATAATATATTTTTTTAATAATCTAGTTTTTTTAATTATTAAAAAAAATTAATTAAGTTTTTAATTTAATTAATTTATTTTTGTATTTGATTTTTTTCCTTTGTATTTAATTACTACACATCTATTAGGTTCTTCTCCAACACTTTCTGTTTCAATATAATCAAAATTACTTAAAGCATTATGTATAATTCTTCTATCATATGAATTCATTGGATCCAATTTAATGTCAGTTTTAGTAAGAATTACTTCTCTTGCTAATTTTTTAACTTTTTTTTCTAAAAAATATATTTGCTTTTCTTTATAATTTTCAATATCTATTATTACATTTACAAATATATCAGTACTATTTAATAATGCTTGTCTTACAAAAGTTTGTAAAGATTCTAATATATGTCCTTTTTTACCTATTAATATTCCATTATTATCAGTAAATAATTTATAAGTAATACTTTTTTCTCTTATTTTTATTTCAACATTTCCTTTTAAATTAAATCCTTTTAAAAAATCTATTATTAATGATTTTCCATAATCAGCTAAATCTTTTATTTTTATTATTTCTATATAATATTTTTTACCAAATAAACCTTTTTTTTCTTCAGTAATATTATATAAAATATCATTTTCTGTAACTTTTAACTCATCACAAGCTAAATTTAATAAATTTTCTTTTGATTTTGATTCAAACTTATACTTCTCCATAACTCCACCTACTTATTTGTTATTGTTTTATTCAATACTATATTTTGAATTACTGTAAATCCTGATGATACTACCCAATAAAGAGCGATTGCTGTTGGAAGACTAAAAGATGCAAAAGCAATAAACGCTACCATAAAATAATTCATTGTTTTCATTTGTTTTGCTTGATCATCATTCATGCCAGCAGAATTCATATTTCTCATTGAGAAGAATGTTGTTCCCACTATTAATAAGATTAATATAATATAGAAATAATTTCCTGATTTAATACCTTCCCAAGGAGTTGTTCCTAAGTTAAATAACAAAAATTTTCCTTCAAACAAAACTGGAATTCTATATATTGCTTCTAAAAATGCAAAGAATATAGGTATTTGCAAAAATGCAAATAAACAACCTGACATTGGACTTATATTATATTTTTTGTAAATACGCATCATTTCTTGACTTTTCATCATCATAGAATCTTTATCTTGTTTATTAGCATATTTCTTTTCTAGTTTATCTAAATCTGGTTTTGCTTTTTTCATATTAACACTCATCATAGTTGATTTTTTAGAAAATGGAAATAAAATTGCTCTTAATATTAATGATGCCAACATTATTGCTAAACCATAATTTTTAACAATTTTTCCAATTTGAATTATTGCCCAAGCTAATGGCTTAACAAATATTGAAGTCCATAACCCTTCATATCCTCCTGAATTAATCTTAAAATTCTTACATGAAGGTAGTTTATCTACATTAACTTGTAATTTATCTGTGTTATCTGAATATACTTGCTTCATTTCTTTTGTAGTTGGTTGGCACAATATATTTGAAACATAACTTTTTACAGTTTTATTTTCACCTTCCACTGTAAATCTTTTAGCACAACCAGTAAAACATAATAATATAATTAATGATAAAATTAATACTTTCTTTTTCATCTACTCTATTCCTTTCAATATTTCATTTTTCTTATCTAAAAATGTTAGTTCTTTAAATGAACTTGATAGTATTATAACATAATCTTCTTTTTTAGTAACCATATTTTTCATTATAATATCTTTAACTTGTCTTTTTAATTTATTTCTTACTACTGCATTTCCAATTTTTTTACTAACACTTATACAAAATCTACTATTAGTCAACTGATTTTCTTTCCTATATATAATAAAATGTTTATAAACTTTTTTTATACCATTTTTTATAACTAGTAATATATCTTCATTTTTTTTTAAAATATACTTTTTATTCATAAAAAACACCTAATTAGATTATACAAAAAAAACTACTTAATTAAAAGTAGTTATTTATTTTGCTAATACTTTTCTTCCTTTTCTTCTTCTGTTATTTAAAACATTACTATCTTTTCTAGAAAGAAATCCATGTGTTTTACTCTTTTTTCTATTATTAGGTTGATAAGTTCTTTTCACAATTTTGCCTCCTTTATATTAATATTTCTTCTTGACACACTAGATTATAAACAATAAAATAAAAATTGTCAATTTATTTTTATTAACTATATTAACAATATTTGTTAATAACTTTGTAAACATGTTTATTTAAATTTTGTTAATAATGTTAATAACTATTAAATAGTTAGAATTTAAAAGGGTTTTTATTGTTAATAACTTGTTAATAATTATTGTTAATAACTTTTTAGTCTTTTCTTTTTATTAAGTTTAGACTACAATTAAGTTAACAACTAATAGGAGGGTTTTATGGATGTTAATAACTTTAAAGATATCTTTTTGAATAACATTAAAAATAAAGTTTCTTCTTCTTCTTTTAACATTTGGTTTAAAGATATAGATTTCTATATAGAAAATAATGACATCTATCTTGTTACTCCTCATGAGTCTTGTAAAAAACATTTAATAAATAATTATAAAGATATTATAGAAGATTTAATAGTTGAAATTAATAATAAACTTAATTTTGTAAGTATTATTAATAGTAATGATAAAAAAGTAGAAAAAGAAGAAATTATTGAAATATTTGATAATAATATTAAAGAGGAATATAAAAATTATAGTAATTTTAATCCAAAATATACTTTTGATAATTATATAGTTGGTGAAAGTAATAAACTTGCTTATTCTGCAGCTTTATCTGTTGCTCAAAAGCCAGGTAAACTTTATAATCCACTATTTTTGTATGGTAATAGCGGTCTTGGTAAAACACATTTAATGCATGCAATAGGTAATTATATACAAAAAAATTCAAACAAAAAAGTACTTTATATTACTACTGAACAATTTGTTAATGATTTAATACTTATGTATAAAAAAGATGGTTCAGGTGATAATATAAGTTATATTGAATTATTTAGAAAAAAATATAGAGATGTTGATGTTTTAATGATTGATGATATTCAATTTTTAACAGGAGCTATTAAATCTCAAAAAGAATTTACTAATACTTTTAATTCTTTATATGATAATGAAAAACAAATAATCATTTGTTCAGATAGATCAGTTGATGATATAAAAGAATTAGAAGATAGATTAAAAACAAGATTTAATTGGGGATTAAAAGTAAATATAAGCCCACCTAATTATGAGCTAAAGGTAAATATTATAAAACAGAAAATAAAAACAAGTGATTTAGTTATAGATTTAAGTGATGAAATAATAAATTATGTTGCATCTAATTGTGGTAGTGATGTTAGAAATATAGAAGGATTTATTACTAGATTAATCGCATATCAAGCTATAATGAACATTTCAAAACTAACATTAGATGATGCAATAGAAGCTCTTAAAGAATACACAAATTCAGGATTATTTACTCCTAACTCAATTGGAAAAATACAAGATTGTGTTGCTAAATATTTTAATTTATCAGTGGATGATTTAAAAGGTAAAAAAAGAAATGCTACTATAACTAATGCTAGACATATTGCTTTTTACTTATGTAGAATGATGACAGATGAAAGTTATGTTAAAATAGGATTAGAATTTGGAAATAGAGATCATGCAACTGCAATCCATTCTTTTGAAAAAATTAAACATGACATAGAAAAAAATAAAGATTTAGGAAGTACAATAATAGAAATAAAATCTAAAATAAGTGAAAAATGAATTAATTATTAACAAATAAAACACATGCAAATTTATGAAAAATAAAGGTATTGAATGAGTTATCAACACTATTAACATTAATAATAGTAATAAATAAAAGAAAGAGGTAAAAAAATATGAAATTAAAAATTGAAAAAGAAATTTTATTAGAAAATTTAAATGCAGTTACTAAAGCAATATCTACAAGGAATATTATTCCAGTATTAAATGGAATCGAATTTAATCTTGAAAAAAAAGGTTTATATTTAACTGCTACTAATAATGATATAACTATAAAAACATTTATAGATAAGAAAAATATAAAAGAAATAAATGAAGAAGGAAAAATAATAATATATGGAAGATATTTATTAGAAATAATAAGAAAATTACCTTCTGAAATTATAACAATAGAAGAAATAGATGGAAATAAAACTGTTATATCCACAAAAAATTCTAAATATAATTTAAATTGTTTCTCAGTTAATGAATTTCCTAAAATAGATTTTAAAGAAACAAGTAATCCTATAATCATGTTAAGTAGTACTTTAAAAGAATTGATAAATCAAACTTCATTTGCTACTTCATTACAAGAAAGTAGACCACTTTTGACAGGAATAAATATGAAAATAATAGGTAATATTTTAGAATGTGTGGCAACTGATTCATATAGATTAGCTAAAAAAATTATAAAAATTAATACACCAGTAGAAGAAAGTATTAATATTGTAATTCCTGCTAGAAATATTAATGAATTATTAAAAATTATAGAATCAGAAAAAGATATAGAAATGCATATATTTAATAATAAAATCTTATTTAAATATGATAATATTTTGTTTCAATCAAGTTTATTAAATGGAAGTTATCCTAATACCGATAATTTTGTTCCTAACAACTTTGAAATGGAAGTAGAAGTTAATTTGATAGATTTTTATAATATGATTGATAGAGCTTCATTACTTGCTCAATCAAAAGATAAAAATACCATTCAAATATCCATAATAAAAGATAAATTAATAGTAAATTCTTCAAGTCAAGAAGCTGGAAAAGTAGAAGAAAAAATAGATATAATAAATAAAAAAGGAGAAGAATTAAAAATTTCATGTTCTGCAAAATACTTATTAGAAGCTTTAAAAACATTTGAAACAGAAACTATAAAATTATATTTTAATGGCCAAATAAAACCTATAATTATAAAAGAAAGTGATGAAGGTACATTAATTCAATTAATATTACCAATTATGACTTATTAACAAAAAAATATTTTTTTACAAAATTCTACAAATCTCGACTTTTCAATATGATATAATGAAAATAATTTTATTGAAAAGGAGGTGAATTTTATGGATTATGAAATTAATAAAGATACATTAGCAATAATGCCTAAATCAGAAGAAGAAAGTAGAGTTCTTGAAAATGATATTGAATATGATGTATCTATGCCAACATTAAGTGTTATTGAACGCAGTTGCGAGTATTTTGGTAGTACATATGAAGGAAGATATGTAGGAACAAAAAATATATCTGGAATTACTCATAAATCTCCAATAATTATTGAAGATACAAATAAAATAATATTTTTTCCTACAACTTCTCCTAATAGACCTGATTGTGTATGGATATCATTAAATAATATATTATCATATGAAAAAGGTAAGAGAAAAGGAACATCGAAAATTATATTTAAAAATGGTAATACATTAGATTTAAATATTTCAATAGGTTCATTAAATAATCAAATAATGAGATCTAGCAGATTAAAATATCTACTTGAAGAAAGACAAGAAAAGTTTAAATAAAAAGAAAGTAATAACAAAGTGAATTTTTAATAAAACACTTTAAAAAAACTTTCTTTTTTTTAAAATTTAATGAAATAAAACTTATTTTGTGATATAATTTTAATTGTGAGTAGGAGTACGTACTTACTATATTTTTTCTTAAAAACATTTAAAAGAGGGTAAATAATGCATATCACAGATTTAGAACTAACAAATTTTAGAAAATTTAAAAAAATAAAATTAAATAATTTAAAACGTATAAATGCAATTATAGGAAAAAATGGAGTAGGCAAAACTTCTATTATAGAAAGTATATATTTTGGAAGTATTGCAAAATCTTTTAAATCTTATTATGATGATGTTTTATTAAATGAAGAAGAATCTTTTTTTAAAATTAAAATAAATTTAGAAAAAGAAAATTTTAATAAAAAATTAGAGATTATAGTTAATGGTAAAGATAAAAAAGCAAAAATAGATGGTCAATTAATAAAAAAATTAAGTAATTATATCTGTGAATATTCTGTTGTTTTATTTTCACCAGATGATATAAGATTAAT
Organism: uncultured bacterium; assembly: GCA_947169285.1. Taxonomy (GTDB): domain Bacteria; phylum Bacillota_I; class Bacilli_A; order RF39; family UBA660; genus CAJOJR01. The sequence goes on along the minus strand of CAMVPB010000001.1, from coordinate 171,692 downwards.
AAAAGATAATCCAAATACCAGAAGAAATTATTTAAATATTAAGTTATCTAACATTAATAAAGAATATATTGATTTAATAAATAATTATAATAAACTTATAAAAAGTAAAAATGATTATTTAAAAAAAATTAATTTGAACTCTAATTTAGATGAAAAATATTTAGATGTTTTAGATGAAAAAATAGCTGAAATAGGTATTAATATATGCAAATACAGAAAAGAATATATAGAAAATGTTAATGAATATATTAATATTATTTTTAAAAAATTTAAAAAAGAAGATGAAATTAAATTAAAATATTTATCAGATTTTTTAAATAAAACAAAAAAAGATATTATATTAATGTTAAAAAAAGTTAGAAAAAAAGAAATAATATTAGGATTAACTACTACTGGTGTACATAGAGATGATTTTGAATTTATTCATAATAATAAAAATGCTGTAAATTATTCATCTCAGGGAGTTCAAAAATTAATATTATTATCACTTAAATTATCGGAAATAAAATTATTAGATAATAAATATAAAATAAAACCAATACTTTTATTAGATGATTTATTTAGTGAATTAGATGAAAGTAATCAAAAAAAGATAATGAAGTTACTTTCTAAAAAATATCAAACTTTTATTACTACGACAGATTTAAATAATATAAAAGTTAAAGATTTAAAAGAAATAAATGTTATAAAAATAAAGGAGGTAATTTAATATGAAAGAAAATAATTATGATGAAAATGCAATACAAGTATTAGAAGGACTTGAGGCTGTAAGAAAAAGACCAGGTATGTATATAGGAACAACTGGTGAAAGAGGTCTTCATCATTTAGTATGGGAAATTGTTGATAATTCAGTAGATGAAGCTTTAGCAGGATATTGTGATGACATAGAAATAAATATAAATAAAGATGGTAGTGTATCAGTAAAAGATGATGGAAGAGGAATACCTACAGGTATACATCCTAAAACTGGCATTTCAACAGTAGAAACTATATTTACTGTATTACATGCTGGTGGTAAATTTGGTGGAAAGGGATATAAAGTAAGTGGTGGTCTACATGGTGTTGGTGCTTCTGTCGTTAATGCCTTATCTGAATGGTTAGAAGTAAAAATTTATAAAGATAAAAAGATATATTTTCAAAGGTTTGAAAATGGTGGTCATTCGGTTGAACCATTAAAAGTTATTGGAGAATGTGAAGAAAATAGAACAGGAACAACTGTAACTTTTAAACCAGATCCAAAAATATTTGAAGAAACTACAGAATATAAATTTGAAACATTAGAGCATAGAGCAAGAGAACTAGCTTTTTTAAATAAAGGATTAAGAATAATATTACATGATTTAAGAACTGATAAAAAAGAAGAATTTCTGTATCATGGAGGAATTATTGAATATGTAAAAATGTTGAATAAATCAAAAACTCCTATACATGAAAGTATTATTTATGTTGAAGGTAGCGAATCTGATATAGAAATAGAAGTAGCTATGCAATATAATGATGGATATAATTCGAGTATATATTCATTTACAAATAATATTAATACTGTAGAAGGTGGTACTCATGAAGATGGAGTAAAAAATGCATTATCAAGAGTTATAAATAATTATGCTAAAAAAGTTAATTTATTAAAAGATAAAGACGATAGTTTAATGATAGATGATATAAAAGAAGGACTTACAATGATTGTATCTTGTAAACATCCTGATCCTCAATTTGAAGGGCAAACTAAAACAAAATTAGGTAATGTAGAAGTTCGTAAAATAGCAAATAATATATTTAGTGAAGGTTTAGAAAAATTTTTACTTGAAAATCCTACAGAAGCAAAAATAATAGTAGAAAAATGTATGATAGCTTCACGAGCAAGAATAGCCGCTAAAAAAGCAAGAGAACTTACTAGAAGAAAAAGTGATTTAGATGTAATTAATTTTGGTGGAAAACTAGAAGATTGTAAAGAAAAAGACCCTTCTGTATGTGAAATATTTATAGTCGAAGGAGATAGTGCTGGTGGTTCTGCTATAAAAGGTAGAGATTCAATGACTCAAGCTATTCTTCCATTAAGAGGTAAGATTTTAAATGTAGAAAAAGCAAGACTTGATAGAGCTCTTTCAAACGAAGAAATTAGAACTATTATTACTGCTTTTGGTACAGGAATAGGTAACGAATTTGATATTAATAAATTAAGATATCATAAAATTATAATTATGACAGATGCTGATGTTGATGGATCACATATAAGGGTATTACTATTAACATTGTTTTATAGATTCTTTAGACCAATTATTGAAGCAGGTCATGTATATGCAGCTCAACCACCTTTGTTTTGTATAAAACATGGTAAAACAATTAAATATGTTTTAAATGAACAAGAAAGAGATGAATATCTTGCTTCATTAGGACCTAATACAAAATACGATATAATGCGTATGAAAGGTTTAGGTGAAATGAATGCAGAAGAACTTAATGAAACAACAATGGATATTAATAAAAGAATTCTTAGAAAAATAACAATAGATGATGTAATTGCTGCAGATGCTGCATTCTCAAAATTAATGGGTGAAGAAGTGGAACCAAGAAGAGAATTTATTGAACAAAATGCAGTATATGTTCAAAATTTAGATATATAGTAGGGAGGTTAAAATGGATCATAGTAGAGATAGATTAGAAGAAAATAATATTATAAATGAAATAGAAACGTCATTTTTAGAGTATTCAATGAGTGTTATAATATCACGTGCACTCCCTGATTTAAGAGATGGTTTAAAACCAGTACATAGAAGAATTTTATGGTCAATGTATGAATCTGGATATACTCCTGACAAGCCTCATAAAAAATCTGCTCGTATTGTCGGAGATGTTATGGGTAAATATCATCCACATGGAGATTCAAGTATATATGAGGCAATGGTTCGTATGGCTCAAGATTTTAGTTATAGAAATACATTAGTTGATGGGCATGGTAATTTTGGTAATATTGCAGGAGCAGGAGCTGCTGCAATGCGTTATACAGAATCTAGACTTTCAAAAATATCACTTGAATTATTAAGAGATATTAATAAAGATACGATTAATTTTATTCCTAATTTTGACGAATCAGAAAAAGAACCAGAAATATTACCATCAAGATTTCCTAATATTTTAGTAAATGGAACTATGGGTATAGCAGTTGGTATGGCAACAAATATACCCCCACATAATTTAGGAGAAGTAATAGATGGATGTGTTGCTTATATTGACAATCATGACATAGATACAATAGGTTTAATGCAATATATTAAAGGTCCAGATTTTCCTACTGGTGGAATTATTTTAGGTAATAGTGGTATTAGACAAGCATATGAAACTGGTAGAGGATCTATTACAATAAGAAGTAAGGCTGTAATAGAAGAAAAAAATGGTAAGAACTATATAGTGATTACAGAAGTTCCATATGGGGTTAATACTTCTGAATTAAAAAATAAAGTTGCAGAACTTGTTCATAATAAGGTGATTGATGGAATATCAGATTATCACACAGATTTAAAAGACGGAGTAAAAATAACAATAACTTTAAAGCATGATGCTAATCCTCAAGTTGTATTAAATAATTTATACAAACATACACAATTTCAAACAAATTATGGAATTATATTTTTAATGCTTGATAATGGTGTGCCAAGGACACTTGGTATAAAAGATATAATTTCTAAATATATAGATTATCAAAAAGAAATTATAATAAGAAGAACAAAATTTGAATTGGATAAAGCAGAAAAACGTGTTCATATTTTAGAAGGTTTAAAAATAGCTTTAGACAATATAGATGAAGTAATTAAAATCATAAGAAATGCTAAAAGTGATGAAGAAGCAAAAGAAAAATTAATATCTAGATTTGCTTTAACTGAAATTCAAACAGACGCAATCCTTGAAATGAAATTACGTAGATTAACTGGTTTAGAAAGAGATAAAGTTGAAAGTGAATTAAAAGAATTATTACTTGCAATTGAAGAGTATAAATCAATTTTATCAAGTGAACAAAAAATTTATGATATTATTAAGAAAGAATTACTTGAAATTAAAGAAAAGTATGCTGATGAAAGAAAAACTCATATTGATATGACAGCTATAGATTATATTGAAGATGAATCTTTAATTCCAGAAGAAACTTCAATTATAACATTAACACATAAGAATTACATAAAAAGGCTAAGTGCAGATACTTATAGAACACAAAATCGAGGTGGAACGGGAATTAAAGGAATGACAACTAATAATGAAGATTTTGTTGAAAAAATTATAACAATGTCTACGCATGATTACATATTATTTTTCTCAAATAAAGGTAAAGTTTATAGAATGAAAGGATATGAAATACCTGAATTTTCTAGAACTGCAAAAGGACTACCTATAGTAAATCTTCTTCCTTTAGAAAAACAAGAAACAATTAATACTATAATCAAAGTAGAAAAAAATAACAAGTACAAATGTTTGATATTTGCTACTAAAAAAGGTGTAGTAAAACGTACAGCTATAGAAGAATTTGATAATATAAGACAAAATGGAAAAATAGCTATTAAATTAAAAGAAGATGATGAATTAATTTCTGTAAGTAAAACAGACGGATCAAATCAAGTAATAATGTGTTCTTATAAAGGAAGAATGGTTAGATACAACGAATCTGAAATAAGATTAATGGGTAGAACAGCAAGCGGAGTAAGAGGAATAAATTTACAATCAGATGACAAATGTATTTCTATGGAAACTTCTTTATCAGGAAAAAATATATTAGTTGTAACTGAAAAAGGATATGGAAAGAAAACAGATATAAATGAATATAGAGAAACAAAGCGCGGAAGTAAAGGCGTTAAAGCATTAAATATTACTGAAAAAAATGGAAATATAATAGGATTTAAATTAGTAGATCAAGACAAAGATTTAATAATAATAACAAATTTAGGTGTTGTGATAAGATTAGATATAAACAAAATTTCTAATTTAGGAAGAGTAACACAAGGTGTAAGATTAATTAATTTAAAAGAAAATAATACAGTTTCATCTATATCTATAGTGGATAAAGAAATTGAAGAAGAATCAATTGAAAAACAAGAGTAGGAAAGTAATGTTCCACGTGGAACATTACTTTCTTTTATTAATAAAGTTTATTTTAAAATATTTAATGTTCCACGTGAAACATTAAAATGTTGAAAAAAAACATTAAATAAAATATAATTATACTGCACAACAAATGTGACAGAAACAGGTCAGGATTGGAAAATAGCAGCCTTAATGTTTAACATTTGTGTGTGCTTTTTTTAAGGAGTAATAATGAACAATGTAAAAATACTGAATGAATTAATTAAATTATCTCAAAAGGCAGCTAAAAAAAACGAAGTACCGGTTGCTTGTATAATTGTTAAAAATAACAAGATTGTATCAAAAGCATTTAATATGAAAGAAAAGTATAACAATCCTTTATATCATGCAGAAATTATATGTATAAATAAACTTTGCAAAAAAATAAAGGATTGGAGATTAAATGATTATGAGATGTATGTAACACTTAAACCATGTAATATGTGCTTAGAAGTAATAAAAGAATCGAGATTAAAAAAAGTATATTATTTTTTAAATTCTAATAATGAACAATTTAATGCAAAAACAGAATTTAAAAAAATTGAAGATTTTAATGAAAATTTCAAAGAAATATTAACATCTTTTTTTAAAACAAAAAGATAGTTTTTTTTTATATAAAATGCTATAATTTTATTTAGTTAGTGGGGTGAATGATAGATGAGTTATTTAGCTTTATATAGAAAATATAGACCTAATAAATTTAGTGAAGTATATGGACAAAAGTGTGTTATAGATATATTAAAAAATGCAATAAAAACTAAAAATATAAGTCATGCATATTTATTTAGTGGGCCAAGAGGAACAGGTAAAACAAGTGTGGCAAAAATTTTTGCAAAAACAGTTAATTGCTTGGAACCTAAAAATGGAGAAATGTGTGAAAAATGTGCAATATGTAGCGCAATAAAAGAAAATGACATAGATATAATTGAAATAGATGCTGCTAGTAATAATGGTGTAGATGAAATAAGAGAAATTAGAAATAATGTTAAATTGTTACCTTCTGTTGGGCAATATAAAATATATATAATTGATGAAGTACATATGCTTTCAATAGGTGCTTTTAATGCATTATTAAAAACTCTTGAAGAACCACCTAAACATGTAATATTTATATTAGCTACAACAGAGATACAAAAAATTCCATTAACCATAATATCAAGATGCCAAAAGTTTGATTTTAAAAAAATAACGCCATCTGAAATAGAATTAAAATTGAAAGAAATTTTAAAAAAAGAAAAAAAAGAATTGCCAGAAGACGTAATAAAACTTATTTCAGAAATAAGTGATGGTGGTTTAAGAGATGCAATAAATTTATTAGATCAAATTATAACAACATCTAAGAAAGAGATAACTATAGATGATATTTATGATTTAAATGGAGACATATCTATTAATGAATTAGAACAATTGTTTGATAATATAATAAAGAAAGATATTCCGGGCATACTTAATAAGATAGAAAAATTATATAATAGTGGCAAAAATATATATTCAATAATTGAAAGATTAGTTGTTTTAGTTAGAAATATAAATATTAACAATAATGTTAATAACTATTTTTCAAAAAAACAGCAAGAGAATTTAAATAAGTATTCTAGTATATCAAATGAAACTGCTAATTATTTAGCTAGTAAATTAATAAAATTATTAAATGATATAAAAAAATCAGAGAATCAAAAATTATTATTAGAAATAACGTTGTTAGAAATATTAGAAGAACTTGATATTAAAAATACAATAAATTCAATTAAAAATGTTAATCAAATGGAAAATAAAAATATAGAAGACGACAAAAAAATATCAAATGAAAGTACAGAAATTATTTCCCGGGAAATAATTTCTATAAGAATTAATAATGCGTTAGCAGGTGCAAATAAACAAATTTTACAAGAGAACCAAAAAAAATTATCTAAAGTTTCAGAGTACATTTCAAATGAAAAATATAATAAAGTTGTTAATCTTTTAAAAAACAGCAGCTTAATAGTTTGTTCAGATAGTTATATGATGTTTGAATATGAAAAAGAAAAAGATGCTAGTTTATTTAATTTTAATATTGAAAAAATAGAAAAATTTATAAAATTTATGTTAAATAAAACGTATAGCGTAATAGCAGTTACAAAAGAAGAATGGAATAAAATAAAAAAAGAATATATAAAAAATATAGAAAATGGTATACAATATAAATTGCAACGAGAACCAGAAATTAAGAAAAAATTTAGTAAAAAGACAGATGATTTTGCTGAAAGAATTTTTGGTGAAGAAAGCATAGATATAAAATAAAGGAGGAATTTATATGAATATGCAAAGTTTAATGGCGCAAGCACAAAGATTACAAAAAGATATTGAAAGGATAACTAAAGAAATAGAAGAAAAAACTTTTATTGGTGAAAATAGTGGAATAAAAGTAGAGGTATTAGGTTCAAATAAAGTTGTTAAAATTGAAGTATTAAATGACGAAGTTCTTACTGAAAAAGAATTATTTGAAGATATGGTACTTCTTGCAATAAATGATGCATTAGATAAAATAAAGAAAGAAAAAGAAGAGAGACTAGGTAAATATACAAACGGACTTGGAGGATTATTTTAATAATGATTTACCCATCAGCCTTTGAAAAACTAATGCAAGATTTTAAAAAATTACCTGGCATTGGAGAAAAATCTGCAGAGCGTTTTGCTTTTACAATTAATACTTTAAAAGAAGAGGAAGTTATCAATTTTTCAAATGATTTGTTGAATTTTAAAAATACAATACGGAATTGTAAAATTTGTGGAATTTTAACAGATAAAGAAGTATGTGAAATTTGTGCTTCAAAAGTTAGGGATAAATCAATTATATGTGTAGTAGAGGATTCAAAAAGTGCATATGTTTTTGAAAAAAGCGGTAATTTTAATGGGAAATATCATATTTTAAATGGTTTAATAAATCCAATTGAAGATATAAATCCAGAAGATATAAATATATTTTCATTAATTAACGAAAGAATAAGCAATGAAGTAAAAGAAGTAATAATAGCTTTGTCTCCATCCATAGAAGGAGAAACAACTTCATTATATATTCAAAAACTATTAGAGAAAAAAAATATAAAAGTTTCTAGATTATCATATGGAATACCAATGGGATCAGATATTGAATTTTTAGATCCATTAATGGTAAGTAAAGCATTAGAAGATAGAAAATATATTGAATAAAATTAACGTATTAAAATATTTTTTATTAAGGTGAATTAATGAAAAATATATTTAAAATAATTAAAAGAATAATCATATCATTTTGTTTATTGTATACTTTCAATTTAATTACAAGTAAGATTGGGTTTATTATTCCAATAAATTTTTATTCAATATTTTTAGTAGCAACAATTGATTTTCCTGGAATTATGATATTAGTAATATTAAAAGTTATTTTATAGGAGTATAAATGAACACAGAAGAAATAAAAAAGTATTTCAAAGAAAAAAATGCTTTAAATTCTATTGGACATGCATATTTATTTTCTAATACAATTTATGAAAATATAGAAAGTGCAATAGAGTTTATTTTGTGTTCAATAATATTTAAAACTGATATGAAAATTTTAGATAATCCAGATGTTTATTTTATAGAACCAGAAAAAAATACTATAAAAAAAGAAAAAATATTAGAGTTAGAAGAAAAACTTTCTAAGACTTCTCAAATTTTTAATAGTAAAGTATATATAATAAAAGAATGTGAAAAATTAAATGCTTCGTCAGCAAATTGTCTATTAAAAACTCTTGAAGAACCTTCTGAAAATATATATGCTTTTCTAATAACTTCAAATATAGATCTTGTTATCTCAACTATAAAATCAAGGTGTCAAATAATTCAATGTGAACCCATTAATAATAAGATAGAAAATGAGAAAATAATCAATGAAAGTATATCTATAATTAAACTAATAGAGTCAACTGGCACAAATTCAATTGCATATAATTTTAATGAATTATATAAATCGTTTGAAAAAGAAGAATTAAAAAGAGTTTTAAATATAATAGAATTGTTTTACAAAGACTGTTTAAACAAAATATATGGAATAAATTTAAATATATTTAATGATTATGAAGAGTTAATTGATAACATAATACAAAGAAACAGTTATAAAAAAATAATTGATAAAATAAAAATTTTAAATGACAATATTGATTTATTAAAGTATAATTTAAATGTAAATTTATTTATTGATAAATTTCTAATAGAAATTGGGAGATTATAATGGGAAAAGTAGTAGGAGTTTCTTTTAAAGAAAATGGTAAAATATATTATTTTGATGCAAGTAAAGTTGAAATAACTGATGAAGATGATGTTATTGTTGAAACTGAAAAGGGATTAGAATATGCAAAAATAGTTTTAAAAAACCCTGATGTAGATTTTGAATCTGATGATAAAGAATTGTCAAGGGTAATTAGAATCGCAACTTCTAAAGATAAAAACACATATAATAAAAATAAAAAAGACGCAGAAAAAGCATTGGTAAAAGCTACTGAGTTATCAGAAAAATTAGGATTAAAAATGACTTTTGTGGATTCAAATTTTAGTTTTGAAAGAAGTCAATTAATGTTATATTTTATCTCTGAAAATAGAATTGATTTTCGTGAACTTGCTAAAGAATTAGCTGCAATATATAAAACAAGAATTGAATTGAGACAAATAGGAATAAGAGATAAAGCCAAAGAAATTTCTGGATTAGGTCCATGTGGAAGAAAATTATGTTGCTCTAGTTTTTTAAACAATCTAGATTCTGTATCAATATCAATGGCAAAAAATCAAAATTTAGCTTTAAATCCAGCGAAAATAAATGGAAGTTGTGGAAGACTTTTATGTTGTTTAACATATGAAGATGAACTATATGAAGAAAATAGAAAAGGAATGCCAGAAGTGGGTGATGTTGTTGAAACAAAATTCGGAGAAGGTAGTGTAATATTCATAGATATTCCTAATAGAAAGTATATTGTTAACATACCAGAACATGGCACAGAAACAATATGTTTGAATTGCAAAGATTATGGAAAAAGTAATAAATGATTTAGTAGGTTATAAAAATTTAAAAATAGTACAAGTAAATGAATACTTTAATTTTAGCTTGGATTCTGTTTTGCTTGCTAATTTTGTTAATATAAATGATAAAACAAAAAATATATTAGATCTTGGAACTGGAAATGCTCCAATACCTTTAATATTATCGACTAAAACAAAAGAAAAAATAATTGGTGTAGAAATTCAAAAAGAAATATATAATTTAGCTGTTGAATCAGTAAGTATTAACAAGTTAGATAATCAAATAAAAATACTAAATATTGATATAAAAGATTTATTGTCTTATTATAAGTGCGAATCTTTTGGTTTGATATTGTCTAATCCACCATACTTTAAAAAAATAGATACAAGTATTTTAAATAAAAATAAAGTTAAAACAAATGCAAGACATGAAACACTTATAAATTTAGAAGATATCATATCTATTTCTTCTAAATTATTAGTTAACAAAGGTACATTTGCTTTAGTTCATAGAACTGAACGGTTAGCGGAGATAATTGAGATTTTAAGAAAATATAGACTAGAACCAAAGAGGATAAGATTTGTATTTTCGAAGAAAGATTCTGAATCAAATTTAGTTTTGATAGAGGCAAAAAAAAATACAAATATAGGTGTTAAAGTATTAAGTCCTTTAATAGTACATGATGAAAATTCTAATTATACGAAGGAAATATTAAAGATGTTTGAAAGAGGTGATTAAATTGTTACAGAAAAGTTATAGTGATAATAAGATTGGAAATTTATATATAGTTCCAACTCCAATCGGAAATAAAGCTGATATTACTTTAAGAGCATTAGAAACTTTAAAATTAGTAGATTTAATCTATGCTGAAGACACAAGAACTTCATCAATTTTACTTAATATGTATGAAATAAATAAGCCTTTGAAAGCATGCCATTTATACAATGAAGAAAAAATAAAAAATAAAGTTGTTGATGAATTAAAATCTGGTAAAAATATTGCTTTAATTTCTGATCAGGGGACACCACTTTTAAGTGACCCTGGGCATGAATTAGTAAAAGAAGTTATTAGAAATAATATAAATGTAATATCTTTACCAGGGCCATCAGCGTTGCTTCCAGCATTAAATATGTCCGGAATAGAAGCAAATAAATTTTTATTTTATGGTTTTTTAAATAGTAAAATATCAACTGCAAAAAGAGAATTAGAAGCATTAAAAAATATACAATTTACATTAGTTTTTTATGAAGCTCCTCATAGATTTTTGTCTACATTAGAATTGATGCTAGATGTATTCGGAGATAGAAATATAAGTGTATGTAGAGAAATAACTAAAATACATGAAGAAATATTTAGAGGAAAAATAAGTGAAGCAATTGAATTATATAAAGATATTAAAGGAGAGATAGTAATAGTTGTAGAAAAGGGAGAAAAAGAGGTTAATATAGATGAGCTTTTAAAAGAAGTTAAACTAGAAATTAAAAAAGGCATGTCTAATAAAGATGCTGTAAAGTTAATATCAAAAAAATATGGAGTATCGAAGAATTTATTGTATAATAAAAATGAGGAGCAAAAAAAATGAAATTAATAGTTGGATTAGGAAATCCTGGTAAGGAATATGAAAAAACAAGACATAACGTCGGCTTTATGGCAGTTGATGCTTTTTCTAGTTCAAATAATTTGATTTTTAAGAATAAATTTAATGCTTTATATGCAGAAACTATGGTAAATAATGAAAAAGTAATATTATTAAAACCTCAAACATTTATGAATATATCTGGTGATGCAGTATTAGAATTTAAAAATTATTTTGACTTAAATGTAGATGATATATTAGTTATATATGATGACATAAATTTTGAAGTGGGTGAATTAAAAATTAAAAAATCAGGTTCTTCTGGTGGACATAATGGAATTAACGATATAATAAACAAATTAAAAACAAAAAATATTAAACGTGTTAAAATAGGAATTTCAAAAAATAAATTTAAATTAAAAGATTATGTTTTGAGTAGCTTTAATTCAGAAGAATTAGAAAAACTAAATAATATTTTTAAAATTACAAATAATATAATTGAAGATTTTTCGAATATTGATTTTGAAAAATTAATGAGCAAATACAATGGAATAAAAAATGAGAAACAATCTATATAAAAACTTATTTAATTTTGAAATCAAGAATAATACGAAAATATCATGTGTTGATAATGAAATATATAATCAGTTGATATTATATATTTTTTCACATGAAGAAAAAAATTTATTGTTATTAACTTCTAACTTAAATGAAGCTAACAAATTATTTTTTAATTTAAAAAATTATTATGATGAGGTCTATATTTTTCCAGATGATGACTATTTAACTAAAAAGGCAATCGCAGCTTCTCCAGACTTATTATACATGAGAATGAGTTTATTAAATAGTATTTCAAGCAAAAAAAAGAAGATAGTTGTGTGCCCAATTAATTCATACTTTAAACAATTACCTTCTTTAAATTCTTTTAAAAATATGTCTTTAAATTTTAAAATAAATAATAAATGTAATAGAGAAAATGTTTTAAAAAAATTAGAAGAAATAGGATACAAAAGAGATACAGTTGTTACTAATACAGGTGAATATTCTGTAAGAGGTTTTATATTAGATGTTTTTCCAATTGATCAAGAACATCCTATTAGAATCGAATTTTTTGATGATCAAATAGAAAAAATAAAATCTTTTGATGAAGTAACTCAATTATCAATTAAAGAATTAAATATGATAAACGTGTTACCTGTGACTGATGAATATGACAATTCAAATTCAAGTATTATTGATTATCTCAATGATCCTATTACTTTGATTCAAGATTATAGTAAGATTATTAAGAGTATTGAAACTATAAATGAGCAAGCTAAATATTATGAGGAAAATAGAAACTATAATTTTGATATAAACTATATAAAGAATAAAATATATGTTGATTTAATTGATAACTATAATAATGAATATGACTATAAAATTGTCGCAGAAGAAATAGTAAATTATAATGAGAATACAGAAAAATTTATAAATGATATTAAAAATAATTGTGGGGTAATATATTCAATAAACAAGAAATTAAACGAATTATTAGTACAAAATAATATTAAAGTTATAGATGAAGTATTAAATAGAGGTTTTATATATAATAAAAAATATTATTATTCTTCAAATGATTTAAAAAAATCCAATAATAGTTATAATTATAATATTAAATATAAAGTTGGTAAGAGAATAACCAGTATAGAAGATTTAAAAGTAGGAGATTATGTTGTTCATAAAAAGCATGGAATAGGTGTTTATATGGGAATAACAACAATTAGAAAAAATGGTTTTGAAAATGACTATATTCTTTTACAGTACAAAGGTACTGATAAATTATATATACCAGTCAATAGTCTAGAAAAATTATATAAATATTCTTCTAAAGATGGTGCTAAACCAAATATACAAAGATTAAATTCTTTCGAGTGGGAGAAAGTAAAAAATAGAATCAAGAATAAAATAAAAGAAATATCAGAAGAATTAATAAAATTATATAGAGCAAGAACTAATGCAGTAGTAACACCATATGAAAAAGATGGTGCATTGCAATTACAATTTGAATCCGAATTTCAATATGAACCAACTGTTGATCAAATTAAAGCAATTAATGAAATAAAGAAAGATTTAGAATCTTCTAAACCAATGGATAGACTATTATGTGGAGATGTTGGTTATGGAAAAACAGAAGTAATATTTAGAGCTATTTTTAAAGCAGTTATGAATAATAAGCAAGTGTTATATTTGTGCCCAACAACATTACTTTCGCAGCAGCAATATGATAATGCTATAAATAGATTTAAAAATTACGGAGTAAATATAAGATTATTAAATAGATACAACACGCCAAAAGATACTAAAAAAATTTTGGAAGATTTATCTACAGGAAAAATTGATGTTTTAATTGGTACTCATAGGTTATTAAGTGATGATATAAAGCCTAAAAATTTAGGATTATTGGTAATAGATGAAGAACAACGTTTTGGTGTGATGCACAAAGAAAAAATAAAAAAATATAAAAATAATGTACATATATTAAGTGTATCAGCAACTCCAATACCAAGATCTCTTCAAATGTCATTAACAGGTATTAGAGACTTATCTTTAATTGAAACACCACCAAAAAATAGATATCCAGTTCAAACTTATGTCATTGCGTATGACGAATTATTATTAAAAGAAGTTATTCAAAAGGAAGTTTCTCGTAATGGACAGGTATTTATTCTTTATAACAATATTAAAAAAATGGAAGAAACTTTAAAAAAATTTCAACATCTTATGCCTAATATAACTTTTAAGTATGCACATGGCAAAATGGATAAAGAAAAAATTCAAAATATAATGACTGAATTTTATAATAATGAATTTAATGTTTTATTAAGTACAACAATAATTGAGAATGGAATTGACATTCCAAATGCTAATACTATGATAGTTATTGATGCTGATCATTATGGTCTTAGTCAACTTTATCAGATAAGAGGTAGAGTTGGTAGAAGTAATAAAATAGCTTATACATACTTAATGTATGATTCAAAATCTATATTAAGTGAAACAGCAGTTAAAAGATTAAATGCAATAAAAGAATTCACTAATTTAGGTAGTGGTTATAAAATAGCAATGAGAGATTTGAGTATTAGAGGAGCCGGAGATATGCTTGGTACTGAACAAGCAGGTTTTATTGATTCGGTTGGTGTTGATTTGTATTTGGAGCTTATAAATGAAGAATTAAATGGTACTAAAGAAGAAAACAAAGATACTCAAACGTTACTAGATAATGTCTCAACACATATAGATAAAAACTATTCAGAAGAAGATGAATTAATAATAGAACTTCATAATAAAATAAATAGTATAAACAATGATGAAGACTATAAAAAATTAAAAGATGAGATAATTGATAGATTTGGTTTTATTGATGATAAAATTGAGAATTATATGATTCAAGAATATGTAGAAAACATATTAAGATATTTAGATATTAAAATATTAATAAATGATAATATGAAAATATCATTAAAAATAGAAGAAAATATATATAAGAAATTAGATATAGAAAATTTATTTGTTTACACAGTGAGATTAAATTCTAAATTTGCATTTGTTTATAGAAATAATTTTATTGTATTATCATTATTAAAACTTGATTATGAAAAGCATTATTTATACTATATTCTAGAAGTATTAAAGTATATAAAAAATGAAGTAAACAAATAACTTCATTTTTTATATTGTTGTTTTTTTAATTAATTCTTCAGCTTCTAATCTTGTATGAAAATCCTTTGCAATTACTGAAATGTTTTGTAAATTCTTATAATTTTGAAAAAAATCTTTTATTTCAATTAATTGATGTTCATGCAAATCGTTAATTTCATTAATTTGGCTTGCTCTAGGATCTTTATCTAAAACGGCAATTACTTTTTGATCTCCTTCTCCGTTGTCTATAACATCTAAATATCCTATTATTCTTGCATCAACAATACAGCCAGGAAAAGTTGGATTATCAGCAAGGATTAATATATCCAAGGGATCACCATCATCTGAAAGTGTGTTATTTATAAAACCATATTCGCCTGGATAAGATAATGATGAATATAAGACTCTATCTAATTTAATTTTTCCTGTTTTCTTATCGATTTCATATTTATTCCTAGTATTTTTAGGTATTTCAATTGTAGCTTCAACTGTCATATTATCACTTCTTTCTATAATAAAAGTATATTTTAAAAAAATATAAAAGTCAAATGTATAATCCTTATTATATGGGTTAAAAATAATAAAGAAAGAAGGGTTTATGTCTGGAATAGTAAGAAAAGTAGATGAACTTGGTAGAATAGTGATTCCAAAAGAACTTAGAAAGAACTTAAATATAAAAAATAGTGATGATTTAGAAATATCTATTAATGATGACAAAATAATTTTAGAAAAATTTTATAGATTAAAAAATTTAAAAGATATATTAAATAGTTACTTTTGCATATTAGAAAGATTTTTAAAATCAAATTTTATTATTACTGATAAAGAAAATGTTTTGTTAGTTTGTAAAAAAACAAATGAAATAAAAGATAGAAAACTATCTCATCAATTTATAGAATTAATTGATTCAAGAAAACAATACTTAGAAAATAAACCATTAAAAATTACAAATGAATTAGAAGTAAAAAGTAATTACTATTTTTGTCCAATAATAGTAAATACAGATATTCTTGGCAGTATAGTATTATATAATGAAAATAAGATAGAAGAAAAAGATTTATTAGTTGTAGAAATATTTGTATTTCTTTTAAAAGAAAAACTTGAATAATGTAAAAAAATGTCAAAAAAAGAAAAAAAACGTAAAACTTGTTGAAAGATTTTTTTTAAATTGCTATATTTTAATGGATGCGTATGAAAACAATAAAAGAATTATTGAAGTATGAAGTAGATAAGAAGTTTGTTGTATTTACAATTATTTTGTTATTATTAAACATAATAATTGATAGCATTAATTTAAAACATTTTTATTGGTTTGTATTTTTATTTTCGTTAGATTATTATTTATTAAAATACATGCTAATAATGACAAATGAAAAATAGGTGTTTTATGTTAGTAGATAGTCATGCACATATTTATGATGAATATTATAAAAATATTGATGATATTGTAGAAAGTGCAAAAGAAAATGGAATTGTAAAAATAATTAATTGTGCTACAAGTATTAACAACATTGAAAATGTTATAAAAATATCTCATGAGCACAATTTTTATTATGCTTTGGGAATACATCCAGAGGATGTAACTAATGTTAATGAAAAAATAAAAGAAAAATTAGAGAATTATATTGTTAAAAATTTAAATGATAAAAATTTTATTGCAATTGGAGAAATAGGGCTTGATTATTATTATGGAAAAGAAAATAAAGAAGATCAAATTAAACTTTTAGAATTTCAAATGGCTTTAGCCAAAAAATATAATAAATCAGTAATAATTCATTCACGAGAAGCAACATTAGATACAATTAATATATTAAAGAAATATAATATAAAGGGTGTTATACACTGCTATTCTGGTTCTTATGAGACTGCAATGGAATATATAAAAATCGGATATAAACTTGGTATAGGAGGATTAATTACTTTTAAAAATTGTAATTTGAAGAATTATATTAATAAAATCGGATTGAAAAACATAGTGTTAGAGACAGATTCTCCGTATATGACTCCTGAACCATTTCGTGGTAAACAAAATGAACCAAAATATGTTTTAGAGACGGCAAAATTTTTATCAAAAATTTTTAATATATCATTGGAAGAATTAGGAAAAATTACTACTAAAAATTGCTATAAAATTTTTGACATTAAAGACTAAAAATGATATAATTTTATTGTTAGAAAGGTGAAGAAAATGAAAAAATACAAGCCAAAAAAATGGGTAACATATTTTAGAATTTTTTCTTTATTATTTTTTGTTATGTTTATTACAACCACTGAAATGAAAAGAACATCTATTACTGTTGTTAAAAATGACAATTTGAATAAATCAATAAATTATGAGGTAATATCAAATCAACAAGAAGAGTCTTATAAAACTGCATTATATCAACCAGAAACTACATTTGTAGGCAGTTTGACTGGTTATGCTGGAGATTGCCCGCTATGTTCTGGAATCGTTGCATGTAAGCCAAGGATAAATGTGTTAGAAAAAGGTATTTTCTTTGATGATAAAGAATATGGAACGATCAGAATGGTAGCTAGTAGTAAAAGGTATCCATGTGGGACAATCTTAAGGTTTAAAGTTGGAAAAGTCTCATCAGAGCCTATTGTAGCAGTTGTTATGGACAGAGGCGTTGGTGGAAATAACATAGACTTGTTAATGAATACTGAAGATGAAGCACGCAAAAAAGTTGGAAGAATAAAAAATTTGGAATTTGAAGTTTTAAGATTAGGGTGGTAATAATGAAAAATTTTGAATACAAGAAATCTCTTGGTCAAAATTTTTTAATTGATCAAAATATTATAAATAAAATTATAAATTCAATTGATATAAGAGAAGATTCAATAATAATTGAAATCGGTCCTGGTAGTGGAGCATTAACAAAGAAATTAGTAGAATTAAATGCAAATGTTATTTCATTTGAAATAGATACCAGATTAAAAGAAGAATTAGATAAACTAGAAAAAGATAATAATAATTTAAAAATAATATATGAAGACTTTTTAAATATAGACTTAAATAAATTTTTAAAAACTAAAAAATATAAGAATTTATATTTTGTAGCAAATTTACCATATTATATTACTACTGCAATAATAAATAAAATAACAAAAGAATCAAATCCAACTGAAATGATTTTAATGGTTCAAAAAGAAGTTGCAGAAAGGTTTTCTGCTGTTCCAAACACAAAAGATTATGGATCAATAAGTGTTTTTCTACAATATAATTATGACATTTCTAAAGTTGCAATTGTTTCCAAAAATTGTTTTTTTCCAGTCCCAAAAGTCGATAGTGTGGTTATTAAATTTAAAAGCAAAGAAAGTAAATTGAAAGTAAATAATGAAAATGTATTTTATAAGCTTATAAAAGATTCGTTTCAATTTAAAAGAAAAAATTTGAAAAACAATTTAAAAAAATATGATTTAGAAAAAATAAATAATGTATTGAAAAAATATAACAAAGATTTAACAGCAAGAGCTGAATCTCTCACAGTAGAAGAATTTATAGATATATCTAACAATTTATAGTTAGATATATTTTTTATTTATTTGAATATAATTTTTTAGGTGATAAAGTGATTTTAATTGGAGATATTGTTACTAGAAAATCTCATAACAACGATATTGTTTTTAAAGTTATAAATAAGAAAAAAAATATTTGCTATTTAAAAGGCGTAGAATTGAGATTGTATGCTGATGCAGATGAGAAAGATTTAGTAAAACTTGATACAAAGGCAGTTAATTGTGATTATTCTTATGCTGATAAAGTATTAAATGGCAGACTATTAAATAGAAGTGATTATTTTTATCTTCCAGGTAAAATTCTTCACATAGATGGTGATGATGATTATTTAAAAAAATGTATGGAATTTTATAAAAAAGCTCATGTACTTGCTTATGGTAAATCTTTAAATGAAAAGGAAATGCCGAATAAAATAATTGGATATCTTGAAGAGGTAAAACCTGATATTTTAATAGTAACGGGCCATGATGCATTTTATGGAAGAGGCAAAGAAAATACAAAATATAAAAATAGTATAAATTTCATAAAAACAGTTCGAAAAGCTAGAGAATATGAAAAGTCTAATGATGGTTTAATAATAATAGCAGGTGCTTGTCAAAGTGATTATGAAAATTTAATTAAATCAGGAGCAACTTTTGCATCTAGCCCAAAAAGAGTTAATATTCACGCTTTAGATCCTGCAATAATTGCAGTAACACTTAGTTATACAGATAAAAGTAAAGAAATTGATTTAATAGACATATTATCTAAAACAAAATATGGACCAGATGGGATAGGCGGTATTAGAACAAAAGGAACCATGTATATTGGCTATCCTAGAAATGGAGAATAAATGAAAATTGAAAAAATAAAAGAAGAAATAAGCAATATGATTGGGGAAAAAGTATTAGCAAAAATTGACATAGGTAGAAATAAGTATGAATATATAGAAGGCATAATACTAAATGCTTATCCATTTTTATTCACTATCAAAACTGATAACGAAATAAAGTCGTTTTCTTATTCAGATGTATTAACTAAAAACATTATATTTAAAATTAATTAAAATACTTGTAATAAAGAATTTTAAGGTGTAAAATAAAAATATATACATAAGGAGGAAACAAAATGAAAATAACATCTGTTAAAGTACGTAAAATTCAAAAAGAGAATTCACGTATTAGAGGTTTTGCTTCAGTAGTTTTAGATGATTGTTTCGTTGTTACAAACATCAGAATTATTGAAGGAGAAAGAGGATTATTTATCGCAATGCCAAGCCGTAAAAAAGCTGATGGTGAATTTGAAGATATTGCTCATCCAATAACTCAAGAATGCAGAAGTATGTTTGAAAGAGAAATTTTTGATGCATACGAAAACGCTGAAGAAGTTAATTCTGAACCAGCAGAAGAAGAATAATAAAAAGCTTGAAAAAAGCTTTTTTTGTTATATTAAAGCATTTTTCTTCATATATATTTTTAGGAGGAAAAATGGACAAGAATAAAGATATACAAGTTTTAACCCATAATGTACAAATGATTGATAGAAAAACAATACAAATGAATGGAATTAAAAAAATAGAAAGTTTTAATAAAGAAGAATTCTTTTTACAAAGTGTTATGGGTTACATTCTTATTAAAGGCGAAGAATTAGAGTTAGTAAAATTAGATACTTCTGGTGGTAATATTTATATTAAAGGAAAAATTAATAGTGTAGCATATTTTGATGAAGAAAAGAAAAAAAATAAAGAAAGTTTAATATCTAGATTGTTTAGGTAATGGAATTAAAAGTACAAATTATATCTATTATTTTTTCTATATTGTATGGTAGTTTGTATGGGCTAATTTATAATTTTAATTATAAATTTTTATACAAGACTTTATTAAGATACAAAATACTAAACAATTTTCTATTATCTACTAATATATTTTTAATATATTTCATTATAATGCTTAAAATTAATAATGGTGATTTAAGAATTCTTTTTATTATACTTATGCTTTTATCGTTTATTATATCGGTTAGATTGACTAAAAAGGCAAGAAAATTTGTAAAGTTTTTGAAAATTAAGAATAAAAAAAATCATTAATTCAATAAATGTGATATAATTCAAGTATAGTGGAGGTCCATATGAAGAAGGCAAGTAAAAAAGATAAAAGAAGAATACTTCTATTATTAATAATATTAATACCTTTGTTAGTTTTATTTATATCAAATATGTGGAAATATGGAGCTCAAATATTTAAAAATATAAAAACAAAAGAGGAATTAGATGTTGTTTATAAAGAAAAATTAAAAGAAGAGGAAAAATTACAAAGTGAAATAATAAAGTTACAAGACCCTGAATACATAGCGAGATATGCAAGGGAAAAATATCTATATTCAAAAGATGGTGAAATAATCATTAAAATAGAATAACACTATACTTTGGTGTTATTTTTTGATAAAATTGATTCAGGTGTTTTTATGGAAGAAGTTTATGATTTTTTGCTAAATAGAAGTGGAATAAAACAAAATGATACAGTTGTTATTGGAGTTTCAGGAGGCCCTGATTCAATGGCACTTTTATATCTAATGAATAAATTAAGAAAAGAATTAGATTTGTTTTTAGTGTGCGCTCATGTTGATCATAATGTAAGAATCGAAAGTGATGATGAAAGAAAATTTTTAGAAAAATTTTGTGAAGCTGAAGGTATTTATTTTAAATACATGAAAATAGAAACATATGGTGATGATAATTTTGAAAATGAGGCAAGGACAATAAGATATAATTATTTTGATAAATTAGTAAAAGAATTTAATGCTAAGTTCTTATTAACTGCTCATCATGGCGATGATTTAATTGAAACAATTCTTATGAGAATAGTTAGAGGATCATCATTAAAAGGTTATAGTGGCTTTTCTAGAATTGTAGATAAAGATGGATATAAAATTTTAAGACCACTTATTACTGTTACTAAAGCTCAAATAGAAGAATTTGATAAAGAAAATGAAATTAAGTATGTAATTGATAAAACTAATTTTGATGATGTTCACACAAGAAATAGATATAGAAAATATGTTTTACCTTTTTTAAAAAGTGAAAATCCTAATGTGCATTTAAAATTTTTAAAATTTAGTGAAATATTACTTGAAAATAATGCATATATAGATAAAGAAATGAATACTTTAAAGAATAAAGTGTTAAAAGAAGGTATACTTGATATTGAAAAATTTAAAGAATTAGATAAAGTTATACAAATTAAAATAATTTATTCAATTTTGGAAACAATATATGGAGATGACTTATTAATAATTGGTGATATTCATGTAAATTTAATCTTAAACTTAATAAATTCTAATAAACCTAATAAGATAGTACATTTACCTAATAACGTTATATGTACTAAAACATATAATGAAGTTACATTTGATTTTAATGAACCAGAAAATGAGATTTATGAAATTGAAATAAATGATATAGTTAATTTACCTAATGGAAAAAATATAGAAGTTATAGAAGATACAGAATGGACAAATAATTTTGCAACTAGGCTTTCATCAAAAGAAATAACTTTACCTCTTCATGTAAGAACAAGAAGAAATGGTGATAAAATTAATATAAAGAAAATGAATGGCACTAAGAAATTAAATGATATATTTATAGATGAAAAAGTGCCTTTAAAAGATAGAAAAATTTGGCCAGTTGTTTTAGATGCTAACGAGAATATTGTTTGGGTTCCAGGACTTAGAAAATCTAAGTTTGACAAAGATAAAAATCAAGAGTATGATATTGTACTAAGATATTATTAAAGGAGGAAAAAATGGTTATACAAAAGAATAATTTATTTAAAAATATATTGCCTTATGTTTTACTTGCAGTAGTAATGTTATCAACTTTATTATTTTTTAGAAATTTGAAAACTGAAATTCATGATATGGATTATAATGAATTAATAGTTAATTTAAATGAAAAAAAAGTTGAAAAATTAAATATAACTCCAAAAAGTGGAGATGGCGTTTATGTTATAAGTGGTGAGTTAACAACTTATAAAGAAGGTGAAAGATTTAAAGTGGTTGTTCCTTTGACTGATTCAGTAATGGAAAATGTTTTAACACTTGCTGAAAGTCAAAATTTAAAAGTTACAACTAATAGCAATCCTGAAAATAGTTCATGGATATTGATATTAATAAATGTAGTTCCTACTTTGTTGTTATTAGGTGCGATGTTCTTCTTATTTACTAAATTAGGAAGTAACGGAAAAGGAACTTTTGATTTTGGAAGAAGTAAGGCAAAATTGTCAGATGATGGTGGTAAAACAACTTTTGCTAACGTAGCAGGTCTTAAAGAAGAAAAGGAAGAAGTTCAAGAATTAATAGATTTCTTAAAAAATCCGAAGAAATTTCAAAAATTAGGTGCCAGAATACCTAAAGGTGTTTTACTAGTGGGCCCTCCAGGAACTGGTAAAACTTTACTTGCAAGGGCAGTTGCCGGTGAAGCAAAGGTTCCATTCTATTACATAAGTGGATCTGACTTTGTGGAATTATTTGTAGGTGTAGGGGCATCTCGTGTAAGAGATATGTTTAAGCAAGCAAAAGCTACAGCGCCTTGTTTAATATTTATAGATGAAATAGATGCAGTTGGTAGACAAAGAGGCACAGGCCTTGGCGGTGGCCATGATGAAAGAGAGCAAACTCTTAATCAATTATTAACGGAAATGGATGGTTTTGGTGCTAATGAAGGTATAATTATCATAGCGGCAACTAATAGACCAGATGTACTTGATCCAGCGTTATTAAGACCAGGAAGATTTGATAGACAAGTAACAGTTAATTTACCTGATGTTAGAGAAAGAGAAGATATATTAAAAGTTCATGCAAAAAACAAAATATTAGATGAAGCAGTATCTTTAAAAAGAGTTGCTGAAAGAACTCCGGGATATTCTGGAGCGGATTTAGAAAATTTACTTAATGAAGCCGCTTTACTTGCAGTTAGAAGAAATAAAAATTCAATAACAATGGAAGAAATAGATGAAGCAAGTGATAGAGTACTTATGGGACCAGCTAAGAAAAGTAGAAAAGTTACAGATTTTGAAAAGAAAGTTGTATCTTTTCACGAAGCAGGTCATGCAGTTGCTGGTATAATTCTTCCAAAAGGAGAAGAAGTTCATAAAATAACAATAATTCCTAGAGGTATGGCTGGTGGATATACACAAATGCTTCCAAAAGAAGAAAAAACATTAGTCTATACAAAAGATGAGTTATTAGAACAAATAACAACATTGTTATCAGGAAGAGTTAGCGAAGAGTTATTCTTAGGCGAAATCAGTACTGGAGCTTCTGATGATATAAAAAGAGCTACTAAAATAGCAAGAAGTATGGTTACTGAGTATGGAATGAGTGATTTAGGACCAGTTCAATATGAACATAGATCAGAAGATGTATTCTTAGGAAGAGATTATACTAAATCAAAAAATTTCTCAGATCAAGTAGCACTTGAAATAGATAGTGAGGTTAAAAAAATAATAGAATCTTGCTATGATAAGTCTAAAGAAATTTTAAAAGGAAATAAAAAATTAGTAGAAACACTAGCAAATGTACTTTATGAAAAAGAAACATTAACAAAAGAAGAAATTGAAGCAATAGTTGAAGAAACCACTGTAAAAAAGAGTAAAACTAAAAAAGAATCAAACTAATTGATTCTTTTTATTTTTCTATTAAATAGCCAAGCGCTAAAGAATGCTGTTAATGGAACTGTCAAAAGTATTCCTATACTACCTATAACCGCTTGTAATACTTCTATTATTATGGCTTCTATATTGAATAAATATAGAAGATTTTTATTATATGAAAATAGTAGTAATACAGTAGACATTGAACATCCAATATATGCAAGTATTAATGTGTTTGCCATTGTACCTATTGAATCTTTTCCAATATTCATACCAGATGCAAACATGCTTTTAAAACTTTTATTTTTCATCTTTTCATTTAATTCGTGCATTGATGAAGCTATAGCCATTGCAACATCCATTATAGCTCCTAAAGAACCAATAATAATTCCTGACCATATCATTGCTCTTAAGTCTATTGGATGTTCTGGGTTAACTAGTGACAAATATATATAATTTTCATTTATAAGTCCATTTATATTTAAAACCTTATTCATTATTAGTGCAATAATTGCAGAAACTAATATACCAAATATATTACCTACAATTGCACACAAAGTTTTTTTATTAAATCCGTTTATTAAAAGTAAGCTACTTATAATTATATAAATTGAACAAAGAAGTGTCGATACATAAATATTAAATCCTTTTAAGACAGATGGTATAAAAACTAACAATATTAATAATGTTGTTATTGTAAGGGCAATTATTGTATTTATCCCCTTCCATTTCCCGATAATTACAATCATTATTAAAAATACTATTACAAGTATTAATAAATAATTGCTTGTTTTAAATAAAGAGAATGTCCATAAGGCATCATCACCAATACCTTGTTGTGCAAACCCTGTTGTTTTAGCTGGTATTATAACTATTTTATCATTTTCTTTTACATCTCTAACTTTATATGCATCAGTGTTTTCTACTTTTTGAAAAGCATTAACTATTTGATTTTTATAAGGTCCATCTAGTATTTTAGCACTAAAGTATATTTTTCTATCATTACTTTCATTGTGTAATTCTTCGACTTTTTGTATAGATAATACTTTTGCAGAATAGTAATCAAGATCATATTTGCTATTTACTTTGTATGAGCATATATCTTTACCTATTGCAATTACAATAATTGATACTACAATTACAATTAAATATGTTTTCCAATCTCTTTTTATAAAATCCATATTTTATCACCTAAAAAAATTATAACATATTTTTTTATTATTTCTTTAAAAAAAGTGCTTGGTGTGTTAAAATATATTATGAAGTGAGGTATAAAGAAATGGGTAAGGTTATTTCTTTGGTTAATCAAAAAGGTGGAGTCGGAAAAACAACAACAAGTATAAACTTGTCTAGTTCTTTAGGACATTTAGGAAAGAGGGTTTTATTAATAGATTTGGATCCTCAAAGTAATTCAACTACTGGACTCGGTGTTAATAAATTAGAAGTTAATAAAAGTGCTTATAACGTTATTATGGGAGATGCCAATATTGAAGACGCAATTATTAAAACTCCATTCAAAAATTTAAGTATAATTCCATCACATATAAGTTTAGCTGGTACTGATATTGAACTTGTTCAAAAAAGCATGGTTCAAAGTG
The DNA here is from genome assembly GCA_947169285.1 of uncultured bacterium. Taxonomy (GTDB): domain Bacteria; phylum Bacillota_I; class Bacilli_A; order RF39; family UBA660; genus CAJOJR01. Next base: position 145,567 of record CAMVPB010000001.1, on the reverse strand, counting down.
ATTTAAAAATTAGTGATCAATTAAAAAAACAAATAGATAGAATAAGAGATAGATATGATTATATAATAATTGATTGTCCACCAAATTTAGGACTTTTAACAACAAATGCTTTAGCAGCTTCTAATTCTGTTTTAATACCAGTACAATGTGAATATTATGCATTAGAGGGTGTTACGCAATTACTAAATACTATTATACTTACTCAAACTAGAATAAATCCTGGATTAGATATTGAAGGAGTATTATTAACAATGCTAGATGGTAGAACTTTACTTGGATTACAGGTTGTAGAAGAATTAAGAAAATTTTTTAAAGATAAAGTATTTGATACAATAATACCAAGATTAGTAAGATTAGTGGAGGCACCATCTCATGGAAAACCAATAATAGAATATGATCCCAAATGCAAAGGAGCCTTGGCATATTTGAATTTAGCGAAAGAGGTGATTGATAGAAATGGAAAATAAAAGACAAGCATTAGGAAGAGGTTTAGAACAATTATTTTCTAATGAGGCAATTAATATTTCAGCGTTAGAAAAAAATATTCTTGATACTACAAATAAAAGTGACATTGTTCAACTTGATTTAAGTGAACTTAGAAGTAATCCATATCAACCTAGGCAAATATTTGATGAAGAAAAATTGCAAGAATTATCTGATTCAATTAAAGAATTTGGTGTAATTCAACCGATTATTGTTAAAAAGAGTATAAAAGGATATGAAATAATAGCTGGTGAAAGAAGAGTTAAAGCATCTTTAATGGCTGATAAAAAGACTATACCCGCAATTATTAAAGACTTTACTGATGAAGAAATGATGCAAATAGCCCTTTTAGAAAATATTCAAAGAGAAGACTTAAGCCCTATAGAGGAAGCAGAAGCTTATAGAAATTTAATATCATCATTAGGTATAACTCAAGAAGAATTTTCTAAAAAGATAGGTAAAAGCAGGAGTTACATAACTAATATGTTGGGATTGCTACGTTTACCAAAATCAGTACAAAAAATGGTACTTGATAAAAAAATTAGTATGGGGCATGCTAGAGTTTTGAGTAAACTTGAAGATAAAGATAAAATATTAGATTTAGCAAATAAAGTTGTTTCAGAAGACATGTCTGTTAGAAATTTAGAAAATTTATTAGATAATCCAAATTATTTAAGACAAAAACCCATTCTTAGAGTATCAAAAAAAATCAATACAAAGTATAATTTTATACAAGAAATATTGAGAGATAAAATAGGAACTATGGTTAAAATAAATAATAAATCTATTTTGATTCCTTTTGATAGTGAAAAAGATTTAGAAAGAATATTAGAAATTTTAAAAATAGATGTGGATGTAAACGATGAATAGAAAATATGATATAAATTCATTAGTTATTATGAAAAAACCTCATGCATGTAAAACTAATTTATGGAGAATTACAAGGTGCGGTGTTGATATTAAACTTGAATGTGTAAATTGTAAAAGATGTATAATGATGGAAAGAATAGAATTTGAAAAAAAATTAAAGAAAGTGGTGGAAGAATGAAAATAAAGAAAAAAATTGTTTTAAGCCCAATGCTTAGTTTTATAGTATTATCTGCAATTGCTATAATTTTAAGTGGAATATTATCTATTTTACATGTACAGACAGATTATCAAACAGTAAATACAGTAACAAATGAATTAACAACAAACGTTGTAGAAGTTGAGAGTTTATTCAGTTTATCAGGACTTAAATATATTGTTACTAATGCAGTAAGTGATTTTGTTTCTTTTGTACCATTATCAATGTTATTAATTACTTTAATAGGAATAGGAATATTAGAAAAATCTGGTTTTATGAGAACTGCACTTACATTAGTTACTCGTAAAATGTCTAAAAATGTTGTTACCTTTTTGGTAATATTTATAAGTATTCTATTCTCATTATTTGGAGATATTGGATTTGTAATAATGCTTCCGATTTCAGCTTTATTATTCAAATATGGAAAAAGAAATCCAACTGGCGGAATAATTGCTTCTTTTGCAGCTTTATCTTTTGGATATGGGGTAAATATATTTTTGTCATCAATGGATAGTAGCCTACTATCATTAACAACAAATGCAGCAAAATTATTGAATATGGGGTACACAATTGGTAATTTCTTTGCATTACTAATAATGTTAGTTTTATTAATTTCGTTGTCTATAATATTTACAAGAATTACTGAAAAAAGAATAATGCCTCTCTTACCAAAATATGAATTTAGTGAAGAAGATGAGAGTTATATAATAACAAATAAAGACTTAAGAGGTTTAATTATAGCAATATTAGTAGCAATTATTTATTTATTAATTGTTATATATAGCATAATTCCTGGACTACCATTATCAGGAGGATTATTAGATCATGGTGGCGCAAGATATATAGATATGATTTTTGGTGATAATTCTTTGTTTAATAAAGGATTTGTATTTATAATAACTTTATGGTTCTTCTTAATTGGTCTTTCTTATGGAATGATAACTAAATCAATAAGAACAAATAAAGATTTAACTAAAGGGTTATCTCATTCATTAGATGGAATAGGTAGTGTAATAGTTTTGTTGTTTTTTGCGTCATTGTTTATCAGTATATTTAAAAAGACAAATATAGGTGTTGTAATAACTGCTTTATTAACTAAGATACTAACATTACATAGTTTTACAGGGGTAGGACTTATTATCGTGTTTTTATTAATAGTAATGATAAGCAATCTATTTTCTACCTCATCATTAATAAAATGGTCAATCATGAGTGGAATAGCTGTTCCAATGTTTATGAATGCAAGTTTATCTCCAGAATTTGCTCAAGTAATATTTACTGCTGGAGATTCGATTACTAATGGTATAACACCATTATTTGCATATTTTGTTATATACATTGCATTTTTAGAAAAATATAGTCAAAATGATATAATAACTATAAAAAAAGGAATTAGATATATGATTCCATATGGTATTTCAACATTTGTAGTATGGTTCATAGTATTAGTTGGTTGGTATATAGCTGGAATTCCTTTGGGCATTGGAGGATTCACAACAATCCCATTTAATTTAAAATAGAAAGAGTGATGTATTATGGCATTGAAAGCGGGAATAATAGGACTTCCAAATGTTGGTAAAAGTACATTATTTAATGCAATTACAAAAAAAAATATTTTAGCTGCTAATTACCCTTTTGCAACAATAGATCCAAATGTAGGAATTGTTGTTGTACCAGATAAAAGATTAGACAAACTAAATGACATGTATAATCCAGAAAGATTAATACCAACTCAATATGAGTTTATTGATATAGCAGGTTTAGTTAAAGGAGCATCTAAAGGGGAAGGTTTGGGCAATAAATTTTTATCTCATATAAGAGAAGTAGATGCGATTGTTCATGTAATTAGATGCTTTGAAGATAAAAATATTATACATGTTGAAGGAGAAGTAAATCCTTTAAGGGATATTGATATTATTAATATAGAGCTTATTATGAGTGACTTAGAGATAATTGAAAACAGAATTTCAAAAATTGAAAAGAAAGCTCATACTACCAATAATAAAGATGATTTATTTGAACTTGAAACATTAGAAAAGGCAAAAGATCTATTAGATAAAGAAATACCTTTAAGATTAGGAACTTTTGATGAAAAGGAATTAGCAATTTTAAAACCATTTAATTTTATTTCTTTAAAACCACTTATTTATTTAGCAAACATATCTGAAGATGACTTAATGAGTAATGATAATAAATTTTTAAACGAACTTATGAGTATTTCTTCAAAAGAAAAAGTTCCAGTAATACCGATGTGTGCTAAAATTGAAAGTGAATTAATAGATTTAAATGATGAAGAAAAAAATAAATTTTTAAATGATTTAGGAATTGAAATGAGTGGACTTGATAGATTAATTCAAGTTACTTATAAATTATTAGGGCTTAAAACATTTTTTACAGTCGGTAAGGATGAAGTTAGAGCTTGGACATTTACTGATGGAATGAAAGCACCTGAATGTGCTGGAATAATACATACTGATTTTCAAAGAGGTTTTATAAAAGCAGAAGTAATGTCATATGATGATTTAATAAATTATGGCAGTGAATTGAAGGTTAAAGAAGCTGGTAAAACTAGAATAGAAGGTAAAGAATATCTTATGCAAGATGGGGATATTTGTTACTTTAGATTCAATGTTTAAAATAGAGAAAGGAGGTGTAGTATGGATAGAAAAGCAATTAAAGAAGAAGCTAAAGCTAAAATCAAAGGTAACTTATGGACAATATGGAAAGCTATATTGTTAGTTGGATTAATTAGTGGTGGTGTTAGCATGATTTTATCATCAATATTTCCAGCAACAGTAACACCAGATATGTTACAAACTTATCTTAACACAGGAAAACTTCCTGATGGTTATAGTACTAACCAACTTGTTAGTACATTAGCTAATATAGCATTAATGCCATTAACAATTGGTGTTGTTGCATATATCTTAAAATTCTCAAGAGGTGAAAAACCAGAAATAAAAGTTATATTTGATTTTTATAAAAATTTTCTTCCTATATTTGTAGTAACTTTATTAGTTGGTATATTTGTAGGTGCTGGAATGATGCTATTAGTTATCCCTGGTATCATAATTGCATTAATGTTAAGTATGTGTAATTATTTATTAGCAGATGGAAAAACAGAAATATGGCAAACTATTAAAGATAGTGCTGCTATGATGAAAGGACATAAATGGGAATACTTTGTATTTGGACTAAGTTTTATTGGATGGATATTATTAGTTGCTATTACATTTGGTATTGCCGCAATTTATGTGGTACCTTATATGAGCGTTGCTCAATGTATATGGTATGATAAATTAAAAGCATTAAATAAATAATTTTTTTAGAAGTATAATTGTTTACATTATACTTTTAATTTGCTATAATACGTGTGAACTTTAAAAGTTCCTTGCTTCAATATGAAGCCGTTAGACCAAAAGGAGGTGTAGAAATGAACAAATATGAAGTTATGTTTATAGTAAAAGCTAATTTAGAAGAAAAAGATGTTAAAGAAGCTTCTAAAACATATGAATCTTTATTAAAAGATGTCAAAGCTAAATCTGTTAATTTAAAAGATTTAGGTTCTAAAAAATTTGCTCATCCTATCAAGAAAGAAGTTAGAGGATATTATTATCTTATTAACACAGAATGCAATGCTAAAACAATTGCAGAACTAGATAGAAGAATGAAAATTGATGAAAGAATTTTAAGACATTTAATAGTAAAAGAAGAGGAGTAATATGAACAAAGTATTATTAACAGGAAGATTGACAAAGGATCCTGAGCTTAGAACAACAGGTAGTGGACTTTCAGTTGCATCTTTTTCATTGGCGGTTACTAGAACATTTAAGAATAAAGATGGAAATTATGATGCTGATTTCTTCAATGTATCAGTATTTGGGAAACAAGCTGCTAATGTATCAAAATATTGTTTTAAAGGCAGTCAAGTAGGTGTTGAAGGAAGATTACAATCTAGAAGTTATGATGCTCAAGATGGCACAAAAAGATATGTAACAGATGTTATTGCAGATAGAGTTGAATTCTTAGGAAGTAAAAAAGAAGGAAATTCTAATTATGTAGCAGATACTAACTTTATGGATCAAATTCCAGAAGCTCCTATGGATATACAAGCAAATGAGATAGAAGTTCCTGATGGGGATCCATATAAAGATTTTGGTAATGAAATCGCTATTACAGATGATGATTTACCATTCTAATTAGGAAGGAGAAAAAAATGGCAGAGTTTTATCAAAGAAAGAAAAAGATTTGTCAAATGTGTGCTGGCAAATCAGTAGATTATAAAGATGCTCAAGTAATTAGTAAATATATAAATGAGAAAGGTAAAATATTACCTAGAAGAATGACAGGTGCTTGTGCACTTCATCAAAGATATATTGCTAAACAAGTAAAAAGAGCAAGATTTATGGAAATTTGTTAATTAGAAGTAGAAATACTTCTTTTTATTTTATTAAAAAACACATTTTAATAAATGTGTTTACTTTAATTTAGTTTCTTCTATTGTTTATTATTAGTACTAATCTAAATAATTCTAGTAATGATGATAATAATCCAGCTACGTAAGTAAGAGCTGCCGCCGTTAATACATTTGTTACTTTAGTTTCTTCTTCTTTGTTAATTAAATTTAGTTTTATTAATTCCTTTTTTGCTCTTTTAGATGCATTTATCTCAACTGGCAATGTTATTAACTGAAATAAAACACCAGTAGACATTAATACAATAGCTATCTCTATTAATCCTGAATACTCTAATAAGAATCCTATAAATAATATTATGTAAGCTATTTTATTTGAAAAATTAACTATTGGAACTAAGAATGTTCTTATTTTCATAAACAGGTATCCATCTTTTTTTTGTAGTGCATGACCACATTCATGAGCTGCAACTGAAACAGATGAAATTGTATTTTTATCAAATATATCATTTGATAATCTTATTACATTTCTTGATGGATCATAATGATCTGTAAGCATTCCTGGGGTTGCTACTATGTGTATATCATTTAATCTATTTGAATCTAATATTTTTCTAGCAACTTCAAATCCTGAGATATTTTGACTTGAATCATGTTTTAAATATTTTTTATAAGTAAAATTTATATATACTTGTGATAGTAATGGTAAGGCCATTATCCCTAATATAACTAATAAATATGTCATAAAATATATCCTTTCAATAAATATATTTTATCACTTAACAAACAATTTATAAAGAGGTTATAGAAAGTAATTCTTTTTCTAAATAAGTATTTAATAATTTTTTAATGCTTTTAGCACCATTTTCTTTATATGAACTTTTATCAATTATGTTTTCTATTTCTTTATTATTAAGTTTTATATTTGTATTATAATTATGATTAAAATCTTTTATGTAATTATTTATTATCTTTTTAATAGAATCTTCACTTAGTTCTTTAAAATTCAATATGAAGTCTATATTTTCTATAAAATTATTGGAAAGTGTTTCATCTTGTTTTGATTTATTTATATATCCAATAGGTTTGCATTTTGTATTGTTTGAAGTCATTATTATAAATGTATTTTTAAGATTAAATATTTCATTTTTAGAATTTTTTATTATTCCTTCCTCAATTATTTTGCTAAAAAGATTAATTATATTTATATTTGCCTTATCTATTTCATCAAGTAATATTATTGAATTAGGGTTTAATTTTAAATCTTCTAAAACAGTATTATTATCATCATAACCAATATATCCTTGTGGTGAACCAATTATTTTGTTTATTGATATTTCATTTTGAAAATCATTCATGTTTAATTTTATTAAATTTCTACCAGTAATTTTTGAAAATTCAATAGCAAAAGAAGTTTTACCTGTTCCCGATGGGCCATTTATTAAAATTGAAATTGGTAAGTTATCTTTTTTCATATTTAATATTTTTAATCTATTTATAACACAGTTAATTTCATTTTCTTGTCCAACTATTTTTTTATTTAAATTATCTTTTAGAAATTTATAATTTTTATTTGTGTTTATATCATAAATTTTACTATTACATTTTGATTCAATTATTTCTATAATTGTATTTAAACTTACATCTTTTTTATAATTTAGATTTGTATTAATTTTATTTAAAATATTTTCTTCTTCTTCTTTACATTTATATGCTTTTAAATAATTACCTTTTTTTAAAGCATTTTCTTTAATTTTATTAATGCATGATATTTTTTGTCTTAGATCATGTATTATTTTATGGTTTTTAATTACACTTGTACTTGCGCAAACTTCATCGAGTATGTCAATACTTTTATCTGGATTATTGCGATCTAATATATATTTATCAGATAAATCACTAATTTTTTTTAATAGCTTGTCACTAATTTTTACATTATGAAATTCTTCATATTCATTTTTAATGCTTTTTAATATATTGTATGTTTCTTCTTTATTAGGTGTATTTATTATTACTTTTTGAAAACGTCTATCTAATGCCTTATCAGTTGCAATTGTTTTTTTATATTCACTTATTGTTGTAGCACCTATTAGTTTTATTGTTCCTCTTGCAAGAGAAGGTTTTAAAATATTAGAAGCATCAATTGCTCCTTCTGCACCACCAGCTCCAACTATAGTATGTATTTCATCTACGAATAAAATTATATTATCTTTTGTCTCACATTCTTTAAGTATTTTGTTAAGTTTTTCTTCAAATTCACCTCTATATTTTGTGCCACTTATTATTGAAGAAATATTTATTGATATTATTTGCTTGTTTTTTAAAAATGTTGGAACATTATTGTTTGATATTAAATTAGCTAGTTCTTCAACAATAGCAGTTTTTCCAACTCCAGCTTCTCCAATTAAAATTGGGTTATTTTTATTTTTTCTAGCTAATATTTCAATTATTTGATTTATTTCTTTTTCTCTACCTATAATATTGCTTAATTTTTTATTTTTAGCAAGGTCTGTTAAGTTTGTTCCAATTTCTTTTATTATTTCATTTGATTTATTCAATGAATTTAGCAACTCTTTATAAAATGTTTCTATATTTAAATTAATATTTGTTAACAATTCTAATTCTATATTTTCGTCAATAATTGTTATGAATATATGTTCTAATTTTATTTCGTTTGATTGATATTTATTTGCGGTATCATATGATAAATCTAATATCTTCTTAAATTTTAAAGAATAGAATATTAAATCACTTTTTCTATTAATTTCATTTTTAGTCATATTATTTATATATGTTTTGTAATCAACATGAAATTTATTAAAAATTTTCTTAATATTATTATCAAGCTTTAAAGTTGCCAATATAAAATGGTTAATTGTGACCTTTGAATCATTTAATTCGTATGTTTCTTTTTCACTTTGTTTAAGAATTTTTATAACATCTTTATTATATTTTATCATTAAATTCTCCTTTTAAATTCTATGATTATAATGATAGTTTTATCAAAAAAATAAACATATTTTTATAATAAAAAAGGAAGTATTATTTTAACTTCCTTTTTTTATTATTAAATTGAGTTTATTTTTCGGTAAAATAGAAAATTTCGGCATTGGCATTATCACCATATGAATTAAATATTCTAGTTACATCTCCACCACGATTTTTATATAATAGTTCAACTGAACCTCCGCCATCAAAATTAACTGCATTTTTACACCCAAGTGCTTTAAAGTCTTGTGGCACTAAATAACTATAAACTGCTTTTCGTGCACTAAAAATTACAAAGTTATTCTTATCTACTTGGCAAAAAGCTGTTATATTTTTAAGGCTTTGATTATTTTGCCATCCAACAACCTTTCCCTCAAGTATTATTGGAACATTCCAAACTATTGTGTTTTTAATGCCTGTATTAATTATTTTTTTGTATAGTTTTTTACGTGAAGTTTCATTTCCACCATTTATATTTCTAAAAATTCTAAAAGTGCCATTTGGGTCTATTCCATATAAATCAAGAGTATTTGAAGTGTCAACAGCTTCTTGTTGAGGCCAATTTCTAAATACTTTTCCTTTAGTAATGACTAAGTTACCTACTTGTGTATTAACATATTTTTGACTATATAAATTAGAAGAAGTTTTAGCAGGGTAGCAGAAACAACTATTTAATCCTTCTCCACATTCTTTTTTACCTACTTTTTGATTGTATTTATCCCATTGACTTTTGCAATTTGAGTAACTACTATTGTAATAAGCGCTTGCATTTGTTGCAATAACTAATTTATTTTTTAGTTTTTCATTTTTAACTTCATTTTCAAGAATGCCTTTAGTTGGCTGCAAAGCATTTGGGTAATTTTTAGCATGTGCTTTATTGCTTTGAGTATATGGATCTTCAACCCATATATATGTTAAATAATAATTGCTTTTATTTACATCTGTTCTTTTTTGAATTTTTACTTTTAGTGTTTCTGTATTTTGCTTATATATTATTTTTCCTTGAGCTAATGGTGTGATTTCATTACTTTTCCAATTAATTTTTAATGTGATGCTACAATTTCCTTTTGATAAATCACACCCACCTGCTAATGCCAAATCTGTTGCTTTTAATTTTTTATTATCTGCAAAAGTTTTTGACCCTACTTTCCATTCTGAACCACTAGGTGCTATATAGCCATCTTTTTTGAAACTTATAAATTTAGCATTATCATAATTTGCTAAATCAATGTTTTTATCGCCATAATAAACTGTCTTAACATATTTTGTACTATTTGTTTTATAAACAACATCACCATTTTTATTTGAAGTAAGATCAGTATTATTAGAATTCCATTTACCACCATTTCCATTGTACATTATCTTTAATTCGTTTATTTTCCATACTGCATGCAATGTTATATTTGATGTTTTATCATATTTTTTTACTGCTACATTTGATGAATTATAATATTGAGTACCTCCTGATACACTATCATACCAACCTATAAATGTGTATCCTGTTTTTGTTGGCTTAACACTTATAGTTGGTAAAGTCCCATTATATGTTACTGTTTGTGATGATGGGGTACCACTTCCTCCATTAGCGTTAAATGTTATTGTGTATGATTTTGCTTTCCATACTGCATGCAATGTTATATTTGATGTTTTATCATATTTTTTTACTGCTACATTTGATGAATTATAATATTGAGTACCTCCTGATACACTATCATACCATCCTATAAATGTGTATCCTTCTCTTGTAGGTATTATGTTTATAGTTGGTAAAGTCCCATTATATGTTACTGTTTGTGCTGATGGTGCTTTACTTCCTCCATTAGCATTAAATGTTATTGTGTATTTTGTTGCAACAATATTTTGGCTACTACTTGGCTGTTCACTCGAACTTGGCTCTTCTATTTCATTTGAACTTGGTTCTTCTATTTCGCTCGAACTTGGCTCTTCTATAATTTGACTTGATGGTTCTTCTACAGTTTCCCATCTTGCATACAATATTTCATTTTTAGTAAAAATTTTTGTTAAATCAACTGAAATTTCATATTCATTTGCTTCATACCAACCCAAAAACTTTTGATTACTACAAGTTGGAATCAACACATTACAATTTATTTTATTATTTTTTAGTTCACATTTATGATAATCTACTTTACCATTACAATTATAATTAAAATATATGTATTCTTTCTTATTACATGCACTTAAAAATAATAAAAACAAAAATATTATAAAAAATTTATATAATTTTTTCATAATTTCACCTACTATAATTATATATACTTTTTTATTAAAAATAAAGTTTTTTAAAATAGTTTTTAATAATAAAAAAGCAATATTAATTGCTAAGAATTTATATTGCTTTTTTTAAAATATATTTAAATATTATTATAACACTAATAACATTATTATAATAAGTATAATTATTACTAGTAATAAAGCTACTATTAATTTCCATATTTTTTTAAGCCATTCACAATAAGAGATTTCTAAGTATGAAAGACCTAATAATAAGAATAAACTAGTAGGTGCTATAAACATTGTTAATCCATATGTTGCTTGTGTCATTACATTTAATATAGCTGGTGCGTAACTTTCTGTAAAAGTACCTGCTAAATATGGTAAATAGAAATTAGCAACATAAGGTAATTCAATGTGTAAAAATGAACCAATTATATTAATTACAACTGATAATAATGCACTTAATATATTTAATTTTTTTAATGGTGTTAATACATAAGACATTAAAGTTGTAAACATACCGCTATTAACAATTAATATCAATATTCCATAACTAAATATAACTAATAAAGCAGGTTTAACAATTGTTTTAATACCATCTAGAATTGCTTCGAATGTTTTAACTTTATATATTGCAGCAATTATTAGAGCAGCAACAATTAATACAACTGACATTTGGAAATAGCTCCAATTACCAAAAGCAACAGTACTGTTTCCAAGTATATTATTAAATATATTAAAATCTTTAATTGAAATAGCCATTAACCATTCATGGAATTTACTAAATATATCAATTCCAAATGATTCACTCCACTTAGTGCATCCTAGTACAAATAATATAAATACTAGTGTATAAATAATCCATAAAGCACAAGGCTTTTTCTTAGAAGTTTCATTTCCTAAAAATTTATCTTCAAATTTTTCTTCTTTTGATTTCTTTTTACTAATTTTCAAAGTAAATAGAATAAATATAACAAAAGATACAACAAATAGTCCTAATTTAAAGAATATTTGTGAAGTATATGTTAAATTTAGAACTGATAATGTAGCTTCTACACCTCCAAAAGTAGCACACATAATACCAATTAGCATTGAACCAAATGTGATTAAAAATGCTGTTATTTTATCATATCCCATTAATAATATAATTGATATTATCATTGGAATAAATGCAAATAATAGTAAACCATATCCACCTACTGAAGATAATATAGCCATTAAAGCAGCAATGATTATTAAAACTAAAGTTCCTTTCTTTTTAAATTTTTTAGCTATTTTTTCAATACTGCTTTTATAAACTCCAGTTTTACTTAGAATACCATAAAAAGCACCAACTGATAATAAAAATAGAAGAACTTCTATAAACATTGATTGAAAGAATGGTAAAATTAAGTATTGACAAAAATCTATAAAACCTAATCTTTGAAGTCCACCATCAATGAATTCTCCACTATAATTTCCAGCTGGAATAAACCAAGTTAATAATGCAATAACTACCATAGTAATAGCTAAAATTTTAAATAACTTATTTTTTTTCATATTTCCTCCTTCATAAATTATTATACAACGCTATTTTTTTTAATACAATAATTTAATGTACGATTATGTTTGAATAATTAATTAGAAAATGATATAATATGTAGCTATGTAAGGGGAAAATATGGATAAAAAAGTAATAAACAAAAATTATATTAATAGTTTAAGAATCTATTCAATAAATAAAAATTCAACTATTTTTATTGATGATAATGATTTAATAAAAATGCCTGAAATAAGAGAAGATATTAAAAATTCAAATTTAGAAAGATCGTTTTTGTATGATCTTGATAAAAATATTGAACATATAGCTTCGATTTCTGGTGAACATTATGTGTTACCTAAATATTCTTTATATATGTCAAAAATATTTCCATTAAATTATAAAGGGTATGGAATGGATTTTTTAAAAGATTATAGAAAATTAAGTTCATTAATTGAAGATAATAGTTATAACTTTAAAGACAAAATATATTTGTGTAAAACTTTATGTGATGCAATTATAAAGTTAGAAAAATATAAAATTGCATATTGGGACTTACACTCAGATAATATATTAATAAATGATAAAAATATAAAAATATGTGATATGGATTCTATTGTTTCACACAAAGTTTCTGGATATATTGAATATAAAAAGACATTAATGTGGTCTTATAAACATTTAAGTCTTCTATTATTATCAATATTGTATGGTATTGATGATATTGAATTTTTAGACGTAATAAAAAATAATAAAGATAATAAGTTTATAAAAGATTCAAAAATGTTTAAACGAGTAATAGATAATAGTTATTATATGTTTTATCCCGATAAATACTTAGATTCTTTTACTGAAGACTATATAGAGGATACTAAACTATTATTAAAAAGATAATTTTAACAATTATCTTTTAGTTTGTTTAAATATTCATTTACTAAATTTATTAATTCTTCTTCACTTCTAATTTGATTAAACTTGTTTTTATATTCTTTATTATTTGGTAAATACTTTATATACCATAACGCATGTGATCTTATTTCAAGCAATGCTTGCTTAAGGTTTGTGTTTTCTTTTAACAAATTGAAATGTTTTGTAATCATATTTAATCTATCTTCATATGTTGGTTTTTCTATAGTTTTATTATTTTCAATATATTCAACACATTCTTTAATAAACCAAGGGTTTCCTAAGGTGGCCCTTCCAATCATTATGGCATCACAGCCCGTTTCATCTAGCATGCGTTTTGCATCTTCAATAGTTTTAATATCTCCGTTGCCGATTACTGGGATATTAACATTTTTCTTTAATTCTTTTATAATATTCCAATCTGCATTACCAGAGTAACCTTGGGAGCGTGTTCTTGCATGTATACATATTAATGAAGCTCCTGCTTTTTCTATTTTTTTGCCAACTTCTATTGCGTTTATGTGATTCTCATCCCAACCGCTCCTTATTTTAACTGATATAGGCGTATTCGTGTTATCAACAACAGCTTTTACTATATCATATATTTTATTAGGATCTTTTAACAAAGCAGATCCTGCCTGACTTTTAAGAGCAACTTTTGGGACAGGGCAACCCATATTAATATCAATTATATCTGGATGAATATTATTTTCAACATATTTAGCAGCTTTTACAAATGAATCAATATCACTCCCAAATATTTGTATTGCAATTGGTCTTTCTTTATTATCTATTTTAAGTAAATTAATTGTTTTTTTATTGTTATAAACAATGCCCATATTACTTATCATTTCAGAGTATATTAATCCAGCCCCCATTTCCTTAATTATTTTTCTGTAACTTATATTGGATATTCCTGCCATAGGAGCAAATACTATTCTATTATTAATTTCTAAATTTTTTATTTTCCACATAAATACAATATATCACTTTTAATGAATAAAAAAAAGATGAATTTTATTCACCTTGTTTATAGATTATACTACATTCAGCATCTTCTACAACGTTTTTAAGAGTTATAATATAATCGTTATCGGAAGGTTTAATATCACCATTACCTCCACGACATGTTATATCATCAGGCTTATAACCTTCTGCTACTCTAATATTCCAGTTAATAGATCCACCAGCTAAAACTTTTGTTGGATTAGCACCTGATATTATTGTTCCATTATCACCAACATTTAATGTTGCCATGTATTCGGTTTTTGATTGTAATTTTGTAAATGTTACTGTACATTTAGTATTATCTGTTAATTTATCAATTTTTAATACATTATCTTTCCATGATGCTTTTTGATTGTTTGTACACGCTATTTCAGGATTCCCATATTCTTCAGCAGGTGTAGTATTAATTTCTACTGCTTTACCATATTCATATTCTACTTTTGTTGAACCATTTCCCATATTAACTTGTACTTCAACGCTAAATTTGCTTACTGCAAATGATGCCTTACATGATGTTTCAGAAGTAATGCTTCTGATAATCAACTCTTTAGCATCTTTATCCCAATCAACTACTTCATTATTTGAACAAGATGCTTTTTCAAACTCATATCCTTCATTAGGAGTAATTTTGATTACGGCATCTTCACCTCTTTTTACTTTTATTTCACTAGGAGTAGTTATTTTGGCATTTGTAGCCTCAATTTTTACAACATTATAAGTGGTTACAAAGTATAAACTACAAGTTGAATCAGCTGTATTTGAGGGTGTGAATTTCCAATTTACAGAATCCCAAGTATATGTGACATTATTAGTGCAAGTTGCAGTGTTAAATGCATATAGTTCTTCAACGTTCATTTCTATACTAGAAGCAACTGAACTGCCTTCATCTACTATTTGTTTTGGATTAACTGGCATTTGTGAAACTTCAACATCATTTAAAAAATATTTGTAAGTTACTTGATAATTTTTTGTAGGTTTAACCTGTGGAGTTTTTTTACTCTCCAATAACCCAACTATTCCAAAAATAAAACAAATTGCAAATAAAATACCGATAAGAATAGCAATAATTTTTTTATTTCCCATTTATTAATTTCCCTCCATATCTTTCTACCATATCATAATTTTATAATTTTAGTATTTATTTGTCAATAAAATTGTATGTAATTGCGTAAAATAAATTAAAATATAATTGACATGATGGTACAATTTTAGTATAATCATAAGCGGTACATTTTGAAAGGGAGTATATTGCTGTGGGAAGGCAAATATATAAACTTTAAAAGAAGGAGAAAATTTAAAATGAAAACATTTATGTTGAGAAAAGAAGATGCTCTACATAACTGGTACATTATTGATGCAGATGGCAAGAATTTAGGTAAAGTTGCTGCCGCATCTGCTCATGTATTAAGAGGTAAGCATAAAGTAACTTATACTCCTCATATAGATTCAGGAGATAATGTTATAATTATTAATGCTGGTAAAATTAATTTAACTGGAGACAAGCTTGATAAAAAAATGTATTATAATCATAGTGGATTTCCTGGTGGATTAAGAGAAAGAACAGCAAGAGAAATGAAAGAAAAATATCCTGTTGAAATGGTTGAAAGAGCTATTAAGGGTATGCTTCCAAAAGGAAGATTAGGTAGACAAATGTTTAAAAAATTATTTGTTTACGAAGGTGCTGAGCATAAACACGAGGCTCAAAAACCAGAAGTATTGGAGGTTAAATAATGGCTGAATCAGTTTATACTGCTACTGGTAGAAGAAAAAGAAGTATAGCTAGAGTTAAATTATTAAAAGGAAAAGGTAAAATAACTGTTAATGGTGTTGACGTTAACGAATATATGCCTCACGAAACTTTAGTTATAGATTTAAAACAACCTTTAGTATTAACAGAAACTTTAGACAAAGTAGATGTTGATGCAACTGTTACAGGTGGAGGATTTAGTGGTCAAACAGGTGCTATTCGTTTAGGAATTGCAAGAGCTTTAATGGAATATAATCCAGAATTAAGAGCTACTTTAAAATCTGCTGGAATGATCACAAGAGATGCTAGAAGTAAAGAACGTAAGAAATATGGTTTAAAGAAAGCAAGACGTGCTCCACAATTCAGTAAGAGATAATATGAAAAGTTCGATTTATTCGAACTTTTTTTGTTTCTTCATTGTATAAAGTTTAAATCCTACGATTAGTAGGTTGATTTAATATAACACATATTTTTATAATTTTAGTGAAAGGAGAAAAAATGGATTTAAATAAAATAGGAAGTTTAATAAAAACTAAAAGAAAAGAACTTGGTCTTACTCAAGAAGAACTTGCTAAAAAACTTAATGTAACTGAAAAGGCAATATCAAGATGGGAAACTGGAAGGGGGACACCTGATATATCATTATTAATTCCGTTATCAAAAGAATTAAATGTCAGTGTTTTAGAAATACTAAATGGTGAAAAAGTAAAAGATGAGAATAAAACGATTGTTAGTATATTGAAACATGAAAAAAGAAAGATTAATGTATTTAAATTATTTCTTATTGCTGTAATTGACATAATGTTTGTTATATTTTCATTGGTTTCTATATATGGGTATATTATTCCTAAAAAATATGAAGGTAGAATATCAACTATGTATAGTAACAGTATGAGTCCAACAATCAAATCAAAAGAATCAATAATATATGAAGTAGTTGATATTAATAAAATTAAAGAAAACGATATTATAGTTTATTATAATGATGGATTTGAAATAGTTCATAGAGTGGTAAAGGTTTTAAAAAATGAAAGCAATAACACAATATTAACTACTAAAGGTGATAATAATTTATATAATGATAATTATAATGTAACTAAAAACAATTTTATTGGTATTTATAATAAAAAAGTCCCTAAACTATCTAATATGTTTACTAGTAATGGTACTAGAATACCTACTTTTGCTTTTATAGTTTTAACAATTTTAAGTTTTATAATAATAGTATTGAATATAACTTATATAAGAAAAAAATAATATAATGTATGTTATAATTATACGTAGAGGTATAATTATGATTGAAATTAAAAATGTAACTAAAAAATATGGTAGTAAGGTAGCAGTTAAAGATGTTTCTTTTGATGTGGAGGATGGAGAAATATTTGCTTTTATAGGACACAATGGAGCAGGTAAAACAACATTAATTAAATCTATTGTTGGTATTCATGATTTTGATGAAGGTGATATTTTAATTAACGGTAAATCTATAAAAGAAGATCCTATTGCTTGTA
Source organism: uncultured bacterium (assembly GCA_947169285.1). Classification (GTDB taxonomy): domain Bacteria; phylum Bacillota_I; class Bacilli_A; order RF39; family UBA660; genus CAJOJR01. The sequence goes on along the minus strand of CAMVPB010000001.1, from coordinate 127,687 downwards.
AAAAAGATATGGCATATGTTCCGGACAATCCTGAGCTATATGAAAATATGAAAGCTATAGATTTTATTAATTTTATATGTGATATGTATGACGTTTCCATTGAAGAAAGGCAAAAGAATATTAGTAAGTATGCTAAATTATTTGAAATAGAGAATAATCTAAACGATACTATTAATTCTTTCTCACATGGAATGAAGCAAAAAATAGCTATTATATCTGCTCTTGCTCATGATCCAAAGATATTAATTATGGATGAACCTTTTGTAGGTCTTGATCCTAAAGCTGTTTACGATATTAAAGAAGTTATGAAGGAAATGATTAAAGAAGGTAAAACAATTTTCTTTTCAACTCATATTTTGGATGTAGCTGAAAAATTATGTTCTAGAGTAGCTATTATCAAAAATGGAGAATTAATTAAAGTTGGCAGTATGAAGCAAATAAAAGGTGATAAATCTCTAGAAAAAGTGTTCTTAGAATTAGAGGGTTAATATGAAAAAATTAATATCTCTATTAAAAGCTTGTATGTCAAGCAATATGCAATTATTTAAAATTAAAAGTAAAAGTGAAAAAAAGTCATCTAAAATTGTTTTACCAATAGTATTATTTATTATTTGTTCTTTCTCAGTATGGAGTTACGCAAATATGATAATGGAACCTCTTTCTAAAGCAAATTTAGAGTACGTTGCATTAACGCTATTTGTACTTGTATCATTTATGTTAACTTTAGTTGAGGGAATATATAAATCGGGTGGTCTTTTATTTAATACTAAAGATGATAATTTATTATTTTCTTTACCTATTAAAAAATCTACAATATTGTTTGTTAGAATATTTAAGTTTTATTTATTTGAAGTAGTTTATAATGCGTTATTTATGTTACCAGCCATGGTAGCATATATTAGATATGGTAATGTAGAAGTTTCATATTATATAGTTTCATTATTGATGCTATTATTACTTCCTATAATTCCGATAGTTATATCTTCTGTAATAGGATTTATTTCTGCATATTCTTCATCTAAATTTAAATATAAAAATATTGCTCAAATAATAATAGTTATGATATTTACATTGTCTATGTTATATGTCTCATTTAATATAGATAATCTAGTTGAAGATTTAGTAATTAACGCTAATAAAATAAATGGATTTATTACTAAACTATATTATCCAGCCGCTGCTTATATAAGATTGGTTAGAGATTTTAACATATTAGAATTATTTAAATTTATTTTAATAAATGTACTATTATTTGGTGGATCAATATTATTATTAAGTAAGTTTTATTTCAAAATAAATTCTAATGTTAAATCAGTAAGTATATCTCATAATAATGGTAAATATAAAATTAAACAAAATAGTGTAATAAAATCTATTATTAAAAAAGAATTAAATAGAATAATTAATACTCCAGTATTTGTTGCTAATGCTACATTTGGTTTAGTTTTGTTCTTAATAGGAAGTATACTATTAGTAGTTAAATTTGATAGTATTGCTGCATCTTTAATAAATGAAGAATCATTAATTACAGTGAGCACTATTAAATCATATATACCAATTGTAATATTTATTTTGATAGTTGCTTCTTCATTCACATCATCTATGACATGTTCTATGATATCTTTAGAAGGAAGATCTTTTAATATATTAAAAAGTTTACCCGTTAAACCATTTAAAATAATATTAGCTAAAGTTTTAACTACTGTATTAATTTCATTTTCTTTCTTATTAGTAGGAGATATAATTTTATTTATTAGATTTAATTTAAATATATTTGAGATGTTATTATTAATAATGTGTTCTATAGTATATCCATTAATATCTAGCTTAGTAGGTATAATAGCTAATCTAAAATATCCGAAGATGGATGCTGATAATGATACAGAAGTAGTTAAACAAAGTATGAGTTCATTTATAGCTGTTATGTTAGGATTTGCTTTAATAGGGATAAATGCTGGTATTATGGTATTAATTCTTGCATTAACATCAATAGATATATCAATATTAGGAACTTTATTAGTTGGAATAATATTGTGTGTTATTTTAATATCATACTTAAAGAATAAAGGTACTAAAATTTTTAATGAAATAAATGCATAAAAAAACTTCTAATTTAGAAGTTTTTTATTTAGTTACTTTTTTTCAATTCTCTTTTTATTTTATTGATTATTTCACTTGTAAGTTCTACTGTCAATTCATCTTTTATTTCTTTTTTGAAACTTCTTAGTTCATCGTTTCTAGTGATTTCTGTTACAGTTGGCTCTGCATCGCTTTTAAGTATTAAATTAAGTATGATACCTATTATTGCAGATAAGCTCATACCAGATATAACTAAGTTAACATTACCAGTTACGATTGATATAGTAGCTCCTCCTAAACCAATTACTAGCATTGATGAAGCAATTGCAATGTTTTTATTGTCTTCAAAATTGATTTGATTTTTGATTAATACTTTTAATCCGTTAACAGCTATGAATCCGTAAAGAAGTAATGATACACCACCTAAAACTGGTGCAGGTATTAGTGAAACTAATGCAGTGAATTTTCCTAAGAAACCAAGTATGATTGCGAATATCCCAGCAAGCCCAATTACTTTGACTGAAGCAACTCTTGTCATACCAACTACTGCAGTATTTTCTCCATATGTTGTATTAGCAGGTCCTCCAAGTAAACCAGCTACGAATGTTGCGATACCATCTCCCATAAGTGTTCTATCTAGTCCTGGATCTTTTATTAAGTCTTTACCTACTATATTTGAAAGTGAAGTGTGATCTCCGATATGTTCACATATTGTAACAAGTGCTACTGGAACTATTGTTAAAAGTGCAGCAAAATTTAATTTATAATCTTTGAAAGGCAATATAAATTTAGGAAGTGCAAACCATTTTGCTTCTTTAACTAGTGTGAAGTCTACCATTCCTAAGATAGCTGCTACTACAAATCCTGATATTATACCAATTAAGAAAGGTATAACTTTTAAGAATCCTTTTGCTCTTGTCATAGTAAGAGCTGTTACTAAGAATGCAACTATTGCAACTACTAGATTTTTCCAGTTGAATACTGAATCAGCTGTAAGTCCTATATTTCCAATAGCACTTCCAGCAAGTCCTAATCCAATTACCATTATCATTGGCCCTATTATTACTGGAGGTAGAAGTTTCTCTAACCAATTCTTTCCGGCAAATTTAATTATTAATGCAACTATAACATAAACAAGACCTACTGCCATTATCCCTGTCATAGCTCCACTTATTCCTCCTTTTAAATATGCAGCTGCAAGTGGTGCGATAAAAGCAAATGAGCTTCCTAAATAAACTGGTGATTTTCCTCTTGTACATGCAATGTAGATAAGTGTTCCTATACCTGAAGCGACTAATGCAACTGGTATTGTTAATACTTCTTTACCAGCAGCAGCATTTACTAATATTGGTACTAGTACTGTTGCTCCAAACATTGCAAAAACATGTTGAAATGCTAATATAATAGCCTTACCAATAGGTGGAAATTCATTGGTGTCATATATCATTTTTTTCATTTTTTCTAACTCCTTTCTTAGGTACTTATAAAAAAAGAAACTAACTGTTGATAGTTAGTTTCTAAAAATGAAATAAATATGAAATTAAAAAATGAAGAAGCTTTTAATTTCTTATTAAAATTAAATAATTTTCTAGATTTTTTTATCTTCATATCTGTACCCTAAAAAATATTATAATATTATTAAATAAAAATCAATACTTTTATTTACTTTTTAAATACTTTTATTTATACTTGATACTGTAGTAAGGTAGTAAAATGAAGAATAAAAAGTATTATAAACAATTAGATTTTATTAGATTTATATCATGTATTGCTGTATTTTTATATCATTTAAATATTCTTAAAGGTGGATATCTGGCAGTATGTGTATTTTTTGTTTTAACTGGATATTTATCTTTTGTTTCTTCTTTTAATAAGGGAAACTTTTCTATTAAAAAATATTATATAGATAGATTAAAACATATATATTTACCTTTCATTATTGTTGCTTTTATAAGTATATTTATTATTAGTTTAATACCATCAATTAATTGGATTAATTTAAAACCTGAGACAACATCAACAATATTAGGATATAATAATTTTTGGCAATTGAGTGCGAGTCTTGACTATTTTGCAAGGCATGTTGATTCACCGTTTATGCATTTTTGGTATATATCAATTTTGCTACAATTTGAATTAATATTTCCTTTATTATTTATTGGAATCAAAAAAGTTAATGAAAAAGTTAATAAAATTATGCCTTGTATATTTTTAATAATTTTATCTTTATTATGTGCTTTTTATTTCATTTATTCTAGTTTTACTCAAAATATAATGAGTGTCTACTATAATACATTTACAAGAATATTTTCTATAATATTCGGGGTAACTTTAGGATATATTAATTCATACTATAGAAAGCTAATACCAAGTAAAATTGTTGATTCTAAATTTAAGTATTTAATATTTTATATGTATTTAATTGTATTAATTGTATTGTTTTTTATAATTAGTTCTGATTCAAAATTATTTTCAATATCTATGGTGATAACTTCTTTGATAGCTTGTAGACTGATTGAATATAGTACTATTAATAATGATAAATTAACAGTATTTGATAAAGTTATTAAATCAATTTCTAGCATTAGTTATGAAGTTTATTTGATTCAGTATCCAGTTATATTTTTATTTCAAGAATTTAAATTAAATGGCAAATATATGTTTTTATTAATAATAAGTATTACTGTTTTTATATCTTATATACTTCGTTTTATATTTGATTTTAGAAAAGATAAAAATAATAAAATAAGATTTTTAGTTTTAAAGATAGTTCTTCTTTGCATATTTTCATTAATAACTATATTTGGATTTTGTAAATATTTAATAACTAAAGATTATACTAATGAATTAAAAGAACTTGAAAATCAATTAAATACTAATCAAGAATTGATGAAAGAAAGACAAGAAGAGTATGCTTTGAAATCTAAAGAAGAAGAGAATAATTGGAATTTAACTCTTGAAAACTTGGAAAATGATGAAAACAATTTAAAGAATTATATTGATAATCTTCATTTAATAGGTATAGGAGATTCTGTGATGTTAGGCGCTATTAACAACTTATATGCATCATTTCCTAAAGGATATATTGATGCTAAAACATCTAGAACTGATTGGGAAGCTAACGGAATATTACAAAGATTAAAGAATAAAGGAATGCTAGGTGAACCTATTGTATTTGGTCTTGGGACAAATGGTCAATGTGGAGCATCATGTAGAAATAAAATTTTTAATACAGTTGGAAATAAAAAAACGTTTTGGATAACTACTACAAATAAAAAAATGTCTCATATAAACGCAGAATTAAAAGAACTTTCTAAAAATAAAGATAATGTTTATATAATTGATTGGGAAAATGAATCTAAAGGACATAATGAATATTTTTTGGCAGATAAAATTCATTTAAATAATGTTGGCAAAGAAGCATATAGTAAATATATTTATAATGAAATATATAATAATTATTTAAATGATATTAAAAACAAAAAAGAAAAGATGATTGAAGAGCGTAATGAAAAATTAAAGTCAAAGATTGTCTTTTATGGTAATGACTTGTTATTAAATTCTTTTGATGGATTAAATGAAACTTTTGTAGATTCTAATTTTGAAATAGATAATTATACATATGAAAGCTTATATTTAAAAATTAAAGAAAATTTAGAATCAAATGGTTTAATAAATAATTATGTACTTGTTTTTGATAGTAGTTTTAGAGTAACTGAAAGTGAATATAAAAGATTAATTGATTTAATAGGAAATAGAAATATTTATGTATTGTTTATTAATAGTAGATATGATTTAAAATATAAAGAAGTAAAAATTATTAACATTGATGAATCATTAATTGATAACAAAGATTATCTATTAGTTGATAGAATTCACTTATCAGATGAAGGAAATAATTATTTAGTTGAAAGATTAAAAGAAGAGATTAATTAATTTAATATTCTTTTAATCTTTTTAATTTATATTATAAATACATTTCATAATTAAATAAAAGATGTTATAATATTTAAGTAAGGATAGTGTGATATGGGAGCAAAAGTATTTAGAACAATTGATGAACAAATTGATATATTAAAGGAAAAAGGATTAGAAATATCTGATGTTGATAAAGCAAAGGATATACTACTTAGAGAAAATTATTTCTTTTTAAATGCATATAGATTTGTTTTTTTGAGAAAAGATGGTAGTAGAAAATTTATACCAGGTGTTACATTTGAAGAATTATATTCTTTATTTCAATTTGATAGACAAATAAGGAATATAATCTTTAAAAATATATTAATTATTGAAAATAACTATAAATCAATGCTTAGTTATGTTTTAAGTAAAGCGTATGGCTATAAGGAAAGAGATTATTTAAATCCAAATAATTTTGATAATAGTAATGGCAAAATAAGGCAAATTAATGATTTACTTAGAAAAATAAAGAGACAAATTAGGATAAATGCACCACAGAATAGAGCAACTTCTCATTATATAAATAATTATGGATATATACCTTTGTGGGTTGGTGTTAAAGTTTTAAGTTTTGGATTAATTAGTGAAATGTTTGGAATATTAAGAAATGAAGATAAAGAAACACTTGCTAATATGTATAAATTAAAAGTAAGCGATCTTGAAGATTATTTACCAATACTTGCAAATTATAGAAATTTATGTGCTCACGAAGATATATTATTTGATCATGTAACTCAAAAACAGATAAATGATACTAAATATCATGCTTTATTAAATATAGAAAAAAATGACTATGATGAATACATTAAAGGAAAGTATGATTTATTTGCATTGATTCTTATATTAAAAGGAATGCTTTCTAATGATGATTTTAAAATGATGATGAACGAACTTATATATGAATTTGATTCATTAGAAGGAAAAATTAAAAGTGTAGGAATTAATTCGGTTTTAGATAAGATGGGATTTCCGTCTAATTATAAGGAGGTAATGTATATTGAAAAGTAATAAAATAGGTTATATTATTATTTCAATTTTGTGCACATTATTTGGGTGTCTAATCATGTATGGTGTTATTTATTTTTTTCCTAATACTATCGTTAAAATGGTAACAGAAGAAAAAAAGACTGTTAATGTTGTTGATAATGGTATATCAGAAGGAATAAATAATATTTATAATTCAGTAGTAGTTGTTGAGACATATAAAAATAGTAAAATTTCATCTACTGGATCAGGTTTTGCATTTAAAGAAGATAAAGATGTAATTTATATAATGACAAATAATCATGTTGTTGAAGGGGGTACAAAAATAGTTTTAACGCTTCCTAATGATGAAGAGGTTGAAGCTACAATAGTTGGAACTGATTCTTACTCTGATATTGCAGTTCTAAAAATTAATAAAAATAGTAATTTAAAAGTTGCTAAATTATCTAGTGCTGAAAAAATAAATGTTGGCGATACAGTTTTTGCAATAGGTGCTCCTCTTGGGAAACAATTTAAAAGCACAGTAACAAGAGGAATACTTAGCGGAAAAGATAGACTTGTAGAAACAACTTCTAGTAATGAAGAATTACTTATGAATGTAATGCAAACAGATGCATCTATAAATCCTGGTAACAGTGGTGGCCCTTTGTGTGATGTTTCTGGGAATGTAATAGGAGTGACATCCTTAAAAATTGTTGAATCTTCAGTTGAAGGTCTTGGCTTTGCAATACAAATAGATGATGCTATCGATTATGCTAATAGTTTAATTGAAAATGGTAAAATCATAAGGGGATATGTTGGTATATCTATGCTAAATGCAAGTGAAACATTTAGGCTTATGAGAAGTGGAATTACATTGGATAGTGGTATAACTGATGGGGTGGTTATTGTTGAAGTTGTTAATAATTCTCCGGCATCTAAAGCAGGATTAAAATCTGGTGATGTAATTGTCAAAGTAGATAATAAAGATATAAAAAATATTTCTGAATTCAGATATTATTTATATAAACACCAAGTTGGTGATGAAGTAAATATTGCTATATATAGAAATGGTAAAACTGAAAGTATAAAAGTTAAAATAGAATCATCTAATTAAAATGGAATTATATATTCCATTTTTTAATTATTTATGATAAACTAAATTAGTGTAGCGAGGTACTTAAATGGTAAAGGAAACAATTAAAAATTTTATTAAAAATATTAAATTTTTTATTATCGTTTTTAGTATAGTTATTTTATCTATACTTCTTTCAATTGTGTTTAAAAAAAGTACTGAGATGAAAGAGGTTGAAGATTTACCAGAAAATATTAATATGTCTACTAATAAAGTTATTATAAATGAAATACAAAGTTCTAATGGTGGAACTTATGCTGATGAAAATGGTAATACATATGATTGGATAGAGCTTTATAATGGAAGTTCAAAAAATAAGGATTTAACTGGGTATAGTTTATCTGATAAAAACAATGAAATTAAGTGGGTATTTCCTGACGGAACAATTATTCCTAGTAAAGGTTATTTAATTATATTTTTAAGTGGGACTAGAGAAAGCGGGTTATATGCTAATTTCAAATTAAAAGCATCCGGTGGAGAAGTGTTGGCTCTTAGAAATTCAAAGAAAAAAGTAATTGACGCTATTGAAACGGTTGCAGTATCTAAAAATCAAGTAATGTCCAGAATGGAAGATGGAAATTTTGTAGTAACTAATATGGCCACTCCTGGTTATGAAAATTCTAAAGAGGGTTATGAAAAGTTTATAAGTAAAGAAGAGTATAGTGATGATAAATTTCTTTCAATAACTGAGATTCTTCCAAATAATAAAGGATATTTTAAAGATTCATTTGGAAATTATAGTGGATATATTGAACTAACTAATGTTTCAAATGACCCAGTTAGTTTAAAAGGATATACAATATCCAATAGTGAAAGTATACCGTATAAATGGGCTTTACCAGATATTGTACTAGGTAAAAATGAAGTTATAGTTTTATACACTTCAAATAAGAATTCATATGAGAGTGAATATCATACTAATTTTAAATTAGATAATACAGATGGAATAGTAATTTTATCTTATAAGAATAAATTGATTGAAAAGGTTGAATATCAAGTGACAAATGGGCTTGCATATATAAAAGAAAAAAATAAATTTTATGAAAGCAATATGATAAGCCCTGGATATTTAAATTCTAATTCAGGCATAAGTGATTTTCAAAAAAAATATTATACTAAGAATTCTGGTTTGATAATTAATGAAGTTATGAATTCTAATTACAAATATTTAGCTCAAAATGGTGGTAATTATTATGATTGGATAGAACTTTATAATAATTCGAAAGAGACTATAAATTTAAAAGATTATTATTTAACAACTACAACTAATAAACCAAAAATGTATAATTTACCAGATGTTGAATTAAAATCGGGTTCATATTATGTAATAATGGCTTCTGGAGATACCAATTTATCCAACAATAGTTATAAACATTCTAATTTTAAGCTTTCTGAAAGTGAAGGATTATTCCTGTATAAAAATAAAAAAGTAGTGGATTCGTTATTTATGTCGAATATTCCAGTGGGTTATAGCTATGGTAGAAGTTCAAATTTTGGATTATATTATTTTAGTAATCCAACCCCGCTTAAGGCAAATAATGCAGGAAATATGCAAATATCATATACCCCGCTTTTTAATAAAGAAGCAGGGGTTTATAATAATGTAGAGAGTGTTGAACTTGAAATATCATGTCCTGGAACACTTAGATATACTTTAAATGGTAATACTCCTTCAAGTAATTCATCAATATATAATAAACCATTAAATTTAAAGAATACTGCGGTTGTAAAAGCTGCATGTTTTGAAAGTGGTAAAATGAGTAGTAAAGTTATTACTAAATCATACATAATAAATGAAAATCATACATTACCAGTTCTATCTATTAGTTTAAATAATAGTGATTATAGTTCGATATTAAGTCATTTATGGAAAACCGGATACGAAAAACCAACTTATGCTGAACTATTTGAAGATGGTAAATCTTTTAGTATTCCAGCAGGATTTAAATTGTTTGGAGGTTCTGCTAGGAGTCAGAAAAAGAAAAGTTATGCAATAACTTTTAAAAAGAAATATGGAAAAGGTAAACTTAATTACCAAGTCTTTGATAATAGAGATAATGCTGTTTATGATTCATTAGTTATTAGATCTGGTTCTCAAGATGAAAGTGGAGCTATTATTAGAGATATACTTGGGACAAGTTTAGTAGATGGTAAAATAAATGTTGATGTTCAAGCATATAAATCAGTTATTTTATATTTAAATGGTAAATATTATGGAATATATTTTATAAGAGAAAAAGTAGATGAAAATTTTATTTCATCTCATTACAATGTAGATGGTTCTAAATCAGATATTATAAGAATAGATGGCGATATAATATATGGAACTAGAACAAAATACAATAAGTTAATAAGTTATATAACTTCGCATAATTTAGCTAAAAAAGAATACTATGATGAAGTAAGTAAAATGATCGATATAGATAGTGTAATAGATTATTGGGTAGCTGAAAGTTATGTTACAAACAATGATATTATAAATTGCAAAATGTTTACTAATCCGGATGTCAATGATGGTAAATGGAGATATATTTTCTATGATTTAGACTATGCTTTTTATAACCATTATGTAAACTATTTTAATTTTTCAACAAGAGCTTCTGGTATGGGTGTAAGAGGAATACCTACAACTATACTTAGAAATTTAATGAAAAATACTGAATTTAAGAAAAGGTTTGTTGAAAGGGTTGCATATCAATTGAAAGAAGTATGGAATGAGGAAAGAACAATAGAAAGATATAATGAAATACTTGCTGAATTAGAACCTGAAATGAATAGAAATTTATCAAGATGGGGAAAAACAAGGTCTAATTGGAATTATGAACTTGGAAGATTGAAGGGTTATCTTCAAAAAAGAAACGCTTATATGAAGAGTCAAACAAAATCTTATTTTAGATTAACAAATGCTGAATATAAGGAGTTATTTGGGTAATGAGAAAATATAGAAATGAGATTAAATATATAGTTTCTAAAGCAATTGCAATGGAGCTTAAAAGTAAACTTAGTGGAATTTTAGATTTTGATTCTAATGCGAATGAAAATGGAGAATATATAATTAAAAGTTTATATTTTGATGATTTAGAAAATACTGCTTATTATGAAAAAATGGATGGTGTTTTATATAGAAAGAAATATAGAATTAGAACATATAATGATGATGATAGATTTATAAGATTGGAACGAAAATATAAGCATAATAATTTAACAAGTAAAGATCAAATGTTGATTAGTAAAGAAATATATAGTAAAATATTAAATGGTAATGTAGAAGATATTGATGTGAGTGAAGATAACTTACTGAGTCAATTTATAATGGAGATAAAAGCTAAACATCTGATTCCATCTGTTATAGTTGAGTATAAAAGGACACCTTTTACATATCCGCTTTCTAACATAAGAATTACGCTTGATGAAAAGATAAAATCTGGTAGATATAATTATGATATTTTAGATGACACTATTCAAACATATGATGTAATAGGTAATAATGAAGTTGTGCTTGAAGTGAAATATGATGAATTTTTACCAGAACATATAGAAAAAATATTAGAAACAATTCCTGCATATAGGCAAGCAGTATCTAAATTTGCATTATGCAGGAGTACAAAGTGAGGGATAATTTATGAGTTTTGTTGATACAATTAAAAAGAGTGTTTTATCAGAGTTTACTGGAACACTTTCAATAGGAGATATGGCATTATCATTATTAGTGGCATTCTTAATAGGAATATATATTATTTATATTTATAAAAAAACATATACTGGTGTTGTTTATTCTAAATCATTTTCATTATGCATAATAATGTTGTCAATGGTAACTGCATTAATCATAAGAACAATTAATTCAAACTTGGCATTATCTTTAGGTATGGTTGGTGCGTTATCTATTGTCAGATTTAGAACAGCAGTTAAAGAGCCTGTTGATACAGCGTTTATGTTTTGGGGAATATCAGCAGGTATTATGGCTGGAGCTGGTTTATATATTCCTGGAATAATAGGATCATTATTATTAGGAGCTTTCTTCTTTGGAAGTTATCTAATGGGATTTAAAGCAAATGCAAGATATTTATTGGTATTAAAATTTGAAGATGCCGCTTATGAAAGCGTGTTAAAAGGTGTTAAATCTTTAGGTAAAACTAAAATGAAAAGTAATAGTACATTTAAAGATACTATGGAATTAACTTATGAAATAGATATAAAAGTTAAAGATGAAGATACTAAAAGAAAAATAGTAGAAGCTTTTAAAAAAGTTCCTGGAATGATAAATGTTAGTTTAATAAGTTATCAAAATGATTTTGGGGATTAAGACTTTAAAAAGTCTTTTTTTTATGTTAATATTATATATATGAATAAAAGGGTAATAACATCAATTGTTTTTTTGGTAATTATTTTAATAGGCACAACATCTATTATTGAGTTTTATTATGCAAAAGATGCTGATAGAATGCCGATTTTAGCATTAAAAAGCGAAGATAAAACCAAACAATATTATAAATATTCTTCAATATTTTATAATGTTTATAAGTGCTATTCTGGAACTATATTTGCGGTAGCTAAGACTTATCCAGAACCAATATGTAATAGAATTATAACTTATGATAATGGTTATTATATTAATAAAAATGGACTTAAAATATCTAAAAAAGATTATCAATCAATATATGATATTTCTTATAATTTTAATGAAATAGAAAATTTTACAACTAATGAAGAAATAGAAAAAGCTGTATTTGTAGCTAGTGAATATGAAAAGAATTTATCAGTGCCTATTAAAACTACTCAAGTGAATAGACAAGTTGTAAATATAAATGCTTTTAAAGATTTGAACGTTAATGAATATGGGGATTACTCATGGGAATATCAAAGAGGCAATGAATCATATTATAAATGTGAAAAAAATGGACTTTATAAATCTTATTCTAATGGTAATTGCTTGGGAGAATGGAGCAAGCTTACATATACAAAAGAATGGTGTGAAGCGGCACTAAATTCTACAATGAATCGTATTAAAGAAACATATAATAAATATTGTAAATAATATCATTAGATATTATTTTTTTTGTGTTTTTTAATTAACCTTATAAGTTAAATATTCATATCTTACTATGAGGGTTAATTATGATAAATTGGTTTTTAAATTTAAATCATGTTCTCCAAGCACTGCTTGCAACGTTATTTACATTTGGAGTTACAGCTATGGGAGCGATGATTGTTATATTCTTTAAAAAAATAAATAAAAATTTTATGGATGCAATGTTAGGACTTTCTGGTGGAGTTATGATCGCAGCATCATTTTGGTCTTTACTTTCTCCTGCAATAGAAATGGCTAATAGTTTAAAAATGATTTCTTGGTTAATTGTGTCTCTTGGTTTTGTAAGTGGAGGATTACTACTATTTATTGGTGATAAAATATTTGATAAAATATCTAAAAAAAGAGAAAATAATTCAAGTATAAAAAGATGCTTAATGTTAATATTTTCAATAACACTTCATAATATTCCAGAAGGAATGGCAGTTGGTATCGCATTTGGCTCAATTGCTTATGGATTAGATGGAGCGACTGTTCTTTCTGCATGTATTCTTGCACTTGGAATTGGAATACAAAACTTTCCAGAAGGCAGTGCAGTAAGCCTTCCTCTTAGAAGAGAAGGATACTCTAGATTTAAATCATTCTTATATGGTTCTTTATCTGGATTAGTAGAACCGATAGCGGGTGTTATAGGAGCTTTACTTGTATTAAAAATGAGATTTTTATTACCATTTTTATTATCGTTTGCAGCAGGAGCAATGATATACGTTGTTGTTGAAGAAATAATACCAGAAAGTCAAACTAATAAGAAAAAAGATTTAATGGCACTATTTACTATATTTGGATTTCTAATAATGATGATACTTGATGTTATGCTGGGATAAAAAAATATTAATGATTTTCATTAATATTTTTTAATAACTTGATTTTCTTTCTGATTCTATATTTTTATCACTATCTGTTTTTAAGAAGTTAATAAATATTCCTTGAACTATGTGATCTCCAGTTTTGAATTTAATTGTTTCTTTACCTTCGTTTTGAATTTTTATAAATATATGGCCTTCATTATCTTTGTTATTATAATAGTCTGAATCAATTACTCCAACTTGGTTAACAAGTCTTATATTGTATTTAAACCCAGTTGAACTTCTAACTATTAGAAATAAAACTTCATTAGGCTCAAAATAAGCCTTAATACCTGTTGGAATCTTTATTATTTCGTTTGGCCTTATTTCAATATCTTCTATAAGGTAAAAATCATAACCAGCAGCATTTGTTGAATTTCTTGAAGGAAGTGAATAACTATCATATAATTTTTTATCATCTTTTATATCTTTTTTAAATTGTTTATAACTTATTTTTTCAAAATTTCTCATATTATACCTCTTAAAAAGTATATTATAATTTTATTTATGAGTCAATTTTATCTAAATCTTTTTTCCAAGATAAATTACCTATATATCTATAAATACTATTAGGTATATTTGTTGTTATGTAAGTATTATCATATGGATCATTATTTAATATAAATTCAGATAATTCTTCTATGTTTTTATCAATGCTTTTACTAGTAAATTTTAATAGTTTGTTCTTATTCATTCCATTTAAACCACCACATCCGCCTATACCAAGACCACCTTTGTAATTTAAATTTCTATGTATTGAATAGTTTCTTATAAGATCTAGGCCTTGTTTAGTATGTGCACTTTCTGGAAATCCACAATTTACAATCGCGTATATATTTGTACTTTCATTAATATTTAAATTAGTTAATGCTTCTAATAAATGTGATGGAATTCCATCAACATATAAAGGGAATACAAAAATAATGGTATTATAATTACTTAAATCAATATTCTCTTTATAATTTTTAATATTTATTTGAATAGTATCAGTATTTAAGTAATGGTTAAGTTTGTTAACAAGAGCTTCACTATTACTATTTTTTATTTTAGGGCTACCATTAATTATCAATGTTTTCATTTTCAAACTCCTTTTCATCATTGAAAAAGTCTAAATTATTTAGCTTACCTCCAAAGTTTTCTGACATAGAGTTAAAAATATTTGTTAAAGTTTCTTTTTCTTTATTTGTATTTACATTGTAAATGTAACCTGATATTTTTAATTCCTTATCATATCTTTTTTTATGTCTTGTAAGTTTATTTCTTTTTTCAAAATATGGAAGTATAAATGATATACTTCTATCTAATGTTCTTTTAATAGGTATGCTTAAACCTCCGTAAGTGTTTTTTGAAATAATAATAAGTTCATCAGATTTAGAAATTAATTCTTGAATGTTTCCATCATCACTATGAATACAATTTGTTGGATTTTTTGTCCAACAATAAAAACATCCAATACATGGTTTTAAATCCTTAGAAGGAATTATCACTATGTCTTCTGGATGTTTTTTAAGTTTTAAATTTTCATTATCACATAATATTAGTCTCATGAAATATTATATGAGTATATTTATAAATTATTCTCTTGGTTTCATTGTAGGGAATAATAGAACGTCTCTTATTGAATCTTGTTCTGTAAATAACATTACTAGTCTATCTATTCCATATCCAATTCCGCCTGCTGGTGGCATACCATATTCTAGAGCTTCAATGAAATCCATATCTATATCATTAGCTTCTTCATTACCCATATCTTTTTCTTTTAATTGAGCTTCAAATCTTTCTAATTGATCAATTGGATCATTTAATTCTGTATATGCATTTGCACATTCTTTACCAGAAATAAATAATTCAAATCTTTGAGTAAATCTAGGATCTTCTGGATCTTTTTTAGTAAGTGGAGATATTTCAATTGGATGTCCATATAAGAATGTTGGTTCAATTAATGTTTCTTCTACATACTTTTCAAAGAATTTATTAATTATATGTCCATATTGTTTCTCATGTTCTTCAAGTTCAATACCATGTTCTTTAGCAAGGTTCAAGCATTCATTTAAATCAGTGATTGCTTTAAAATCTATTCCAGTTTTTTCTTTGATAGCATCTGTCATAGATATTCTTTTCCATTCACCATCTAGGTTAATTTCATGTCCTAAATAATTAAATGTTGTTTTACCACATACTTCATTAGCGATTGTCTTATACATATTTTCAGTAAGTTCCATCATGCCTTCTAAATTAGAATATGCTTGGTATACTTCCATCATTGTAAATTCTGGATTATGTTGAAGATCCATTCCTTCATTTCTAAATGTTCTTCCAATTTCATAAACTCTTTCCATTCCACCAACTAATAATCTTTTTAAATTAAGTTCTAGTGCTATTCTTAAATACATATCTAAGTCTTGAGCATTATGGTGGGTTACAAATGGTCTAGCTGAAGCACCTGTTAATAATGTTGTTAATATTGGAGTTTCTACTTCAGTAAATCCTTGTTTATCTAAGAAGTTTTGAATACATCTTATAATTCTTGGTCTCATGAAGGCAACACGTTTAGATTCATCATTCATTATAAGGTCTAAGTATCTTCTTCTATATCTTTCTTCAATATCAGTAAGTCCATGAAATTTTTCTGGAAGTGGTTTCAATGCTTTTACTAAATGTGTATATTCTAAACACTTAATAGTAATTTCTCCAGTATTTGTTTTCATTATTTTTCCATAAACACCAACAATATCACCAATATCTGCTGATTTGAATAAATTATAATTATCTTCTCCAATATCATTTATTGAAATATATATTTGGATAGGTCCAGTTTTATCTTTAATGGTAAAGAATGAAGCTTTTCCCATTTTTCTAATAAACATTATTCTACCGGCTACTTTAGCAGTATCATTCATACTCTCAAATTGATCATGTTCAACATCTTTATATTTTTCTTTAATATCTACCGCATAATCAGTTTTATCATATCTTTGTCCAAATGCATCTAGACCTAATTCTTTTAACTTTTCTGCTTTTTCTCTCCTAACTAATTCTTGTTCTGTAAAATTTCTTTCCATAAAAGCCTCCTTATAAAATAAAAACGTCCTTGGAAAAAGGACGAAGAAACCGTGGTACCACCTTAATTTATATTATAAATTTATAATATCTCTTATCTTAACGCGATTAACGTAATACCTTGTATACGGTATTCAACTCCAAAGTCTTTATTCTTTTAAATATCTTATTAGTTTTCACCATCCACTAACTCTCTATAAAGAATCTTTAAAATACTCTTCTTCTTCCTCGTTTTTACTAGTTAGATTATATCATATTTTTTTTATTTTACAAGAATTAATTGATAATTTATAATAATAGTATATTTTAATTTTATTTTAATATTTAATTGTTAGTATTTTAACGAGGTGAATTATGAGGATATTGATAGTTGAGGATGAATTTAATTTAGCGGATGCGATAAAATCTAGACTTGAAAAAGAAAAGTATGAAGTTGATATATCTTCTGATGGTGAAGAAGGGCTTTATAATGCACTTAGTAATATATATGATCTTATTATTTTAGATGTAATGCTACCTATAACTAATGGATTTGAAATATTAAAGGAAATTAAAAAAAATAATATTGAATCCAAAGTAATTATGTTAACAGCTAAGTCAGAACTTGATGACAAATTAAATGGCTTAAACGGTGGGGCTGATGACTATATTACTAAACCTTTCCATATGGATGAATTAATCGCTAGAGTGAATATTCAACTTAGAAAAGAGTATTCTAAAAATAGCGAAGATTTAATCTGTGTTTCCGATATTGAACTAAATTTAAGAACTTATGTATTAAAGTGCACAACTACTAATGAAACAATTGAAATTAGTGGAAAAGAGTTTATGATTTTAGAGTATTTGATGCAAAATAAAAATATTGTTATATCTAAAGATCAAATATATGATAAAATTTGGGGTCTTGATAATGAAATTGAGTCTAATAACTTAGAAGCCTATCTATCTTTCTTAAGAAAAAAATTAAATGTAATTGGTTCAAAAGTTAACATTAAAGCTGTTAGAGGCCTTGGATATAAGCTGGAGGATATAAATGAAAAAGCTAAGAAATAAACTGTTCTTTACAATATTCTTTATTTTCACCTTTTCATTACTTTTAGTATTTTCTATTTCAAATTATCAATTTTATAAAGAAGAGAAGATTAGAACTGAAGGTAATTTAAAAAGATTAGTAGAAGATAGAAATAACATAATGAGAGATCCTAATAATAATGAGCCTAAGATATTCGCTGATACTACTCTTTATTCAGTTATATTAAATAATAAAAATGAAATAGTTAAAGTAATAAGTCATAGTGAAGTGGCTGAAACTGAAGAAATTAAGGAAGTCACTAATAAAATATTAAATACTAATAATAAAAAAATGTTTGTAGGTAATTTATATTTTAATAGATATTCATATGGGTTTAAGTCAAATAATACATTAATTATTATAGATAATATTAATACTACAAAGAGATTAAATTCTCATTTAAATATTTCATTAATAGTATTTATAATATTAGAAGTGATTGTATTTTTAATATCAAAGTTATTAACTAAGTGGATAAGTAAACCTGTTGAAGATAGTTTTGAAAATCAGAAAAGATTTATTGCAGATGCTTCTCATGAACTTAAGACGCCTATCGCAGTTATTATGTCAAATGTAGAAGCATATGAGAGTGATTCAGATTTAAAATGGATTAATAATATTAAAAATGAGACAGAAAAGAGCAACAAGCTTATAACTGAATTATTAGATCTTGCTAAATTAGAAGAAGGAAATAATAAGGAATTATATAAAGATATAGATTTATCAAAAACTTTAGAAAAGTCTATTCTTAGATTTGAAAGTTTAGCTTTTGAAAAGAATGTTAAATTCAAATATGATATAAAAAAAGGTGTCAATTTTAAATGCAATGAAACACAAATAAATCAATTATTTAGTATACTAATTGATAATGCAATTGAACATTCTTATTCTAAATCTATAATAAGTATAAATCTTGATAAAAATAAAGAAGGAATAATACTTAATATTTCTAACAAAGGAGATAATATTAAAGAAGAAGATTTGGATAAAATATTTGAAAGATTTTATAGAGTAGATAAATCTAGAAATAGGAATAGTAATCACTATGGACTAGGTTTGTCTATTGCTAAATCAATTGTTAATAATCATAATGGTGAAATAAAAGTTGAATCTAAAAATAATTTGACAACATTTAAAGTAATATTTAGATAATATTACTTTTTTAATGTTTATTTAATATTTTTAATTTACTATTAATATAGTGAAGGGAAGTGATAAATGTTATATAGATAGAAATATTAACTATACATAATAATAAAATAAATTTCTAATGATATTAACTCAAAAAGAAGCTTAACGCTTCTTTTAATTTTTTTTTAATATTTTGATCATATAATTTAAATGTTGAAAGGAGAAAAAATATGTATATTTTTAAAAATTCATTCAAATCAATAAGTAGGAACAAAGGAAGAAATATTTTGATAGGTATAATAATAATTGTTATATCTTGCGCTTGTGCAGTAACGTTATCCATCCTTAATGCTGCGAATAAAATAGTTTCTTCTTATGAAGAAAAGTATCAAATAAAAGCTTCTATTGGAATGAATAGGGAAAAATTAGTTGAATCTTTTAAAGAAAGTAGTTCTGGGGAAGACATGATTAATTCTTTTAATAACATTGAGAGTGTTACAAAGGAAGAAATTGAAAAGTATGCTGATAGTAAATATGTATCTAGTTATTATTATACTTATACTCTTAATATGAATAGTAGTAATTTAAAAGAAGCAACTGATAGTTTAGTGAAGGAAACTACTACAACAACTACTAGAACTGAAACATTTGGAGGTGGAAATTATCCAGGAAGACCAGATGGAAACTATGGTGGTAAAAGAAGTACAACAACTACTAAAAAAACCGAAGAAATTAAAAATTTAAAAGCAGAAAATGGTGCATTTAAATTAATTGGATATAATTCATATGAAGCAATGACTGATTTTATTAATGGTAGTTATACGATTACTTCAGGTGAAGTTAGTAGTGATTTTGAAAGTAATACTTGTGTTATAAGTGAAGAACTTGCAAGTCTTAATAATATTGAAGTAGGAGATACAATAACTTTAACTAGCCCAAAAGATTCAAAAATAACTTATGAACTTACTGTTAGCGGTATTTATAAAGAAAATACTGAAGATTCAGATGATATGACTAATATGTTTTCTGCATCAGTTAATGATATTATAACTAATAGTAATGTCATTGAAAGCATTCTTGCTTTGAGTGATGATTTGAATGCAGAATTAAACCCTACATTTATATTGACAAGTAGTGATGTTGTTGATAAGTTTAGCGAAGAAGTAACTGGAAAAGGTTTAAGTGAATATTATCAAGTAACTAATAACTTATCTGAAGTAGAGAGTGCGACCGAATCAATAAATAATGTCAAAACTTTTGCGACTACTTTCTTAATTATAACTTTAATTATAGGTGGAGTAGTATTATTTGTTATTAATATGATTAATATTAGAGAAAGAAAATATGAAATTGGTGTTTTAAGAACAATTGGTATGTCTAAATTTAAAGTTATTTCTGAATTTGTAATTGAACTTTTAGTAGTCACTATATTTGGTTTAATAATTGGTGCTGGTATTGGTTCTTTATCAAGTGTTAAAATTGCTAATTCACTTTTAGAAAATGAAATTCAAAATTCTACTTCAAATGTTGAAAAAATTAATTCTAATTTTGGTGGGCATATGTTTGGTGAAGGTGGGCCTCAAAATAAAATTAATGGACTTGTTACAATAGAAAAAGCAGATTCAATAAATGCAGTAGTAGATATTAAAGTATTAGGTGAACTTTTACTTATTGGAGTTGGTCTTACATTTATAAGTTCTCTAGCTTCAATGATAAGTATTCAAAGATTTTCACCACTTGAAATATTAAGGGAGAGAAGCTAATGAAAAAGAATGTTATTTTAAAAATTGATAATGTTAGTTATAGATATAAAGATGCTAAAAAAGATGAATATACTTTAAAAAATGTTAATTATGAATTTGAACTTGGAAAAACTTATGCGATTAAAGGAAAAAGTGGAACAGGTAAAACAACATTATTATCATTAATAAGTGGTCTTGAAAATAAGTATGAAGGAAATATATTTTATAAGAATGAAAATTTAAAGAAGATAAATTTAGATAAATATAGAAATACTTATATAGGAATTATATTTCAAAGTTATAATCTTTTACCTCATTTAACTGCTTTAGAAAATATAATGTTATCTATGGATATAAGTAATTTAAAAGGTATTAATAAAAAAGAGAAGGCTCTATCGCTTATGGAAAGTGTTGGTCTTGATAAAAGTCTTGCAAATAGGAGAGTATTAAAACTATCAGGTGGAGAACAGCAAAGAATTGCAATTGCAAGAAGTCTTTCATATAATCCTGATATAATCCTTGCGGATGAACCTACTGGTAACTTAGATAAAGAAACTGAAGATGAAATAATGAAAATATTTGAGAATTTAGCTAAAAAAGAAAATAAATGTGTTATTATTGTAACCCATTCAAAGAATGTAAGTGACAATGTAGATGTTGTTTATGAAATGAAGAAGAGTTAATAACTCTTTTTTATTTGTAGTTTTTTTTATAATAGCGTATAATTAATTGTAGGGTTGATAATATGAAAACACCAATATTATATAAGTTAACAAGACCTGTAATTAAGTTTTTAGTTAATATTGTTTATTTGCCTAAAATTGAGGGAATAGAAAATATTCCTTTAAATGAAGGAATAATTTTAGCTGGTAATCATACTAATAATTTAGACTGTGTATTATTAATCTCATCAACTAAAAGATGTATTAGATTTTTAGCAAAAGATTCTTTATATAAACATTTTATATTAAGAAGTATGGGAATTATTCCAATTGACAGAGTGAATCATCAAAATAAAGAATCTATTGAAATAGCTAATAAGATCTTGAATAATGATGGAGTGATAGGGATATTTCCAGAAGGTACTATAAATAGAACCAAAGAAACTATAATTCCATTTAAAATAGGAGCAGTTAAGTTTGCAAAAGATGCTAATAAGAAAATAGTTCCTTTTACTATTAAAGGTAAATATAAAATATTTAGTAGAATAAAGATTAAATTTTATGAACCTATTGAAATAAAATCAAATGATTTAAATAAAGAAAATGATAAGTTAATGAATATAATTAAAACTAATTTGGAGGATTAACAGTGGGATTTTTAGATAAGTTATTAATTAGAATTTTTAAAGGGAAAAGAAAAGAGCAACCATGGCTTGCATATTATTCAAGAAAAGATAGATCAATTAAGTTTACCAATAAATCAATATATAATTATATGAGAGATAATGTTGGAGATGACTTAGATTTTTATGCAATAAACTATTTTGGAAATAGAATTACATATTTTAATTTTTTAAAAAAAGTAAATACTATTTCTAAGTCATTAAAGGCTTGGAATGTCAAAAAAGGTGATGTTGTTTCAATATGTATGCCTAACACACCAGAAGCAGTAGAAATGTTTTATGCGTGTAATAAAATAGGAGCAGTTGCAGATATGATACACCCTTTATCAGCTGCTAATGAGATAAAGTTTTATTTAAGTGAATCAAAATCTAAGATTTTAATGTTATACGATGCTAATTATGAAAAAGTAAAAGATATAATAAAAGATACTAACGTTGATAAAATTATAATAGTATCTGTAAAAGAATCTATGCCTAAAGTGATGGGTATAGGATACTCTTTAACACAAGGACTTAAAATTAAAAGACCAGTTAATGACAAAAAATGTATTAAGTGGAAAGAATTTATTAATTTATCTTATTCATATCACAAGGAAATTAAAGTTAATGTAAGTCCTAAAGATCTAGGTGTTATTCTTCATAGTGGAGGAACAACAGGAACTCCTAAAGGAATAATGATAAGTAACTATAGTTTTAATGCTTTAGCACAACAAGGTGGAGTTAATGTATATAATGCAAGACCAAAAGATAAAGTTGTTACTATCTTGCCTATATTTCATGGCTTTGGTTTAGGCGTTTGTGTGCACTGTCCTTTATCTTTAAAAGTAGAAGCTATATTAGTACCTGAATTTAATGCTAAAAGATTTTATAAAATAATGGATAAATATCATCCTAATATTCTAGCAGGTGTTCCAACTTTATGGGAAGCTATTCTTAATAATAAAATGTTTGATAGATTAGATTTAAGTGCATTAAAATATGTTATAAGTGGTGGAGATTATTTAACAGTTAGTTTGGAAAATAAAATGAATAGATATTTAAGAACTCATGGAGCTAAAATATCTATTTCTAAAGGTTATGGAATGACTGAAAGTGTTGCTGCTACTGCTTATACATATGACGGATCTAATGAACCGGGCTCTATTGGAATACCTATGGTAGGTAATGAATTCTGTATATGTCCTCCAGAATCTATTGAACCTCTTCCATTTGGTGAAGAAGGTGAAATTTGTGTAAATGGTCCAACTGTAATGATGGGATATTTAAACAATAAAGCTGAAACCAAAAAAGTATTAAGAAGACACAAAGATGGTAAGATATGGTTACATACGGGAGATATTGGTTATATAGCGCCTAATGGAGTAATATACTTTACTCAAAGATTAAAAAGAGTAATAGTGTCTAGTGGATTTAATGTATATCCAAGTGCAATAGAAGAAGTAATTGAAAGACATCCAGATGTATCTAAATGCTGTGTAATAAGTATTCCACATGAATATAAAATGCATGTACCAAAAGCTTATATTATCTTAAAAGAAGGTAAGGAAGATACATTTAAATTTAGAAATGAAATTAAAAAATTATGTAAAGAAAACTTAGCAGCTTACTCACAAGTTAAAAATATTGAAATAGTAAAATCTTTACCTAAAACTTTATATAATAAATTCGACTATATAAAACTTGAAAAAGAGGAACAAGAGAAGTATGAAAAAGAAAAAGCAGTTAAGTGAGTGGGGATATAAACTATTAAAGCCAATATTATCTCCAATATTTAAGTTTTATTATAGGCCTAAAGTTTATAATAAAGAAGTAATACCTGAGTGTGGTCCTATACTAATAGTTGGTAATCATAAACATATAATGGATCAATGTCTTGCGATTATTGCAACTAAAAGAGTAATTCATTATATGGCTAAAAAGGAATATTTTGATGGTAAAACTGCATTTTTCTTTAAAATGACTGGATGTATTTCAGTAAATAGATCTATACATGATGAAGAAGCTAAAGAAAAAGCTATTGAAGTTTTAGAGAGTGGTGGAGCAATAGGATTGTTTCCTGAAGGAACAAGAAATAAAACAAGTGAATTATTATTGCCATTTAAATATGGTACAGTTTCGATGGCTAAAAAAACTAATGCTACAATAGTACCTTTCGGTATAACAGGAGATTATAAATTTAGAACAAAGAATTTAAAAATTAAATTTGGTAAACCATTTAAAGTAGGTAATATGTCATTAGATGATGCTAATAATAAGTTAAGAAGTGAGATAGAAAGTATTTTATTAGAAGAAGTAAATGAAAAAAGATAAGGTAGTAGAAAAAATATTATATTTAGTCGCTATTATCATTGTTTTATTAATATATGGTAGAAGTGATGATATTTCATATGGATATTCAACAGATGATATCCCTTCTTATAATGGAAAAAATTATATTGTATTAAATAAAAACACTCCTAATTTTGATGAATCTGATATGAATAGTAACTCTTTTGAAAAGTATAGTGATTTAGACTATTTAGGTAGAGCAGGTGTTGCTTATGCTAATATTGGATTTGATTTAATGCCAACTTCTAAAAGAGAAAGCATTGGGGCAATTAAGCCAACTGGATGGCAAATATCAAAATATGATTTTATCGATGGCAAATATCTATATAATAGATGTCATTTAATTGCATATCAACTATCAGGTGAAAACGCTAATGAAAAAAATTTAATAACTTGTACAAGACAAATGAATAGTGTATCTATGCTAGAATTTGAAAATAAAGTTGCAAATTATATAAAGAAAACTAAAAATCATGTTTTGTATAGAGTTACACCAATGTATTTAGAAGATAATTTACTTGCAAGCGGAGTACAAATGGAAGCGTATTCTATTGAAGATAAAGGAAAAGGTATTAAATTCAATGTATTTGTTTATAATGTACAAGATAAAATAGAAATAGATTATAAAACCGGAGATAATAAATTGAAAGGTAAATAACTCAACTTATTGTTGAGTTTTTTCAACTTATAGTTTATTGATTGTTTAATAGATTTAAGTGATAATTATTTTGAAAGGAGAAAATTATGAAAAAAATTAAATTAATAGTATTAGTAATTGTTTGTATGTTAATAGGAGGCTTGTGTGGATATAATTTTAATAAAAATGTTTTAAAACCATTACCAGCTCCAGAAAAGTCAGAAGGATTAAGAGGAGTGTATGATATTGATAAGAATATCAATGAGAAAACAATAGATAAATATTTAGGAAGAAGTGATGTAGTATATAGAGATGTTAGAATGCTTGAGGATACTGCCACTTGGGAAAATAAAGGCGGAGAAAGAGATTTAACTGGATTTGTAGAAGGCTTTGAAGTTGTTCCTTATGCATATTTAACAGAGTTCCCACAAGAATATATTGATCAAAAAAAATCAGAAAATGTATCTGGTTTATATCAAGGCAAAACATTATTTAGATTAGAAAGTGGTAAGTATATTCCTAACTATAAAGAATCAATGGATATATTAGAATACTTGTTTCCAAAAGATAAAACTATTTTCTTGATGTGCGGTGCCGGTGGATATGCTAACTTCACTAAACAAATGCTAGGTTCACTAGGATGGGATACTTCTAAAATATATAATGTAGGTGGTTATTGGAATTATGAAGGTAATAATTCTATTAGCACTAAAATAGAAGGATCAAATAAATGTGATTTTTCTAAAGTTCCATACCATAATATAGATTTTGATAGATTAACAGAGGTTAATTAATGAAAAAAATATTTATAATAATGCTATCATTTTTAATATTAACTGGTTGTAAATTAAATCAAAATGATGGTAAAGAAAGAATGTATTTAAGTAATCAATATTATAATAAAGGTGAATTTATAGAGATAAAATCAAGTGACTTGTTAGACAAAATAAATGATACTTATGTGTTGTTTACATATAATAGTTATTGCAATTTACCAATATCTTGTGAAGATATATTTAAATCATTCGCTAAAAAATATGATATAGATTTTATATCTATATCATTTGAAGAATTTAAAAATACAAAGTTTTATAATACAGTTAAATATGCACCATCTATTATAATAATAAAGAATAATGAAATAGTAGACTACTTAGATGCTAATAGTGATAAAGATTTAAATAAATACCAAGATCAAAAAGAATTTGAATCTTGGTTAGATAATTATATCTATTTTACTAAAAAGTAAGTATTATTTAATACTTACTTTTCTTAATGTTTTTATTTTCTTTTTTGTATCTTCATACACTTCAAATCCATATTTATTTAATCCCTCATTAATTACTTTAGCTAAAAATGAAACTCTATAAACATATTCTTCAATCGGAAAAGAGATAGTTAATCCAACTTTTTTTAATGTGTTTATAACATCAACTCCCATACATTCTAATAGTCTTGTTGAAACATAATCATTTTTATTTGTGTGTTTGTGATAAAACTCGCTAACTGCTATATCATTTTCTTTAATAGTTATTGGCTGCCAACATCTTAAATTTCTAATTTGTCCTTCTGGAAGATCTGGTCTGTTTTTTCTTCTTTTATTATAATACTCATATAAATTAAATTTAGTAATTACTGCATATACGTCATCTGTATAAAATATTTGATCATACATAGATGGAATTTTAGGTGGACATGTATCTAATTTTCCATAGTTTGGGCAACCATATTTGTGATTTTTATAAGGCTTAACGCACATGCATCTTGGTGAAGTACAACTATTTTTTTCCAAACATGTATTGCAATCATCTTGCATTCCTGTTTCTAAAATACATGTAGGATATATTATAATAGGTTCAACTTTAGTTATTATTTTTTCCATATTGGCTCCTTGATTGATACTTATTATAAGATTTAAATAATTTAAAAGCAATAATTGATAATTATTGTATAATATTAATTAGGGTGATTATATGAAATCTATAGATATTTATAAAAATATTGAATATATTAAAATATATAATGAAATTAATATTGATATTAATAATATTTCTATTGATACCAGAAATATAAAGGATAATGATTGCTTTATCGGTGTTAAGGGTGAAAAGTTTGATGGCAATTTATTTTATAAAGATGCATTTGATAAAGGAGCAAGTATTTGTATACTAGATAATTACAAAGAATCAGAAGAAGATTTAAAATATTTAAAAGATAATAATAAATCAATTATATTAGTTGAAAACTCTGTTATTTCTTTAGGGAAGTTAGCTAGTTATGTAAGAGATAACTTTGAATATCCTGTAATCGCTATAACTGGTTCCTCAGGTAAAACTAGTACTAAAGATATAGTTTATAGTGTTTTATCTCATAAATATAATGCACACAAAACACCAGGTAATAAAAATAATTTTACTGGATTACCTACAAGTTTATTATCAATAGAAGAAGATACAAATATGTTAATCTTAGAAATGGGTATGAATCATCTTGGAGAAATATCTTATTTAACTAATATTGTTAAACCTAATGTAGCAGTTATTACAAATGTTGGAACAGCTCACATTGGAAATTTAGGTAGCAGAGAAAATATTTTAAAAGCTAAGTTAGAAATATTAGAGGGTTTAAAAAAAGATGGAATAGTAGTTATTAACAATGATAATGGTTTATTACATGAATGGTATTTAAATAATAAAGATAAATATAAAATAGTAACAATAGGAATAGATAATAAAAGTGATTATCAAGCTAAGAACATTAAAGAACACGAAAGTAGTAGTGAATTTATTTGTAATGATGAGAAATATTTTATAAATGTAGGAGGTAAACATTTTATTTATAATTCCTTGGTAGCGATTGCATTAGGAAGTATATATAATGTTGATATCAAAGATATTAAAAAAGGTATAGAAGAATTTGAACTTAGCAGTAATAGAATGAATGTTATTAAAAAAGATAGTATTACTATTATAGATGATACATATAATGCTAATTATGATTCAATGAAATATGCCATCAAATATTTATCTAATTTAAACGGAAGAAAAATAGCCGTTTTAGGAGATATGAAAGAATTAGGGGATTATTCAATTAACCTTCATAAAGAAATTGGAAAATTAATATATGAAGAAAAAATAGATGTTTTAATAACAGTAGGTGATGATTCAAAATATATAAATGAAGAATCTATTAAATTAGGCTTTAATAAAGAGAATTCTTATCATTTTGATGATAATAAAGATGCAATTAAATTAATTAATAAAATTAAAAATAAAAAAGATAATATTTTAGTTAAAGCTAGTAATTCAATGAATTTTAAAGAAATAGTTGGTGGTATATAATGATGTAAAATATGCATATTCATTAATGAAATTATATGAACTTTCACGCAATTATTTGACATTATCAGATTATATAGAAGATAGAAATGATACTGGTGACTATCAAACTGTAAATAAATTAAAAATTAGAAAGAAATAAAAAAAGCACATTAAAGTGCTTTTTTCATATAGTATATTAGGTGATTTAAATGGCTTTAAAAGGCATTGTTATAGACCCTGGTCAGGGAAGATAGAATTGCACCAAATAAATAAACAAGGCATAAATTTAAGTATAAAATATGATTGTGAACTTTATAATATTTATTTATTACATTTAACATTTTCTAATAAAATGTTAAAAAAGTGTAAAAAATTTAACATATTTATTGTATATGTTAAAAAAATGTTGTATTATTAACATGTAGGAGGTGATAATGATGAAATTATTACCATTTAATGATTATGATTTAAAGACACCAAGGATTCTAGATGCATTAAACGAGGCTTCAAGATCACTTGCTGAATTAAAAGGCTTTGCTAATTCAATTCCTAATCAACATATTTTAATTAATGCTATTACAATAAATGAAGCTAAAGATAGCAGTGCAATTGAAAATATTGTTACTACACATGATAGTATTTATAAAGTATTAACTGAAAGTGGCTTTAAAGAGGAAGCAGCTAAAGAAGTTGTTGATTATAGAAGCGCAATATGGTTTGGATATGAGTTTATAAAAGATAAAGGATTTATCAATACTAATTTATTAGTTAAATTGCAGTCAATGATTGAACATAATAAAGCTGGAATAAGAAAAACGCCAGGTACTAATTTAGTAAATAGTAAAACGGGTGAAATCATTTATACTCCACCACAATCAGAAAAAGAAATAAGAGATTTACTTAAAAATTTAGAAGATTATATTAATGAATTTGATGATCAGACAGATCCATTAATTAAAATGGCGTTAATTCATTATCAATTTGAAACAATTCATCCATTTTATGATGGAAATGGGAGAACAGGTAGAATATTAAACGTTCTATATTTAGTATTAAATAGTTTATTGGATAGCCCAATTTTATATTTAAGTAATTATATAAATAAGAATAAAGATATATATTATAAATTGTTTACAGAGTTTAGAGAAAAAAACAATTATGAAGATTGGATTATATATATTTTAAAAGGTGTAGAAGAAACATCTAAGTATACAATTGAATTAATCAAACGAATTCAAAGTGAAATGGAATCTTATAAAGAAGAATTTATGACTAAATTACCTAAAATATATTCTGATGAATTATTAGATTCTTTATTTTATGAAGTATACACTAGAATCAATTATATTGAACAAAGATGTGGCGTTACTAGACAAACAGCAGCTGTTTATTTAAATCAATTAGTTGATGCTGGATTACTCGAATATGAAAAAGTAGGAAGAGAAAGTATTTATAAGAATACAAAGTTGATAGATCTACTAAGTAAATTTTAGAGAATAATATTGTATTTTTAAATGATTTTATTAAAAAATTATCTATATCATAATTAAGTATATTAAAATAGATTTTTTGCTTTTAGTTCATAAAAAGCTAATCTATTGCTACTACTGTTTATATAATTTAGATCAATAAGTTTTTCTAATTCTTTAAAAGTAAAATCACTATATTTAATATATTCTGTTTCACCTAAGTTTTGACTACTTACTTTTATGCAATCAAATGCTATAACAATGTTAATAATTGAACTATCAATTCCTATAGATGCGTAATAACTATCTATTTTTTTAATATTGTTTGATGTGTAACCAGTTTCTTCAACTAGTTCTCTTTTAGCAGCTTCAATCACACTTTCTCCGTTTTCAACATATCCTGATGGAAATTCAAGACTCACAATATCATTGATTCTGTTTTGGGATACAATAAGAAATTTATTTTCAGTTGTAATGGCTATTATAATTACTGCTTGTTTATTTTTGTTTTTAATAATTCTTTCACGATTCAATATTTTATTATTTGGTAAAATATATGATTCTTTAATTAATGTTATAAAATTGCCTTTAAATACTTCTTCTGAAAATATGCATTTTGCTTTAACACTTTTAATAAGTGATTTTATTTTATTATCTAAATTACTCATTTTTAATGCCTTCTTACTAATTCTTTAATACTTTCACATGTACTATTTATATTGCTTTCTAATACCTCATCATGTTGAACATAATAATAATTTTCGTCATCATCTGGCTTTACGTATGATATTTCTTTTTGTTTTGAAAGAAAAGATTTAATTTCTTCAATCGATTTAGAAGATAGTTTTGAAATATTAATTATATGACTACCAGGGAACATTTCTTGAAGATTTAAATTATATGGATGCTTTACTATTTCATCATCTTCAACACTAAAATCAAATAAACTAGATAAATTAATAATAATTTTAAATGGTATTTCTTTTAATTCATTTAAATATTTATTTAAAGATTCTATGGTATCATATTTAATGAATTCAAGTTGTTTATCTTTCTTCATATCATCATATTTTCTATTACTAAGTTCTTTTTCATTTTCGATAATTCCAACTTTAGTATTTAACAATTTTCTAAAGTAATCCAAAAAATCAAATGTATTTGATTCATAGTCTTCATTTATAAATATTTTATCTTCATTATTTAAATAAAATTTATTAGTGCCACCTATTATTAAAATATAGTTTTCTTCTCTTCTTGGATTAGTATCTATATAGGAAATATATTTTTTGTATTCTTTTGATATTTTAGAAAATTCAGCTACTAAATCAACTTCATCATCATCATTAAATTTTTTTAATATTTTTAATATAATATTTAAAATTTTTTCGCGATATTTTTCATTTTCAATATAATCATCATCTTCTACATTTCCACCAATAAAGTTAACAGTGTAATTATTATCATATTTAGACTCAAAAAACCTATTTGGGCTAAATTTTCCACATAACACACATTCATAATAAGCGGCGAAAGGATTATAATATTTTATTCTAACTTGATGATCACATTTTTTTACTATAGCAGTATCTCTTATTAATTTTTCATTTTCATCAATTGCTTGTAATAATTCTTGTTTTAAAACTTCAAATTGTTCTTTTAATTCGCTTACATTAGGAAACCACTCATCTTCGTTTTTTAAAATATTACAAATTCTTCCATGCATAGTTAATTTTATTGGATTTAATAATCCATTATTATTAATAATGGTTTTGTATCTATTTATTAAATATAGTATTTCTTTCTTCTTCATTATATCATTCTCCTTATATTTACTAGTTTTTTATGACTTCTTGTATCTATAATATTTCTGTCATCATATTCAATTTCTAATAATTCATCAATATTTTCATTTATAAAAGAATGGGTATCTTCGCTATCTATTGCTTCATTTATAAATTTTGTGATATTTTTGACTGAATTCATAATAAACTTTTCTGGTTCACTTGATAAACTGTATTTATGTAAATCTCCATAGCATAATGCTTTTTCTAGTTCATAATATATTACACAATCATCAACTTTTATATAAATTGGTTTATATTCATCAATAATTCCATAGTAGTAATACTGATAACCACATATTGGGCAAAATTTACAGCATGAAGTTTCATCACTTATAACAATGGGATGCTTACACTCCTTGTATAGAAATTTGTCAATTTCATCTTTTCTTGTGCTTTTTTCTTCCATAGATATTTTCGCTTGTTCTAAATAATTTTTAATTTCTCTAATTGCTTTCAAACTTTTCTTACTTTTAAAATAACTTGTTCTATCAATAAATTCAGTGATTTCAGTAATATTATTATCTAAATCTTGTATTTCTTTATTTAATTTTCTTTTTTCTTTTGCTAATTCAATAAATTTTTTATACATATTATTTCCCTCTTTCACTTGTAGTATATAATTCTTAATGATATAATACAAATATATATTGCTTATATTCGATATAAGTTTTGCTTATAGGAGAAAACATGAATGTAAATTTTGAATTATTTAAAGTTTTTTATGAAGTAGCAGTTGAAAAGAGTATTTCTAAAGGCGCTGAAAAATTAATGATTACCCAACCTGCAGTAACCCAATCTATTAAAACTTTAGAAGATGAATTAGGTGGAAAATTATTTACTAGAACTCCCAAAGGTGTAATTTTAACAAACGAGGGAGAGGAATTATTTAATTATATTAAAGAAGGTATGAATTACTTTATAAATGGTACTAATAAATTCACATCTCTTAAAAATTTAGAAGAAGGAGTTATCAATATAGGATCTACTACAACTATTTCAGAATATTATTTAATGCCATATTTAAAAAAGTTTCATGATTCTTATCCAAATATAAATATTAATATCGTTAATGATTTAACTGAAAATTTAATTAAAAGTTTAAGAAATGGTTCTTTTGATATTATAATAACCGCTATACCAAAGCAAGATATTAAAGATATAGATTATAAAATAATAAGTGAATTAAACGACATATTTGTTGGCGGAACAAAATATAAAAATAACAATTATAAAAATATTAAAGAGTTATTAGGAGAAGATATTATTATTCAAAAATCTCCTTCAATTACAAGAACTAATTTTGATAATTTATTAAAGGTTAACAAACTAGAATTAAATCCTAAAATAGAAGTTGTTAGTCATGGGTTATTAACAAAACTTGCTGAAAACAATTTTGGTATTGCAATTTTAACAAAAGAGTTTATAAAAGAAAAATTAAATAAAACCTTATACGAAATTAAAACAGATATAGAAATACCTAAAAGAAGATTAGGGTATGCTATTAAAAAAGGAAGTGTTCCAACTTTTACAGCTACTAAATTTATAAATATATTAAAGGAGAATTTATAGAGCATGGAAGAATTTGTAAATGAATTAACAAAAGCTTTGTTTTTAAATAATCCTCTATTTTGGCTATTTGTTATAATTGGCATAATAGGTATTGTAATCTTCTTTTTAAGAATTAAGGTAATAGGCGATGTTGGAGAATGGACGGTAGACCAAAAATTAAAAGAATTGCCCAATGATATTTATAAAGTATTAGATGATGTAATGTTAGAAATAAATGGTATAACTCACCAAATAGATCACATTGTTATTTCTAAATATGGAATATTTGTTATAGAGACAAAATGCTATAAAGGATTAATTACTGGAAAAGAAAATGATTACTATTGGTATCAACATTTAGGTAGCAAGAAATATAAATTAAAAAATCCTATACACCAAAATTATGGTCATATAAAATCTATTAGTGAAGCATTAAATATTAATGAAAAAAATTTAACA
Source organism: uncultured bacterium (assembly GCA_947169285.1). GTDB lineage: Bacteria > Bacillota_I > Bacilli_A > RF39 > UBA660 > CAJOJR01. Next base: position 93,661 of record CAMVPB010000001.1, on the reverse strand, counting down.
TCAATTGTTTGTTTTACTAATCAATCAGATTTGAGAATTGATGTAAATAGTATAGTTATTCAAAGAAAAGATTTAGCTAATAAAATATTAGAATTAAGCAATATAGAAAAAAACATTAATGTTGATAATGTTTATAATCAAATATCTACACTAAATATAGTTGATAAAGAAAAAAGAAAAGAACATGTTTTAAATGCGAGGAATAAAAGAAATGAAACGGAAACAAAGATTAATAATATGATATGCCCAAAATGTGGAGGTCAGCTAGTTATTAGAAATGGAAAATACGGAACTTTTACTGGATGTTCAAATTATCCGAAATGTAATTTTACAAAAAATTAGTTAATAGAGAAAGAAAAAGAATAATAGACATAAAGATAAGGATATATTAGAAATAAAACTGTGATATTTTCATCACAGTTTTTTATCTCTTTAAAATAATCTTTTTACCTTCTTTAGCAATTTCTACATTTTCATAGTTTTGTTTAGCTTCTTTTAAATATAAGTTTTTATCTTCTTCAGGCCAGAAATGTGTTAGTAATAATCTTTTAGCATTAGATTCACTTGCTAAAATACCAGCTTCATAAGCTGTAATGTGGCATTTATTATTTGTGCTATGTTTTTTTAGAAAAGAACTTTCACAAATGATTAAATCAGCATCTTTACAAAATTCTATTAATTTATCAAAGTTAATAGTACCAACATCAGATGTATATACTATTTTGAAATCTTTATTTTGTAATTTTATCATGTATGATTCAATACTATGCGATTTATTATCTTGAAAAGATATATTTAAATCTTTTAATGAATAATTAGAATTATCACTTATATCAAAATATTCTGCATAGCTTTCATTATTTGATACTATTGTTTTTTTATTAAATGCAAAATCATTTTTAGGTAAATATATTTTAATTTTTCTGTTAAGCGTTCCTAAATTATGATATACATATGATGCATATTGAATAGCACCTATGTCGCCGAAATGGTCTTTATGATAATGTGTAATAATTACATTTAAATTTTCTAAAACTTTTGGAAATTTTAATAACCTTGTTATTCCATTACCACAATCTAACAATATCTTTTGATTATTGTATTCAGCTAAAAATCCAGGGCAATTCATATTTTCTTTTGTATAAGGTGATACTGTTCCTAGTGGAGTAATTGCTATTTTGCTCATCTTATTAAACTCCTTTTCTTTACTAGCATTTTTTCTTGAACTACAGGATCTACATATTTTGAAATATCTTTGCCTAGGTTAAAAATTTCTTTAACCATACTTGATGATACAAATTGATATTCTTTATCTGCAAATAAACAAATTGTATTTACTTTATTATCTGATATTTCTTTATTTATTTGTTGTAACTGAACTTCATAATCATAGTCACTTAAACTTCTAAGTCCTCTAATAATTCCTTTACATTTATTAAGAACTGCAACATCAACTGCAGCTCCACTACCTAATATAACCTTTACATTATTTGCTTTTTGATATAAATGATCAATGATTTCTTTTCTTTCTTCTAAAGTAAAAAGTCCAGTTTTCTTTAATGGATTTTGCATGACTGCTACTATTACTTCATCAAATAATTCACTAGCTTGATCAATGATATTCATATGTCCTTTAGTGATTGGATCAAAACTTCCTGGATACAATACCTTTGTCATAATGATTCACCAGCTTTTTTGTTACCTCTTTCTCATTATTTTTTAGTACATAATCAAAATCTTTTTCATTAAAGTTAATACTTGATTCTTCTCTTAAGTCAAATAATTCTTCAGTTATATTATCTCTTTTTATTGCTCTTTGTTTTCTAATTTCATATGGGATATCTAAAAGTATTTTAATATTACACATGTTAAAATATTTTGTGTGTGGTAGTAGTATCCAGTCTAAAATTATTGTTTTACTTTTATTTTCATTCAAAAAGTTATCAATTTCTATTTGCATATATTTCCATGTTATATCAGATAGTTTATTCATTTTATTTCTTGAATCAAATACAATTTCACCAAGTTTTTTTCTATCGATGTTATTACAGTCATCGATTATACTTTTAAATGCTTTTATTAATTCATCTTTTACTTCTGGTAATAGTAATACTTTATGTCCAACTTTATCAATATCTAAATGTACAGCATTGTCAGTTGACTTTACTATTTGATTAGATAAAGTTGACTTACCACTACCGGATTTTCCACAAACACCTATAATCATATTCATTACCTCCCTGTCTACTTGTATTATAATGTTATTTATTATATAATTAAAATACATATTTATTATGTTTATCATAACTGGAGGTTATTATGAATATAGATTTTGAATTGTATAGAATTTTTTATGTTGTGGCAAATAAGGGAAATATTACTAAAGCGAGTGAAGAATTAAATATTTCACAGCCTGCTATCAGTAAATCAATTAAGAATTTAGAAGATCAACTTGGTGGTCAATTATTCATTAGAACTAAAAGAGGAGTTATTCTTACAGAAGAGGGTGAAGAATTCTATAATTATATCAAGCAAGCAATTGAATATATTAATAATGCTGAAAATAAATTTACTGATCTAATTAATCTAGAAACAGGATGTATTAAAATTGGTATAAGTGCAACTCTAACTAAAGAGTTTTTACTTCCTTATTTAGAAGAATTTCATTTATTACATCCTAAAATTAATATACAAATTGTAACAAATACTGCTAATGATTTAATATCAAAGCTAAAAAACGGGTTAATTGATTTAATGATATTAAATTTGAATGATAAAAACTATGGTAGTGATATCCAAATAATGAAGTGTAAGAGAATAAATGATTGTTTTGTAGTAAATGGTAAATATAAAGAATTAGTTAATAAAGAAATTTCTTTGAAAGATTTAAATAATTATCCTTTAATTTTACAATCGAAAGGTTCTAACACTAGAGAGTTCTTAGATGAAATTGCAAGAAAAAATGGAGTAGTACTTAAACCTAATATTGAACTTGCAAGCTATTCATTAGTTGTTGAATTTGCTAAAATCGGATTTGGAATTGGATATGTAACTAAAGAATATGTTAAGGATAGAATAAAAAATAAAGAATTATTTGAATTAAAGATAAAAGAAAATATACCAAGCAGATGCATAGGCGTTGCATTATCAAAAAATCATTTACCTAATTTTAGTACTAAAAAACTTATAGAAATTATTCGAAAGATAAACTATGTCTAGAGAGAAAAAATGAGGTTAAAATTGACTTTTAACACGTTTTTTGGTATAATATAAACACTTTTTAAAAGGGGGAAATATTTTAAAATGAAAAATAAAAATTATGAAATTTTAGAAATTGATAAAGGAGAAAGGATATCTAAAGTATTAAGAAAAACTGCTATTGCTATTGATAGTATTGCACTAGCTTTAGGATTAACACTTTGCGGTGCAAAAGCTCTTCAAAAAAAGAATGATTCTAAAGCTATGAAAAGTGATTATGTTAACGGATATGTTATAGAAGGAAATAGATTTTATACAAAGTCAACTATTTACACAGAACCAATTACAATAACACAAGATGGTGAAACTAGATATTGTGCACCAGCAGGATTTATTTTAGGTAAAGATGGGCGTTGTTATAAAACTGTTTATATTTCATACGCTGTTGCACCTGCTGGATATGTTTTAGATGAAGAAACTGATAAATGTTGGAGTCTTGAAAAATTAAATTTAGTTGAATCTACATATACACCAGAAGAAGGATATCATTTAGAACAATATGAAGAAGATGAGAATTATTCTTATGTAGTTCAAGATGGTTACCATTTAGAATTATGTGAAGATGATGGACCTAGTTTAAAACAGAATTATTTAATAAAAGATGGCTATCATTTAGAACATGGCGGTAAAATTGTAAAAGATGATCTTTCAAAAGTTCTTAAGAGATCATAATAAATATATTTTAATTTTTAAGCTACAGTTAAAAGACTGTGGCTTTTTAAATGGTTTTTATTGAAATAAATAAAAACTTTGTATATAATAGTGAGAAATAAAGGAGAAAATAATGAAATTGTCAGATATAGATAATGAAATACATAAATGTAATTTATGTATAGATTTGGTAGAAAAATTTCCTCAAAGTAAAACAGTTTCAATTGGCAAAGAAAATGATATTGTTATATTAGGAGAGGCACCTGCAAATAATGGATGGAGAAAAAGTGGAATAGCATGGTATGATGAAAATTATAAATTATTACCATCTGGAGTTGTTTTACAAAAATTATTAAAACTAATTGATTATACTTTAGATGATATATATTTTTTAGAGGCAATTAAGTGTTTCCCAAAAGATAGAAAGTTTTTAAAAGAGTGTAGTAACAATTGTAGAAAGTATTTATTAGAACAATTACAAATTATTAATCCACAAGTAGTACTTACTTTAGGAGATGTAGTGACAAGGACGTTATTAGAAACTAAATATGCAAAATTTGGTGATGTAGTTGGACAATGTTATAATTATAATGAGTTTGTTGTAATACCAATATATCATCCCAGTCCAATTTCACCATTAAGTTATAAAGGAAATGCAAAAATTTTTGAAAATGTTATAAAAGAGCAAGTTAGAACATTACATAAATAATTAGTCATAGTTTAAACAAAAACTATGATTTTTTAAATGATTAAAAAATATTGAACTTCATAAATAACTTATATATAATATTGAGACATAGGAGGAAATTATGGATAATAATGAGAAAGAATTCTTAAAAGACATGTTTGATTATATAAGTCTTAGAATAAGAGGGGGATTATCATCAACTAAAGTTGGCGCTGACTGCTATAGAGTTGTTAAAGATGATGATTATAAAAGAGATGTTTGTGTGCCTAATTATATTGATTATACCTATAAAGATATTATTCAAGTATATAAAATTAATAGATTACAAGAAACAGGTGTTATTACTGAGAGAGAATACTCTAATTTAAGAGAACTATTTAATATGAGAATAGCACTTAATGAAAAGTTAAGCTTACAAATGTCTGAGGATTTATTTAATTTATCTTTAGAAGATTATAACGATGGTAAATTAATTTCTAAAGAAGCTCATGATGTAATTGCTGAAATTGTTAAAATAGATGAAGAATTTAAAAAATATCATTTAGATTTAGATGATTTTGAATTAAGAACTCTTGTTGATCTTTCAATTCAAAATGAAGATTATAGTAAATGTGATGAAGTTGAACTACAATCATTTACTAGAAAAATGAAAAAAAATAATTAATTTGGAGGAACTTATGTTTGAAAAGTATTATGGAAAATGTAATATTTTAGGTGGAGATAAGAATTTTGATCTTTTAATTGAATATAGATATGTACTGAAAAAAGATAAAGGGTATTATGGCTCTTGCGAGTGTAGCGCTTTTGGATTTGATCCTGATGAATATAGTACAGTAATTATTGGAAAAGATATAGTGACCGGAACCCCAGTATTTTCTATGTTACCACATAGTTATGCATCAACTATAGAAGATGCTGCAAAATTAAGAATAATCAAAAAAGGAAAATTAATTGTTAAAACATTTGAAAGAGTATCCATAGAAGATGCGGCCGACTATTTAAATAAAATGACAGATGAAGAGGCTATCGAATATGTAAAGAAGGTTGATGAATTAAAGCAAATGTATTCGGAAGAAATAACTAGAGAAAAATTTAATTTCAGTGTTCATAAAAATAGCGAAAGAATTCAAAAAGAAAATCTTGAATTGGGTAAAGATAGAGTAAAAAGATTAGTAAGAAATCTAAATAGATAGCTCAAGTTTGATGCTTTCAAATGTATTTTATTGAAATTAGTAATTATTTACTATATGAAGGCACACAAAGTGTTAGGATGGGATGAATATAAATAAGAATGGAATTAGAGTTTGAAATATATACGCGTAATGATGGAGTTTTTGAATACAAGTATAGTTGTGATAATAATACGTTAATAAAAGATTTGTATGATTCAATACACAATGATCTTTTTAAAGAAGATGAAAGCGATAATTTGATTTCATTGTTTGCTTTTGAACATAATGGTGTCGAGCAAAAAGCAAGACTAGATTTTAAACTGTTAAAGTTTTTAAAAAATTTTAATTATGATTTTAAAAAAATAAAACTATTATATGTATATGGAATAGGTGCTGGTTGTGATTTTGACGATATTGCTATAATAAGAGTAAACAATGGCGAACCACATAATAGACCACATGTTCATATATATTCTTATAGAAAGAAGCAATTTGTAAGAATTGTTTTAAGCACAATGACACAGATGAAAAATGACTCCGTTAAATTTGAAGATATATTTTCTGTAAAAGAAAGAAAAAAAATATTACAATTTTTAAAGCAAAATAAGAGCAAATTAGAAGATTTTTATATTAGATGTATGAAAGGTGAATATATAACAGAAGAATATGCGCTTGCATACAATGGTAAAAAATATATTTTGCATGAGGGATACAATATTATATCTTAATAATTTTTAAAGATATTACCCTCTATTTTTTTATACATTTTTTGCTAATAAAATTTGAAAATAATTATAATTAATGAAGACCAATTTAATAAATATTTATAGAGCTTTATACCAATTTTTATGTAAACAAACTTCATATAAAAGTGTATGTGATACTTCTTCTTATACTTCCTCTATAACTTCCTCTCAAACTTCCTGAAAATTTTCCTGTACAAGTGCCTATAAGCATGATAAGATATGGTAAAGTGGATAAATTATAAGCATCTTTATCATTTTAAAAAAATTAGTAAAAATATTTTTACTATATTTTTTGACTATTATTTTTGTTCAAAAAATTAAAATAATGAAAAGCTTATTTCCTTAGTATTTATGCGGTATTCCAAAGAAATAATTACAAATATTTTGCATGTGAAGTTGCATCTCATCTTGCATATAAAATTGCATGAAAATTTGCATTTACAAACAATAAAAGTCATGGTAAGATATGGTAAAGTGGAAGAATTATAAGTAAATCCATTTAGAATTATTTGATTTGAATTGGACTTGTGAAAAGAAACACAGGTCTTTTTTATTGTCAAAAGAAAGGGGGATTATATATGGATGAAAGGTAATTATATGAAATATGCAATTGTACCATTATCAGATTTAAAGAAATTAGAGCTAAATTCAACTGATAAATTAGTTATGGGTATGATTGTATCTCTGTGTATAAAAAGAGTGTGTATAGCTACTAATAAATACTTATCACAACAATTAGAATTATCAACAAGAACAATATCAAAAAGTTTATCAAAACTAAGCAATAAGAATTTAATATTTATTAAGTATGAGAAAGATAATAGAAAGATTTATTCTAATATTGTATGGAATGATAGTTCTATGGATATAAAAGAATAATTCTATACCTCGTAGAAGAATAGTTCTATCATAAAATAAATATTAAAATAAAAGGAAAATAATATTTATATTTTAAAATATTTTAAAAGAATTTTAAAAGGGGAAAGGTTAGCATATGAATTATGAACATATAGATTATAATGAAGTAACAGTATCAGGAATTATTAGTAATATAACTGATACGAATGACATGTATATTAGATTTAGTATAATGCATAAAAAACATACTAAAGATGCAACAAAAAGTATATATGTTAGTTTAAGTATTTTAAGGGGACTTTATAATAAATTTTTAGATTATTTTTATAAAGGTAATAAAGTATTTATAAAAGGTTATTTAAATTCTTATTTAGATAAGAATAATGAACATAAAAGTTATATTTCAGTTACTAGTGTATCAGACAATCCAAAAGACATAATTGATGGAAGAAAAGGACCAAACATAAGATATGATAGTGATGGAGTAATGGTATGGAATGGAAAAAGGTGTGAATCTGAATACATGAGTGAAAAAGAAAAACTTGATTTTGAAAGAGAAATAAGTGAAATAATTAAAGAAATAGATGATGTTAGATCTTAAACGTGCTCCCACAGAATTTCTAAAAAAATTGAAAACAGGAGTATTTTTTTCTTTTAAATAAAGGGATTTTTTGAGTTTAAAAGTTCTGTGGGAGCAATTTTGCAAGTGCAAAATAAGTGGTGTCATAAAAATATAGGTATTTCCTAAAAATATTTATATTTTGACACCTCATACTTATCCTGATATAAAAAAACAATATTTTATGTATTCTGTGGGAGCAAATATGATATAATTAAATAGTAAGGAGTTTTCATAATGGAAGAAAAAGTAATAGTGAAAAGTTATGATGGGAAATTAGTAAGTGTTCCATTGAGTAAAAAAGAAGAGTATTTAAAAATTCAGAAAGAAATAAAAAGATTATTAGATAGTGGAAAAAGTAAAGAAGAAGTATTGAGGATAATAAATGAAAGAAAAGATAATAGAGTTTAATAAACAATTTGGATTAAAAACTGAATTTATTACTGATTCTGAAATAGAAGGATACTCTTTAGGAAATACTATTTATATAAATGGAAACTCTAACGATATAGAAAAAGTAAATAAACATGAACTATTACATTTCTTTGAAAATGATGAAATATTTCAAAGAATAAAAGAAGAAATATTAAAGTTAAATGAAGATAAATTAGAAAAAATAAGAAGTGAATACTATTTAAGATATAGTGGATTATATAGTGAAGAAGAAATACAAAGAGGAATAATTGATACAGAAATAGTAATAGATATATTAACAGGTAATTATATATTCACTTATGATCAAGGATTAAAACTAGGAGACTATGTATTAAAAGAAATAACAAAGAGTTTAGAACAAAAAAGGTATTTGAATTTAAGTTTAACAAGTCAAATAAATAATATGAATATGCCAAAATGGGATAAGTTATTTGTCTTAAATTTTTATGATGGAAAAGAACATATATTTCCACAAAAAGAAGGAAGACAAGAAAAGATACAAGAAGACATAAAAAGAGAATTAGAAAGATTATATAATTTACCTAAAGAAGATTTTGTGATAAATCCAGAAAGTAAAGATATAATAAGAGAATATGAAAGTGAGTTAAAAGCATTAGAATCAAGAGGAGAAGACACATCTTATTATAAAAGTTATAAAGAACAAACGCTAAAAGAACTTTCAAATCATTTTACAAATCAATTATATGAAGAATATAGACATATAGTAGATTTTATAAAAGGAACTTCATATGAAGATTCATTTAAAGCATTAATGTTAAGAGAGACATTATTAAAGACATATAAACTAGATACAACAAATGGAAAGAAAACAATAGTTAACAAAAGAAATATGCATGAAACAATATCTAGTCATATGACATTGAATGAAACAGTATTAAATACAATATATAATAATGTAGATAATTATAATAGCTTTGCAAATTTATATTTTGCAGGACTAGAAATATTTAATCAAACAATCTCACAAAGAAATAATATTTCATTAGAAAATGTAGATACACATGGGATGGGGCATTGGATAAAATTTGATGGAAAAACATCTGATGAAAAAAACTATTTAAAAAATGCACAAGAGTTATCATCATTAGTAAAAGATACACCATGGTGTACTAAGACTTTAGCTTCAACACAACTTGCCCAAGGGGATTTTTATGTATTTGTAGATAATGACAATAAACCACATATAGCAGTTAAAACAAGTGGTAATGAAATAGATGAAGTAAGAGGAATACTAAATGGTAATGCCCAAGAATTAGAGGAAGACTATAGAAAAGTAGCAATATCATTTTTAGAAAATAATAAAGAGATAAAGAATGGAGATAAGTGGTTAAGAAAAGAAGAATGGAATAAAAGACTAATAAAATACATACATGATATTGAGAATGGAACTTTTGAAACTAAGGATGTAAAACAATTAATAGAGGATTGTTTTGGCAATTATGAATTTAAAGCGCATTTTGGAAAAAGCACTAACAAAGATAAACTAAAAAGTTTATTACTAAAAATAAAGAAAAATTTTGCAGAATATTTTGGCTGTGACGAGAGTGAAATTGCCGTAGGAAATATTGATTTTAAATTTGATGAAGAATATAGAACAATAGAGATTTGCCCATATAAATGTATAGTTGGTGATGTTTACTTCCCTCCAAGTATTAAAGATTTAGGCAATCTAACAATAATAGTTGGAAATGCTTTATTTTCAAGTTTAGGAACTGAATCTTTAGGAAATCTAACAACAATAGGAGGAGATGCAGTGTTTCATTACTCTAGAGTTCAAGATTTAGGAAATTTAACAACTATTGGTGGAGAAGCATTATTTGGATATTCAGAAATTAAAGATTTAGGAAATCTTAAACATATAGGCGCAATTACAACTTTTAATTCATATATTAATGATTTTAGAAAACTTGAATATTTGGGCTATGTGTGTGGCAGTGAAAATATGGATTACAAATATCATCAAGAATTTGATGAAACAGGACACAGAATACATAAAGAAAATTCAATAAAAAGATAAAATTATTAAATAGAAAATTTGCTCCTTCAAATGGAAGTTGAATTATTTGATGACTCTTTTGAAAGTGTGAAAATATAAAATAGATTTTTATTAATGTTCAGTGTACTTGAAGCAATTTTTAATCTAGATGCTGAAGATATAACTGAAAAACTTGCCAAGTATACGGCTAAGCTACTTGCGGAAAATAATAAAAAGTTATATGAAACAATATATAAAGATATGAAAAATCTATACAATAAAAGGAGTAATTATATTCATGGTTCAAAAATGAATAGTATAAAAGAAAAAGATATTGACTTGTGACAATCAATATCTTTTTTTTGAATTGCTATTCATTTTATAGTAAATGAAGTGTGAATATACTTTTAATAATTATATATACATGTTATAATTATATTAGGTGATAACGTGGATAAAGATGTATTAAGATTTATTGATAAACTTTATAAAGACTTATATAAAAGTGAAGAAGTATTACATCACTCAAGTGGAAATGAAATTGATAAGTTTAATAATATAGAAGAATATTTAAATACACTAGAAAGAGTGCATGATAGAGCTACTCAAACTGAGAGAAGAACTGATACATTAAAAAGATTATACATGGAAAAGTATGTAATCAAAAAAGAGGATATTCCAGATAGTTATTATCAAAATCAACAAAGGATAGCATTAGAAAGAGGCTTTGGTCATGTTAAAATTACAAGTGAACAAAAGCAAGAATTAGCAAATGAAGTAATAAATAATCAAAAGAAAAGTTTAGAAAATTGGCTTGATTATTTCTTTAATGATGATTCTAAATTTTATCCATTTTGGGCAAAATATTGGGCATTTCAAGGAATGTTAAGATTAGGATTTTATGATAAATCTAAAGGAACATTTAATAAAAGAACAAAAGAAACAGTAGCACCATTTGCTGATTTAAATCAAGAAGCACTATCTATGTCTATGGATTATTTAATAAAATATATAGGAAAAGAAAAGATAGAAGACCAAGAGTTAGAGAAAATTGTAGCTGGTGGATCATTTCAAAAAATATATCCTTATATTTTAAAAAATGTATTAAGTAATAATGAAAACATTATTAAAAGAAATGAAGGTAGATGGGTAAAATATAATCAAGGTAGTGACCATATGCTACTTGCAAAATCATTACAAGGTTATAATACAGGATGGTGTACAGCAGGAGAAAGCACTGCTAAATCGCAATTGGCAGATGGAGATTTTTATGTATACTATACTTTAGATGAAAAAGGTGAATATAAAATTCCGAGAATAGCTATAAGAATGGAACATGGTGAAATTGGAGAAATAAGAGGAATAGCAAATAGTCAAAATCTAGAACCCGAGATGGAAGAAGTAGTAGCAGAAAAGATTAAAGATTTTCCAGATAAAGATAAGTATTATAAAATAGTTAATGACATGAAACAAATGACAGATATTTATAATAAATGGAAAAATAATGAAGAATTATCTATAGAAGAATTAAGATTTCTATATGAAATTAATTATGAAATAGAAGGGTTTGGATACAGGAAAGATCCGAGAATAAAAGAAATACTAGTTACGAGGGATAATGTTAAAGACTTAAATCTTATATTAAGAGATGTTGACGCAATAGTAGGAAATTTAGATTTAAGCCATTTAACTAGTGCAGAAGGTTTAGATTTATCCAGCAAAAATATAGGCGGAAATTTATATTTCAATAATTTAACTGATTCAAAAGGATTAAAATTACCTAAAAATATTTTAGGAGATGCGCTTTTCTCTGGGTTGATCAGTGCAGAAGATTTAGATTTTTCTAATACTGAATTTATAGGAACCTTATATTTAAATGGTTTAACTAGTGCAGAAGGCTTGGACTTATCAAAAACAAATATTGAAGGGTTGTATTTAAATTCTTTAACTAATGCTAAAGGATTGAAATTACCTAAAACTATTAAAGAACATGCGTTTTTCTCTGGACTGACCAGCGCAGAAGATTTAGATTTTTCTAATACTGAATTTATAGGAGCCTTATATTTAAATGGTTTAACCAGCGCAAAAGGCTTGGACTTATCAAATATAGATATTAAATGGCTGTATTTAGATTCTTTAACTAATGCTGAGGGTTTAATTTTACCCAAAACTAAATCCATCTACATATCATTAAAATCTTTACCTAGTGCTAAAGGATTAAAATTGCCTGAATTTATTGGAGGCTTGGATTTGGAATCTTTAACAAGCGCTGAAGGACTGACACTACCTCCAACTATTGGAAATTTATATTTAAAATCTTTAACCAATGCTAAAGGTTTGTTATTGTCAAAATACATTTATGGGGATTTAGCACTTAACTCATTAACATCTCTAGAAGGCTTAGATTTTTCGAATACTGAGTATATAGCTGGAATCTTATGTTTAGATAGTTTAACTAATGCAAAGGGCTTGGATTTATCAAATACAAATATTGGGAAACGTGTTTTTGCACCTTATTTAACTAATTTAGATGGAGTAATATTACCAGATAAATTAACATATTGTATTCATTGCAATAGATTTATGGTAACCCCTAAAAATGTAGATGAGTATAGAAATGATCCTAATAATTTTTATGAAAAATATCATGTTGACTTTAAAGATATAGGTAAAAGCAGATAATAAAAATAATTAGTCGTAGTTTAAAACAAAAATTATAACTTTTGGAATGATTAGATTATCTTATTTAATTTTAAACATTTATAAAATAATGGTTAAAAAAATCATTATTTTTTTGTTGTGTTATTTTAACATTTTACATTAATTGTAAGAATAAAATTTATTGTTAATATAATTCACTATCATAGAAAGATATGTTGCTATTAAAAAGAAGAATGAAGAAAGTGGGGTTTATTATGAATGAAACAAAATACAATTTTACAAATATTAATTTAGAAAAAATAGAAAATGTTATTAATGAAAAGTTATTAAAAATTATTATTCAAACAGAAAATAGCAATATGATTTTGAAAAATTGAAATCATGTTGTATAATGGCATCATACTTAAATTTATACCTTATAGATAGTGAGGTGTAAATTTGGAAAAGGTAGGTGTTTATTGTAGACTATCTGATGAAGATAGATATAAGAAAAATAAGAATGATGATAGTGAATCAATAGTTAATCAAAAGAGTATGCTTTTGAAGTATGCACTTGAAAAAGGGTGGGATGTTGTAGATATTTATTCTGATGATGATTATTCTGGCGCTGGAGTGTTTAGACCAGATTTTGATAGACTTATTAAAGATTGTGAAAGTGGAAAAATCAATTTGGTTTTATGTAAAACTCAAAGTAGATTTTCAAGAGATATGGAAGTTATAGAAAGATATTTACATAATAAGTTTATTGAATGGGGTGTAAGATTTGTTAGTATAGTAGATAATGCTGATACTGAAAATGAAGCTAATAAAAAGTCTAGGCAAATAAATGGACTTGTTAATGAATGGTATTTAGAAGATCTTTCAAACAATATTAAAAAATCATTAAAGAATAAAAGAGAAGATGGAATGTATATGGGTAGTTTTGCTCCATATGGATATTTAAAAGATCCAAATGATAAACATAAGCTAATAATTGATGAAAATGTTTCTTTTGTAGTTAAAGATATATTTGATATGTATTACAAAGGAATGGGTTATAGCACAATAGCAAAGAATTTAAATTCAAGAAATATTTTAATTCCAACTCTTTATAAAAAAACACTAGGATCTAACTTTAGAAGTTTAGCATATGAAAGATATGGAACAAATAAATGGAATTGCGATACTATAGCAAATATACTTAAAAATCCTGTTTATATTGGGAATTTAGTTCAAGGTAAAAGAACGAGTATAAGTTATAAGAATCATAAATCTAAAAAAGTTCCAGAGACTGATTGGTGTATTTGTTATAACACACATGAGCCAATAATTGATAAAGACATATTTGATTATGTTCAAACTAGATTAGGTAAAAATGAAGTGCCTCTTAAAACTGGTAAAGTTCATATGTTAAGTCAAAAAGTATATTGTAAAGAGTGTGGAAGAGTATTTATGAGAAACTCATTTAAATCTAAAACAATAGGTGGAGAAATTACTAAAAAGTCATATCTTCAATGTAAGGGTGCTAAAAAATATAATATATGTCCTAATCATGCATCAATTAGATGTGAAGTGTTAGAAGAATATATACTTGATAAGATTAATAAATTGATAACTAAATGCAATAAAGATTTCTTAAAAAAAGGATATGAAGATGAACTTCTTAAAAAGGATAGTTCTGAATCTAAAATTAATAATTTAAATAAAGAGTTATCTGATAATGAAAAGAAAATTGCTAAAGGAAGACTATATTTTAAAAGTTTATATGAAGATAAAATTAATGGACTTATAACAGATGATGATTTTAGGAATTTAAGAAGTGAATATTCTAAAGATATTGAATTATTAAAAAAAAGAAATGAAGAGATAAAATCTGAAATACTAAATCTTGAAAAATCTCAAGATAAGAATTTAGAAATTGATAATATTATAAAAAAATATAAACACATTAAAGAGTTAAATAAATATATAATTGATGAATTTATAACAAAGATAAATATAGGTGTACTCGATAAGAAAACTAATACAAGAGACATTGAAATTATATGGAATTTTGAACTTTAATTTTTATTAAAATAGTTTGGGGCAATCACTATCCAGGCACGGCGGAAAAGACCCGGGTGCTTCAGGTAATGGGATTATAGAAAAAGATTTAAATTTATTAATTAGTAAATATATGTATGATAGATTTAGAGAATTAGGAGTTCCTGTTACGTTAACAAGAGATAGCGATGAAACATTAGATCAAAAAGAAAGAGTTAGAAGAGTTTTAAATGCATATGGGGATTCTAAAGATGTAATAGTTATTTCTAATCATATTAATGCAGGTGGAGGAGATGGAGCTGAAGTTATTTACGCTTTAAGAAATACATCGACTTTGTCTAAAGATATACTTGATGAAATTGAGAAAGAAGGGCAAAATATTAGAAAATACTATCAGCAAAGATTGCCTAGTAATCCTGTAAAAGATTATTATTTTATGCATAGAAATACACCTAATACTGAAGCAGTAATTGTTGAATATGGTTTTTTAGATAGTAAAGGGGACGACGTTAATCAACTTAAGAATAATTATGAAAAATATGCTGAAGCTGTAGTAAGAGGTGTTGCTAATTACAAAAATATTCCATATGTCGCAAATGAGGAAAGTGGATATTATACAGTTAAAAAAGGAGACTCGTTATGGAGTATTGCAACTAAATATGGTTTAACTGTGAATGAACTTAAAGAACTAAATAATTTGAGTAGTAATATATTGAAAGTCGGTCAAACTTTAAAAGTTGCATCTGGAGAAACAGAAAAAGTTCCTGAAAACTATTTAGTATACGTTGTTAAAAGTGGAGATAATTTATGGGATATTGCTAAAAAATATAATACAACTGTGAGTACACTTATGTCTGTTAATAATTTATCAAGTGATAAACTTAAACTGAATCAACAATTATTAATCCCTAAAGAAAGTAGTGTTGATATTGATATTACACCAGGCTTAGGAACAAAATATACAATAAAAGCGGGAGATACATTATATGGAATTGCCAAGAAATTTGGAGTTACGGTTGATCAATTAAAAAATGTGAATAATTTAACAAGTAGTATTTTAACTGTTGGAAACATCCTTACTATACCTACTGGAGAATCAAGTGTTGAAGAAACCGAAACTCCATCAATAGGTGGTATAAATTATGTGGTTCAAAAGGGTGATAATTTATATTCAATAGCTAATAAATATGGTGTTACGATAGATCAAATTAAAGAAACTAATAATTTAAAAAATAATACACTACAAATAGGTCAAATTTTATTGATACCAGGTACTACTAATTATGCAAATTATACTGTTAAAAAAGGAGATTCTCTTTGGAAGATTGCTAATACATATGGAACAACAGTTGCTAAACTTAAGTCTATAAATAATTTAACAACTGACTTTTTATCAGTAGGCCAAGAATTATTAATACCAAGCGAATAAATTCTATAATACTTATAGAATTTTTTTATTATATGTGCTATATTTAACTTAGAAAGGAACGAAGTAATATGGCAAAGAAAAATCGTAATTTTGTTACTGTTGAAGAGAAAGAGAAAGACAGTAAAAAAATTGGTGTAGATTCTAAAGGTAGACTTGTTGAAGTTAAAGCTACTCCAAAGGAAGGAGCTAAGTCTAAAAGAATAATTGCTGTTTGTTTATGGCTTGCAGGTATATTCTTTGAAGTTATTGCAATTTTAAGACTAAAAGGAGTTATTAATTGGATACCTAGTTTAAGCGAAGTTGCATTTTTAATAATTTGTTTAGTACTTGATTGCATCGCAGTTATAATTGGTTCACAATTTTGGAAAAAAGCTAATCATATTGACCCAGCAAGTGAAAAAAATAAATTAAAATTCTGGGTTCAAAACAATTTAGGAACAATTATTTCAGTAATTGCATTTTTACCAATTATTATTCTTGTTTTAACTGATAAAGAAATGGACAAGAAAAATAAAACTATAGTATCTATAGTAGCAGTAGTTTTAATGCTAGTTGCAGGTGTTGCTAGTTATGATTTTAACCCAGTATCTGTTGAGCAATTAGAACAAGCTGAAAAAGAAGTCTTAGCTACTGAAAACTTTGATACTAATAAAGATGGTGAAGCAGTAGTTTATTGGGCTACACATAGCAAGAAATATCATGTTGATAAAAATTGTCCTGCTCTACAAAATAGCGATGACATTTTCATGGGCACTGTAAAAGCCGCTTATGAAAAGAATTTAACTGAACCTTGTAGAAGATGTATTCCTGCTCTTGAAGAAGAACATGATCATACTGAAGATGAGGAATAGTTATGGAGAGACAAATTATTGAAGTTAAAGAGTCTAAAAAAAGTAAACCTAAGAAAAAAGTTGATTTGAAGAAAGTAGCAAAAGTTATATCTGAAAATAAAGAAACAATAGCAGTAGTAGCTACTACTCTTGGAACTTTAATTAATTCTAGTAAGGGTAAAACTTCAAAAAGAACAACAACTACTAAAAAGGCTGTGGGAACTAAAAGAACAACAACTTCAAGTAAAAAGAAAACAACTAAAAAAGATACAGTTTCAACGTTGATGGATATGTTTTTGAATTAACTAATATTAATATTAAGAAGGCAATGTAACGTATTGCCTTCTTAAATCGCCTTTTAGGGTGTTTGACTGTTGGACAAACAAAAATCCATGTGCTATGCGCGCGGATTTTTTAATTGTAAAAAAATATTGAAATGACAAAAAATATAATGTATAATTATTTATGATAAGGAGGATACGTTATGGAGAGAAAGAATAGTTATTACTTAATCGCTATTATAGCTTTAGCGGCAGCAGTAGTATCATTGTCAGTTGCATTTGCCTTTACTGATATTAATTTACAAATCGATGGTAATGTAACAGCAAAAGCTACTAAGTGGGATGTTCATTTTAAAGAAGTTAAGAATATTAACAAAACTGAAACAACAACTGTAGCAAAAGCAGCTACCCTTGCTACTGGTGATCAACCATTAACTGCAAGTTATGAAGTAACTTTAACTAAGCCTGGCGATTTCTATGAATTTGATATTGATGTAATCAATGCAGGCGATTTCGATGCTAAGTTAAAGAATATTGCATTAACTAGTACTACTGGTATAGCTTATTTAAATCACGTAGTTACTTATAATAGCACTGGTTATACAGATGCATCTAATGCTGTAAATGGTAATACTTTAGCTGCTAATGGTGGAACTGAAACTGTTCATGTTAAAATTGAATATGTTCAACCAGCAGATGAAAATGATTTACCTACAACAGATCAAACTGGTACATATACAGTAACTTTAACTTATACACAAGCAACAAATTAATTTGATAGAAAAGTGATGCCACTTTATTGTGGCATCACAATATTCTTATAGTGATTATTATGGAAAAAAAGATAAAAAGCGTATATTTTTTTGAAGCAATATTATTAATTTTTATTGTTATGTTTAAAATAATTGTTTTAAATAATTATCAAGAATTCTCATTATGGGTATCGGGATTATTTATGTTAGCATTTGCTATTATCTCATACTTTACTTTTGGATTTGTTCGAGATAAAGATTATTTAAAATCAACATCTATAAAAATAGTAATAATATCTTTATTAGTTTATTTATTAATTATATATTTATTAGGATTCTTTTTAGGATTTTCATATAGTTTATTTAATAAAAATCTATTGGCTATATTTAAATATTTGGTTCCTTATTTGATTTTATTTACATCAATAGAACTTACTAGATATATTATTTTAAAGAAAACAACTAATAAATTGCAAATTATTATATTAACAATCGAATTTATAGTTTTAAATATAATAATAGGAATTAATGGATTGAATTTAGAAGGATTTAAGCGAATATTTATTATTACTTCTACAATTATACTTCCTATTATAGCTAATCAATCATTGTGTTCTTATATAACATATAAGATTAGTTTTATTCCGTCATTAATTTATATTTTAGTGATAGAACTTTATGCTTATGTAGTTCCTTTTGTTCCAAGCTTAGGTAATTATTTAAGATCTGTATTTGGTTTAATATTACCGTTTATGATTTATTTTGAGCTTAGAAAGGCTGTAAAATATAAGGAAAAGTATTCTGCATCATCAGTTAGAACATTAAGAAATACTTTGACAATAATAACTGTTTCATTTTTACTTATTTTGATCTCACTTACAAGTGGTATATTTAAGTATCAATTGGTTGCAATTGTTTCTGAAAGTATGGAACCTACTTATTATCGTGGAGATGCAGTAATTATAACTAAAAAGGAAGCTAATGAAATAAAAGAAGGCGAAATCTTAGCATTTAATTTAGGAACTGGAATAATAACACATAGAGTTACTAAAATAACTAATAATGGAAGTATTTATACATTTATAACAAAAGGGGATAACAATAATTTAGAAGACATATATGAAATTCATAATGAACATGTAATTGGAACAGTAGATTATATAGTAAAATATGCTGGATATCCTACTGTAATAGTTAATGATTTATTTGAAAAGGGGTAAATAGTGTGAAAGGCAAGAAAAAGAATATTATTTTAGCTTTAGTATTTATTAGTTCTATAGTACTATTCTTTTTTGGCTTGCTTTTAATTAAAAAAGGATTTAATAATTATTTGACTGATTCTGTTGTTTATGAAGAAAAAAGTGATATTGATTATAGAGTCTTTTTGAAGGAAAATCATTTCTTTGAAACTCCATATTTACCAAAGAACCAAGTATATATAACATCTTTAATTGATAAGATAGATGTTGACTTAAAATATGATTTGACTTTTGCTAATGCAAGAAGTGGTAGCTATAGTTATACAATAAAAGGATTAATAAGCGCGGATTTACAAACTGGAAATAGTAATTATTGGCAAAAAGAATATGTTTTAAAAGAAGGAGTAGTAGAGAATTTCGAAAATAAAAATCTTGTAAGTATAACAGAAAATTTATCAATTGATTATGATACTTATAATGATTTACTTATGGAATTCAAAAAAGAATATGGATTATCTATTAACGGATATCTTAAAATATTCTTGTATATAACTACTGGATTAGATAGTGAATTCACAGATGAAAAAATAGTAAAAGAATCAGTGATGTCACTTTCTATACCACTTACTAAAGCAACAATTGAAGTCCCTATTGAGATAAAAGCACCTAATGAAAAAAGCATTTTATCTACTGGTATGATACATTCTGATGATACAAAGTATAATATATTAAAAATAAGTGGCTTCTCATTAATGGGGATTTCTGCGATTGCCGCAGTATTATCAGTATTACTATTTGTTAAATCAAAAGAAAAACAATATTATTACATTAAAAAGGTCAATAATATTTTAAAAACATATGATTCAATAATAGTTAATGTTAAAAACATCCCTTCATTAAAAGATTTGAAAGTCATAGATGTCAGTGAATTTAATGAACTTTTAGATGCACACAGTGAGGTGCGTCTTCCAATTAATTATTGCGATTATGATGATAGAGCGGAGTTTGTCTTATTCAATGACTTGATGGCTTGGAGATATACTATAGAAAAGGAAGAAACTTATGAAAAGAAATAATGATAAGAATTTTATTATCATTCTTTTGCTTTTTATTGCAACTTTATCTTCTTTAACATTAGGTTATGCTTTTAGAGATAAAATACTTAATTTAAATGGTAATGTAACAGTAATGAAGCCAGGGAAGCTAGTTATAAAATCTGTTACTTTAGATAATTCGGCAAGTAATACTTTACCATCTAATGCTGGAAGAGGTTTGTATTTAAGCGATGATGGGGAAATATTAATTGATTTAAACTTTAAGGTTTCTAAAGAAAAAAAAGAATATGAGGCAACTTATTTGATTACTATTGATAATGGAACACCATATGATTATAACTTTACTGGATTTGGGTTATCACCAGAAATATCCATCGTTGGTGCATCTGAATCAAATGCTGGTGCATTTTTGACTTATGATTATGTTAATAGTGCTAACAGCAATTTGTCACCACAAAACCCAATAATACCAGCTAGACAAGAAAGAACTTTAGCAGTTAAATTATCAATTGAAGTTGTTTCAGAAAATAACAATACTCAAATAGGAGTAGGCGGAGGAGCCACTGTCGGAACAAGTGAGGATACATCAGGTTCATTATATGGAAATGTAATTTCAGAAACTTTAAATATTAGAAACTCTAACATAGATTGTTTTGAGTTTGAACTTATAAATACTTATAAAGTAGATAAAAACTTTACTATATCTTCTGGTAACTCAAACTTTGTTTTTGTAAATTCTAATGGTGATACAACAGGTACTTTCATAATAGCTTCGCCTAATGAAAGTAATCCTGATCAAAATCAGCAGAGATATGAAGCGTGCGTAAAAGCAAAAGATACGGCAATATTTAATAGTGATACTACTTCCACTTCAGTTTTAGTAACTACATCTGATCAAGCATCATTTAATATTGGAACATTTGATGTTCTTGTCAATAAATCAGAAGCAAAAGATGAAGATCCAATTGAAATAGGAGATGTAACTTTTTCAAGAAAAATTTATGATGTTGACAATACTGCTTTAAAAGCAAGTGTTTCTTGGAAAAGATTAGATGAAGGTGGAACAGATGTAAGTAAGTATATAATATTACTTTATGATGCAACTAATAGTAGAACAAATGCAATTAAAACATTTGAAGTTCCAGGAACTGAATCAACTTCTAATTATGAGATAACACTTGATAGTGCTTTTCTTAATACAAATGGGACTAATATGAATGGAACTCATGAATATTTTGTTAGAATTTATGGAATAGATGGTGCAGGTAATAGCGGATTATCTAATTGTAATGATTCTGACACAACTAATTACTGTGTAGCATCAAGTGAAACAAGTTTAAAATATAGATATACTGTTACTTTAAAAGATTCGTCTTCAAGTACTAGTAGAATTAAATTTAGCAATAATTCTACATCTACTTATGCATATTATATGGCAGCATTCTCTGAAACTTTAAATGTTTCATCTAGTGATTATACTCTTGATGGTTCTGTTAGTGTAACAATGGGTACTACATCACTTACTAATAATACTGAGTATTTCTATGGTTTAAACAGTGGTTCAAATACAACCGGTACTATAAGATTTAATTCTGGTATAATTAACGATGATATTACAATCACAGGTAGATCAGTTTATTCTGGACAAACTTGTCTTGTTGAAGGAACTAAAATAAGACTTGCAGATGGATCAGTTAAGAATATAGAAGATGTTAGATATGATGATTTGCTTATTGCATTTAGTCATGATTTAGGTAAAATTGTTTATGAATATCCAATTTGGGTAGAACAAAAAGGAACAATTGAAGAGTATCAAATTAATACTTTCTCAGATGGATCGGTCTTAAAAACAGTTGGAACTCATGGTGTTTATAGTTTAGATGCTAAAGAATATGTATCTGTTATGGATAAAGAAAAATTTCATGTTGGTACAAGAGTTGCTAAGATAGATGAAAATAATAATTTACAAGTTGTTACAGTAAAGAAAATTGAAAAAATTAATAAGCCGGTAAATTATTATCATGTATCATCTACGTATTATCATAATGTAGTTGCTGAAAATATTCTTACTACTGATGCAATTTTAATAGTTTCTAATATGTTCCCTTTTGATGATAATTTAAAATGGACAAGTGAAAGAGAAGAGTTTTTAGCAAAGGGTGATGTCTTTGTTTGGGAAGATTGGGCTCATGTATTTCCAGAACACATATTTAAAGGATTTAGAATGAGAGAAGGAATGATTTTACAACACAAGGGTATACTTGACATCAGTTTATTTGATAGAATTTTAAATGGTAGAATAGTAGAACCTAAAAAAGCAAAAAGTGGAAAATATATGTGGATGGTAGGAAATTCCGAAGAAGAAAAAGGTACTTATTATGAGGCAAATACTTATTATACTCTACCAGAGCCAAAAGAATATAAAGGTGATAAAGAGTTTATAGGTTGGTATAATAATGCTGATAATAAGATATATAAGCCTGGTGATAAAGTAGAAATAATTTATAGTATGTATTTTGTAGCTTTATGGGAAAAAGGATGTTAAAAATTAACACCTTTTTTTTATTTGTTTTAATGCTATAATTTTATTAGAGGTAAATATGAATTTAAATGATTTTGAAGGTAACGTATTAATTATAAAAGATGAAGCTAAAGAAAGTTTATTAGATTTGTTTAGTGGTAAACTTATTAATATTAAATTAATTACATTGTCTGAATTTAAAAAGAAGTATTTTTTTGATTATAATAATGAATGTGTTTATTATATTTGTAATAAATATAATGTAATACCTGAGATAGCATCTATATATTTAAATAATTTA
Source organism: uncultured bacterium (assembly GCA_947169285.1). Classification (GTDB taxonomy): domain Bacteria; phylum Bacillota_I; class Bacilli_A; order RF39; family UBA660; genus CAJOJR01. The sequence goes on along the minus strand of CAMVPB010000001.1, from coordinate 70,187 downwards.
TATTATATAAATAAAGATATAGGTGATAGTAAAGTTAGATTTTTATTGGAATTAAAGAGAGATTTAATTAATAATAATTTACTACATGAAAATAAGCTATTTAGAGAATTTATAAACAATAGTAAAATCGTTTGCTTTGATTTAGAAGATATAGATGAATTTTATATAAATATTTTTAATAAATTAAATGCTAATTTCTATAATTTAACTGGAGAAATCTCTAAGAAAGAATTATATAAAGCTAAAAATAAAGAAGAAGAAATATCTTTTGTAGCGTCTTTCATTTGTAAACTGATTAAAAGAGGAATAGATATTAATAAAATAAAACTATGTAATGTTACATCTGATTATATTTTTGATATTTATAGAATATTTAAACTATATAATATTCCAGTGGAACTTCCTAGTAATGAAACTATCGAAGGAACTATACTTGCAAATAAATTTAAAGAATTATATGAGAGTAATATTGAAAATACATTAGACAAACTCTATGAATATGTATTGACAGATGATGATATGAAATATTATAAGAGAATAGTTAATATTGTTAATTCTTATAATTTTTGTGATGATTATCTAAATGTAAAAGATTTGATATTTAATAAAGTTGATAAGATAAAGAAAACTATAAGTTTATCTAATTCAGTAAAAGTTATTGATTTTAAAAATGAATATATAGGTGATGATGAATATGTATTCTTAATTAATTTTAATGAAGGGGTAATACCTACTGATTATAAAGACGAAGACTATTTAAGTGATAAAATAAAAAAAGAATTGGGTATTAGCACTTCTTATGATTTAAATGAAAAAGAAAGATATTATATACTTAAAAAAATAAGTTTAATTAAGAATTTAATATTAACTTATTCAATGTATAATTTAAAAGAGAAATTATATGTATCAAGTCTATATAATAAAGAATACTTTGATGAAAAAGAAATTGAACTTAGTTTTAATGATTCAAATAACTTTAATAAATTAATGTTAGTTAATGAAAAAGATTTAAATAATAAATATGGTGTTATAACAGATAAATTGTGTAGATTAAATACTCATTATAAAGATGAATTCTATTTAAGTTATAATAACAAATTTAAAGGTATTGATATAAATAAATTATATAATTATTTAGGTAATAAATTAACTCTTTCTTATACAAGCATTAATTCATATTATGAATGTTCTTTTAAATATTATTTAAAATATATATTGAAATTAGACAAATATGAGAACACTTTTGAAACAGTGGTAGGTAATATTTTTCATAAAATACTATCTGAATGTTTTACTGATAATTATGATATAGATACTGCTTGGGAAAGAGAGATAAGTAATTCTAAATATGAATTTACTAATACTGATAAATTCTTTTTAAAAGGATTAAAGAATGAATTATTATTAACAATTGACACTATTAAAGATGAGCTGAAATATACTTCTTTAAATAGGTTTTTATATGAGAAAAACATTACTATAAGTTTAAATGATAGATTAAATATCAAATTTACTGGATTTGTAGATAAAATAATGTATAAAGAAAATGCTAATGAAGTAGTAGTTGTAGTTATAGACTATAAGACTGGGACACCTAATATCAATTTAAAAAATGTTAAATATGGACTAGATATGCAATTACCTATATATCTTTATTTGATTAAAAATACAGATGAATTTAAAAATGCTAAAATTGGAGGATTCTATCTTCAACATATTTTAGATGATGTCTTAGATAAAGATTCTAGAATTGATAGTTTAAAACTAAGAGGCTATTCAAATAGTGATAAAAATATTCTAGAATTAGTTGATAATAGTTATAGAGATTCAAAAGTTATAAAGAGTATGAAAGTTAATAGCGATGAGAGCTTTAATTATTATGCTAAGACAATATCTAATGATGAAATTGATGAGTTATATAATACTGTTAATAATAATGTAAATTCAGCTTCTAATAATATTATAAATGCTAAATTTGATATAAATCCAAAAGAGATAAATAAAGAGTTAGTTGGATGCAAATATTGTAAGTATAGAAGCATTTGCTTTATGAAAAATGAAGACAAAGTTGTATTAGGAGGTGAAGAGAATGCCTAATTGGACTCAAGCTCAGAAGGATGCTATAAATAAAAGTGGAACTAATATAATAGTTAGTGCAGGGGCAGGTTCTGGTAAAACTGCTGTTTTGACTGAAAGGGTTATAGAAAAAATTAAAAATGGAACTCACATTAATGAATTATTAATATTAACTTTCACAAAAGCAGCCGCATCTGAAATGAAAACAAGAATAAGAAAGAACTTAACTGGTTATAAAAGTGAACTTAATCTTCTTAATTCTTCTTATATAACTACATTTGATTCATATGCATTATCTATCTTAAAAAAATACCATTATTTATTAAATATACCTAAATCTATTGATATAACTGATGAATCTTTACTTGAATTAGAAAAGTTAAGAATATTTAATGAAATGTTTGATAAATTATATTTAGATGATAATAAAGATTTTGAAGATTTAATAAGTAAGTATTGCGTTAAAAGTGATAGAAATTTAAGAAAAAATATAATGGAAATATCTTCTTCGATAGACTCGATGTTTAATAAAGAAGAATATATAAATTATATAGAAAAAGAATTCTTTGATAACAAGAATATAAATAATATATTAAATGAATATAAAGAGTTTTTAACTGAAAAAAGAAATAATATAATTAAAGAGCTAGAAAATTTAAGTTATTATCCTGATAATAATTATATTAATAAACTAAATGAAAGTTTATTTAATTTGTTAAATTCTAAAATAGAGGATTTATATTTAATAAAAAGTGTTAGTTTTCCTAGATTAACAGGAGCATCAGATGAAGAAAAAGAACTTAATGATAGTTTTAAAAAGTTAGTTAATGAATTAATTAGTTATAACAGATTTGGATCTTTTGAAAATATTAAATCAAATATATTATCATCTAAAAAAGATATTAATACTATTCTTTATATAGTAAAAAAATATTTGAAAGAATTAAGTAGTTATAAAAAATCTAATAACATTTATACTTTTAATGATGTTGCGATGCTTTCAATGAAGATATTAAAAGAAAATGAAAATGTTAGAGAAGAAGTAAAAAACTCTTTCAAAGAAATAATGATAGATGAATATCAAGATACCAATGATGTTCAAGAAAGTTTTATTAGTTTAATATCTAATAATAATGTTTATATGGTAGGAGATATTAAACAGTCTATATATAGGTTTAGAGGGTCTAATCCGAGTATATTTAAAAATAAATATGATATGTATTCTAAAAATAATAATGGTATTAAAATAGACTTATTGGAAAATTTTAGATCTAGAAGTGAAGTAATAGATGGTATTAATAAAATATTTTCACTTATTATGGATGATGAAATAGGTGGTGCTGATTATAAGAAAACTCATGCAATGAAATATGGAAATAAGTCTTATGATGCTAATAAATATAAAACAGACTATAATACTGAGATATTAGAATATGATAGAGATGAAACCAAAAAGTTTGATAATAATGAAATAGAAATATTTGCAATTGCTAAAGACATAAAAGAAAAAGTATATAGTGGTTATAAAATATATGATAAAGAAATAGATTCTATGAGAGAATGCAAATATAGTGATTTTTCTATAATTCTAGATACAAGCACATCTTTTTCAACTTATAAAAAAATATTTGAATATTTAAGTGTTCCACTTTCAATATTAAGAGATGAAAACATTACTAATAATACAGATATTTCTCTTATTAAAAATTTAATAGATATAGTAGTTAGAATAAATAATAATGATTATGGCTATGAATTTAAATTTGATTTTATGAGTATAGGAAGAAGTTTCTTATATGAATATGATGATGAATATTTATTTGAAATAATGACTCAGGGTATGTTTAAAGATACTACTTTATATAAAGATTTATCTAATATAAAAATAACCAATACAACTACTTGCAACGATATATTTAAAAAAGTTTTAGATATAACTGATATATATAATAAAATTAATAAAGTAGGAGGATATAAAGAATTTAACGCTAGAATAAATAAAATATATGAGCTTTCATTAATGTATTCGTCTTTGGGTTATGATGTATATGAGTTTAACAAGGAATTAGAAAACTTATTAAATTCTAAAATTGAAATTAAATATACAAATGAAGTTGATAATAATGACTCTGTTAAGATACTTACTATACACGCTTCTAAAGGATTAGAATATCCTATTTGCTATTATGCTTCCCTTGATCATAAATTTAATTTAAGTGATTTAAATAGTAAAATAGTAGTTGATAGTAAATATGGAATAATGATACCTGATGATAATAATGAATCTTCACTTTTAAAAGAACTTTATAAAAACTATTATTTAAAGGAAGAGGTAAGTGAAAGATTAAGACTATTCTATGTAGCTTTAACAAGAGCTAGAGAAAAGATAATAATAGTTATACCCCATGATGATACTAGAAAATTATATAAAGATGAAAATGGTGTTATTAATAAAATAAGTAGATTAGATATTAGAAAATTATCAAGTTTTATTTATGATGTAAAAGATTATAATAATGAATTTTTTAGAAAAATAGATTTAAAAGATTTAAAATTAACAAAGGAATATTTAAATAATAAAAATAATTTATCTAATATTGAATCTTTAGAAGATGATATTTTTGTTGAAGAAATAAGTATTGTTAATAATGAAATTGATAATAAACATTTTTCAAAAGAAACATCTAAGTTTGTAAATAGAGATATACAGGATAAGATGAATTTTGGTAATAAAGTTCATGAAATATTAGAATATGTTGATTTTAAAAATTATAATCCTAATTTAATAGAAGATGAGTTTATAAGAAATAAAATAAATAATTTTATAAATAATAAATTACTTGAAAATATTAAAGATGCTAAAATTTATAAAGAGTATGAATTTAATTATCAAAAAGATGATACTCTATATAATGGAATTATAGACTTAATGTTAGAGTATAATGACCATATTGATATAATTGATTACAAACTAAAAAACATTGAAGATGATGCTTATAATAATCAATTATTGGGCTATAAAAGTTATATAGAAAGTATAAGTTCTAAAAAGGTAAATACATATTTATATTCAATTATTGATGAGAATTTAAAAGAAATAAAATAAGGAGCTAAATGTTCCTTATTTTAAATTCATAAATTTAACTATATCATTATAAATATTTAATTGTTGAGCATATGTAAGAAGAAGGTCTATATTTTTAGATTCACTACTTAAGTATTTATTAACTATTCTTTTAACATATTTAGCATCAAATCTTTTATATGATCTAATGATATCAATAATGCTTCTTTCTATGTCATAAACTTTTATAGTATAACCATTCTTATCTTCTATTTCTTTAAGTCCTATGTTATACCATTCTTTTTTTATATAGAACATATCAAATTTAGAAAAACCATCAGCATATACATTATTTACACATGTCATTTGAATTTTTTCTGGTTCTTTTGTGATAAATTCTTGAAGATATAGAGAAGTTAAATGAGAGTATATGATTTTTGGAAATCTAAGAGCATATGTATAATATATGTCTTCTTTTGTCTTTCTACCAACATAAATGCCTCTTTCAACATTTTTTATTTCACCATAATCCACTAACCATCTAAGATAGTCTCTTGCAATTTTATTGTGAGAGATTTCTTTGGTTGTTATATATCCTTTATTTCTATTTAAAAGATAAAAGATTTTTTCTCTGTTTGAAAAAAGTCTACTATTTTTTTTTAATTTTTTCTTAACACTTACAAAATAAGTGTTTTCATTATTTGTATCCATATATAAAATATATCATTTATCATTGAATTTGTCAAATTAATTATAATTAAAAAGAGCTTTAAGCTCTTTTGTGTTTCTTTTTAGGGATAATTAATAATATAAGTACAGGAAATCCTAATATAAAAGGTAAATAAGTTTTAATTGAAAATGGTTTATAGTTATTAATTTTAATTATTATTTCATTGTAATCCTTAGTCAATTCTTTAGCTTTCTCTTCTTTATTTTCTATTTCATTATAGTTTTTAAAATATTCTTTAATATCATTAATTATTGTTTTATATTCCTCACTTAATTCTTTACTTTTTACTTTTTCATAATTTTTATTTTTATTTTTTAAATATAGTTCTTTTAAATCTTTAACTTCTTCTTTAATTTCATAAAGATTAGGGGCTATACTAGGTAGAACATAAGTGTTATTTATTTCATTATAAGATATAGCAATATCATATAGAGTTTTTTCACTATTCTTAAGTCCTATTAGATCAAATCCATAGTAAAGGCCATTTATTTCACCCATAGGTATTGTTATATCAGGTACGCCTAAGACTGGTGAAATATGCATTGCATTTGATTTTAATCCTGATGTTCCAACTTTAAGTAATTTGTTATTAAGCGTTGGATACATTATTGCATCTAATTCATTATTATTAAAAAGCTTTTCAAATGCATTTTTATAACTTATTTTTTTGTCATCATATTTAGAAATAATATTCGAACTTACTGTTCTAGAGCAATCAGTAGTATATCCCCAAAGGCTGTAAATATGTCCTGAAGAGGCAGCAAGTTTATTGAAACTTCTTATTGTTCCTGTTGTGTTCTTTATATAGTTATTAAATGCATAACACATAGTCCAACCAGCGACTGTATTATTTGAAATACTATTATAAGTGCTATTATAAAAATTATCAATTTCTATTATTTCCACACCATTTTCTTTTAATAAATCTACTGTTTTATAAAATAGTTCTTTAACTTCTGAATCGGAATTATCAAGACCTGTTGCAGTGCCATTTATGAATTGCTTTAATACGCCAATTTTTTTACCTTTAAGTGTTGAATTAGTATTTATATATTTTTTCTCATCTTCACCTTTCATAGCGGCAAGCATTACAGCGTTTTCTTTAGCGGTTTTAGTAATCGGTCCTACAGTATCTCTAGTAATGTCATAAGCAATTATGCCTTGTGAGGAAATGCTATTAAAAGTTGGTCTCATTCCATATAAGTTATTTGCGGATGAAGGTCCTCTTACTGACATATTTGTATCTGTTCCAATACCTAAAGCTGCAAATGATGTAGCAACCGATACAGCTGATCCTCCAGAAGAACCATAGCTTGAGTAGTTAGTATTGTAAGCATTTTTAACAGTTCCATAAGAACTTACAGAAGAACTTGCCATAAAAGCAAATTCACTCATATTAGCTTTACCAATTATAATAGCGCCTTTATCAATCAAGTTTTGAATAAGTGTCGCATTATTATTTGGATAGTTATCTTTTAAACTTTTAGCTCCAGCAGTTGTAGGAAGACCATATACATCTATATTATCTTTTACTATAATTGGAATTCCAAAAAGTATTGATTTTCGTCCATCTTTTTTATATATTTCGTCACACTTTTTAGCTTCATCTATAGCGTTTTCATTAATATTTATTATTGCTTTATAGTTTTTGTCATATTCATTGATTCTATCTAAATAAATTTTTGTTAGTGTTTCGTAATTTATCAAGTCATTATCAACGGCCTCTTGTAATTCAAATATATCCATTTCAGTAATATCTATTACTGATTCAGTTAGTGCATTAATATTAATCAAAAATGTGAAGAATAAAACTATTATTAATAGAATTTTTTTCATTTTTACCTCTAATTATGTATTAATTATAATTTATTATAGTTTTTTAGTCAATTTTATTGTAAAATTATATTGGTGATGTTATGTATAAATATGATGAAATATTAATGGGAAATGAAGTAGAAGCAATGAATTTTCTTATAAATGACTGTGGCATGGGAAGTGAATATGCTTTAAAATTTTTAAAAAAGTATTGGCAAAAGAAAGAATATGAAAATCTAGCATTAAGCATGGAAACAGATGTAAGTGTTGTAGAAGATGACTTTAAAAATATGACAAAAGAAATAGATGAAAGATTAGGAATTTCTGTTAAAAAATAAGGAGGATTTATGAAAAAAAGATTTTTAATAGGGTTACTATTTGTTTTGATTTTTATTTTAACTGGTTGTAAAAATGATGGATTAAAATTTAAAGAAGACTATGAATCAATGAATGGCAAAGAAAATAAGATGGGTAAAATTCATAGAACTGTTAATATAAATGAAAAAAATCCATATGTTTATATAACTCCTAAGAATTTAGTAGAAAAAATAGAAAATAAAGAAACATTCTATGTTTATTTTGGATCAACTTTATGTCCTTGGTGTAGAAGTGTGATTGAAAAATCTATTGAAGTTGCTAATAACAAAGGAATATCTAAGATTTATTATATGGACATTTGGGATAACGAAGGAAATGAAATATTGAGAGATAAATATACTTTAAAAGAAGATGGGTCACTAGAATTAACTATTGAAGGTACTTCTGAATATAGAAAATTACTTGCTTATTTTGATAGTGTACTTTCTAATTATAGTTTAAAAGATTCAAAAGGAAATAATGCTTCAACTAATGAAAAAAGAATATATGCTCCTAATTTTATTTATGTAGAAAAAGGTGAAGCAAAAGATTTGGTTGAAGGTATATCTGATAAACAAAGTGATTCAAGAGAAGAGTTAACTCAAGAAATGCTAAAAGATGAAGAAAATATTTTTAATGGTTTCTTTAAAGAAAATGATTCATGTAAAATAGATAATAAATGTTAATAAAAAAGAACAATATCAAATTGTTCTTTTTATATGTCTTTTATTAATTATATCATATATATTTTATAATAAAAATATTGAATTTTTATTTATATAAATGTTAAAATTTTTATGTGAGGTAATTTTTATGTATGATGTTGTTATAGTAGGCGCAGGGCCTGCTGGTTTATTTTCTGCTTATGAATTAATTGAGAATAATCCAAATTTAAAAATATTATTATTAGATAAAGGTAAATATGCTAATCATAGAATATGTCCTATGAAAAATAGTGGAATATGTGTGAACTGTAATCCTTGTGCAACAATGTCTGGCTTTGGTGGGGCTGGAACATTTTCTGATGGCAAATTAAATTTTATTCCAAAACTTGGAAAATCAGATTTATTTAAATATATGTCTATACCTGAAGCTAATAGATTAATTGATGATACAGAAGAAATATTTAATAAATTTGGTATGGATAGTGATGTATATCCAACCAATATAGAAGAGGCAAGAGAAATACAAGAACGTATTGCTAAAGTTGGAGCAAATTTACTTATAATTAAGCAAAAACATTTGGGTAGTGACAAATTACCTAGTTATATTGATGCATTTACTAATTATTTAAAAGAAAAAGGTGTAGAAACCCTTGAAAATGCTGATGTTGTTGATATAGATGGTAAAGATGAATATAAAATAACTTATAAATCTTTTGGAAAAGAAAATGTTATAAATTCAAAATATGTTGTTGTTGCATCTGGTAGAACTGGTGCTAAATGGGTACAGGAACTTGCTGATAAGTATAATATCCCATATGTATCTCAAAGTATTGAAATAGGTGTTAGAGTAGAGGTTAGAAAAGAAATATTAAAAGAAATATGTGGTATTATATATGATCCAACAATATTTATTAAAACAAATACTTATAATGATCAAATAAGAACATTTTGTACTAACCCAGAAGGATTTGTAACAAAAGAAAAATATGATAATTATATATGTGTTAATGGGCATGCATTAAAGGATACTAAATCAAATAATTCAAACTTTGCATTTATTTCAAAGGTTAATTTGACAGAACCATCAACTAATACTAGAGAATATGGAGAATCAATTGCAAAAACAGCTAATACATTAGGTAATGGTAAACCAATTGTTCAAAGTCTTAGAGATTTGAGTATGGGTAGACGTTCTACTATGGATAGAATTAATAAAGGATTTATAGAGCCCACTTTAAAAGATGTAGTGGCAGGAGATTTGGCGTTAGTATTACCACATAGAATAATAATAAATATTTTAGAAGGTTTAGAAACATTAGATAAAATAATACCTGGTGTTAATAATGGAGAAACTCTTCTTTATGGACCAGAGATTAAATTCTTCAGTAATGAAATAACAACAGACAATAATATGAAACTTGATGACCATAATATTTATTTTATAGGAGATGGGGCGGGTAAAGCAGGAAATATAGTAACTGCTGCTGCAACTGGTTTAGTAGCTGCTAGAGATATTAAAAGAAGAATAAGGAAGTTATAAAAACTTTTTTTCTTTTAAATATTTTTTAAATATTATATAATGAATTTGGAGGAATTATGAAAAATTATAAAAGTATTATATGGGGTTCTATTTTGATATTGGTTGGGTTAGTATTAGCACTTAATGAATTTGGAGTAATTAATATTAACATATTTTTTAAAGGATGGTGGACTTTGTTTATTATAATACCATCATTTATAAATTTATTTGTTGATAAGGATAAAACAGGTAGTTTGATTGGAGTATTAATTGGAGTATTGCTTTTATTGTCTATAAGAAATATTATTGATTTAAATATTCTATGGAAATTAATAATCCCAATTATATTAGTTTGTATTGGCTTTTCTTTAATATCTAAGAATATGTTTGATAAAAATGTATCTAAAAAAATCAAAGAATTAAATAGTAAAAATAATAATGATGGTTATTGTTCTACTTTTTCATCTCAGAAAATAAATATTGATGAAGAATTTATGGGAACCAATTTAGATGCAATATTTGGAGGTATTGAATTAGATTTAAGAAATTCAAATATAAAGAAAGATGTGGTAATAAATACTACTGCAATATTTGGAGGAATTGATATATTTGTTCCAGATAATGTTAAAGTTAAAATTAAATCAACTTCTATATTTGGCGGTGTATCAGATAAAAAGAATAATAAATCTAGTGATAAATCACCAGTTATATATGTAAATGCAACTTGTTTATTTGGAGGAGTTGATATTAAATGACAACATTCCAAAAAATAATTAAATATCTAGCTATAGGTTTAGCAATATTTATATGTATGACACTACTTACTGGATTAGTTGGTGGAGTTAAAACTTTTCTTGAAAGTTTAAATATAATAAAGGAATCAGATACTAATTATAATGAAGTTATTGATTATAATACTAATTTTAGTTATTTAGATATCAGTTTAAATAGTTCTAATCTAATAATTAAAAATGGTGATAAGTTTAGTGTTGATACATCTGATAAAAACATAAAGATATTTAATGAAAATAATAAACTAAAAATAGTTGATAATAATAAAAAGATATTTAACACAAAAGTCAAAGATCTAATTGTAACTATTCCATATAATTATAGTTTTGAAGTAGTTAAAATTGAAACTGGTGCTGGTAAAGTTAATATAGAAGGTATTAATACTAATCTATTAGAAATGGAATTAGGCGCTGGTAAAACAGCATTAAATAATATAGTTTCTAATAAAACATTTGTTGAAACTGGTGCTGGTAGTGTTAATATATCAAACTCTAAATTAAATGATTTAAATCTAGAACTTGGCGTTGGTAAAATTGATATAGATGCTGAAGTAACAGGTAAAAGTTCAATTGAAAGTGGCATTGGAGAACTTGATTTATCTTTAAAATTACCTTTGTATGAATATAGTTTTGAATTAGAAAAAGGTATAGGAGAAATAAGATTAAATAATGAATCTATAAAAAATAATTCAAAAATAGGTGAAGGTTATAATTATATTAAAATTGAAGGTGGAATCGGAAGTATTAATATTAAAACTTTAGAAGAATAGAAGCATAATCATTTCTTTTAATTAACTAAAAAACTAGTTTCTTTACAACTAGTTTTTAAAATGTTAAGCAATCATTGATTATTTATTAAAAAAATTATAAAATATTATCGGTGATTAGTATGAGTATATATGAAAGAATAATGGAGTTTAGGAGAAAATACCCAGGAGGTATTGCTTTTAGAATAAAAAAACACGCTGAAGTTGTAGAAAGATATTTAGATTCAGATGAAGAAATATTATATGCCTTTTGCGGACAAAAAAATGATTCAATAAAAGAAATAGCTAATACATATGCAGTTGTGTTAACGAATAAAAGAATATTACTAGGAACTAAGAGAATATTTTGGGGAAGTTTCTTCTATACAATTACTCCAGAAATGTATAATGATATGGAAGTTTATAGAGGTTTGTTTTGGGGAAAAATAACAATTGATACAGTTAAAGAAGAAGTAATACTTACTAACTTACCAAAATCTAGTTTAGATGAAATAGAAACAAAAATTTCCAATTTTATGAGAGAGGCTAAATTGAAATATAAAACAAACGATAAAAAAACGGACTATTAAAAAACTACTCAATTGAGTAGTTTTTATTTTATTTAATCTTCCTTGCTTCAAGATAGAATCTTTTATCATTACTATGTCCCATAGAAAATGTTTTTCTAGGAAGAGCCCCATCTAAAATAACTGTTTTAAATAAATCATTTTTAGACATTGCGTCAAAAATAATACCAACATTGTTTTCTTTAGATCCTAATTCTTTAGTAACATCTTCTCCATGAATGTAATCAATTTTGCCATTATGAGTTCTTAAATATTCATCTAAAAATATTTGAATAGATCCAACTGGAATATTTGATTTAGGATTTTTAATATATAATGTTTTATCAAAATCCTTAGTAATTAATTCAAATTTTTGACCATTACCATCTTCATTAATTTCGTAATAATTATATAAACTATTAATTAAATCATTAACATCTACATCAAATAAAACTCTATGTATTGCCTCAAATTCTAATGCAGAACTATGTAAGTTAACAAGTTCAACTAAAGCATATCTTGCTGGATGATTTAAATATTCTTCTTCACTCATAGTGGTTTTTAACTTTTCATAGCAAGCTTTAGCAGTAGCAAGTGAATGGTTACCATCTCCCATTGCAAATAATAATATTCCTTTATCTTTGACATCATATTTCTTTTCAAAATAATCTTTATCTGCAAGATTTTCTAATTTTGATATGACCTCATTAATAGTATCATTATTTAATTTATATCCTTTAATATGTCCACCTTTTTGCATTAAATCAAAGTCATAAACAATATCATTATTAGTAACTTTATTCTTTAAATTTTCAATTATTTCTTTTTTCTCATCATCAATTAAAATCATTATATGAGGAAGTTCAAGTAATGCATTTTCTCTAACTTTCATTCTAGGTGGTATTCTTTCAATAACAGTTTTTTCGGTTGCTCTTATTAATGTTTGAGAACCAACTTCATAAGAATAATCTTCTAAATCAACTATTCCCATTAATCCTTCTCTTACTTTTCCATCATTTTGAGTTCTTTCTAGATAAATCATTGAATCTTTATATTCATTAAATATATCTTCATCAATCATTTTTTTCATATTTTCATTAATATTTTTAATTCTTTCCTCCACATCACTATCTTCTAAATATATTTCTGGTAAAGTCAAATTTAAAGTAGAAGGACTATCTCCAACAATATTTTTAACTTCATTCCAATAGTCTGGTTCAGAAGTATATTGATCACATGCAACAACACTCCACTTGTGCATATCTACATTTTTAGGAATTAATATATTCCCGGCTTTGAATGGTATTTTCATAAATTCATCTCCTCAATTGGTATTATAGCATAAAAAAAGTCGAATAGTTCGACTAATTATTAAAATGGCAGGAGTAGTAGGAATCGAACCCACATGAACGGTTTTGGAGACCGTCATTCTACCTTTGAATTATACTCCTAAATATGTCTTTCAACAAATAATATTATAACATACCAAAATAAAAAGTAAAATATTTTGTTTATTTTACTTTTTTTGTTTTAATATATTCTTTTTTAAATTCAGGATATTCATTATATCCTAAGCATTCTTTATTATTCATATCATAAATTTTTTTAATAAATTCTGCATTTTTTGCATATGGATTTATATAACAAAAAGCTACATAATCTTTATTATACTTAATATATTCTTTCATTTTTTTATCAATTGAATTCCCGTAAAATCCTATACGTGTTTCTTCTTCATTCTCTTTTACATACACATAAGTCCAAATATAAGGTTTTTCTAAATGATTTTTTAATATAAGAAATCTTTTTTCATTAAGCATTATCCACTGTGTATTTAATAACATTTTTTCCATTTTTTCCCTCCTTTTTAATAACGGCTTCATATCATAACATATTTTTTACCTAATTTCAAATACTTTCATATAATATTTTAGGTGATAATATGCTAATTAATTATACTAATAAAGAATTAGATTTATGTGCAAGACTTATGAGAGCTGAAGCACTTGCAGAAGGTGATCTTGGTATGCTTATGGTTGGTAATGTTATTGTTAATAGAGCAATTGCTAATTGTTTAGATTTTAAAAATATAAGAAGTATAACTGACGTTATATATCAAAATCCTGGAGGCTTTACTGGTATTAAAAGTCCTTTATTTACAAGTAGTGCAACTAATAAAGAAAAATCGTTAGCAGAAAGAGTATTAAGAGGAGAGTATTATTATCCGGCAACAAATGCTTTATGGTTTTATGCTCCTAAAAAGGGTGAAGAATGTAAGGGGTTATGGTTTGGTCAAAGAAATGCAGGAAGATATAAAAGTCATTGTTTTTATGAACCAGATCCTGGTGTTTGTGAACAACTATACTAAGTAAAACTTTACTTTTTCTTCATTTTTTGATATAATATACGCATACTTAAGGGGGATAAATTGTGGAAAAAGTATTGTTTTATGAAAAGAATGGTAAGAATTATTTTAAACTTGATGGAATCATTTTAGAATTGTGTGATGAAAATCTTGAAAAATTAAAAGAAATGTTAACTTTACCATACGCACTACAGTTTTATGGATTAAGAAAAATAATAATTGCTAATATTATGTTTGATATGTATAATCGTGATGCTGATTGTGAATTAAAAGAGTATCCTTATGATAAACAAAATAGAAAAACTAAATACGCAGCAATTTATACGAAAAAAGAAAAAGAAATAATTAAGAAAAAATAAGGCTAATAAGCCTTTTTTAATTTGCTAAATACTTGATTTTTTATGTATTTTGTAGTATTATCTTTTGAGTGCTTAAAGGGGATGATATTTATGCAAAAAATTATTAATTTCGCAGTAGTTGCACATGTTGATGCAGGTAAGTCTACTTTAGTAGATGCATTATTAAAACAAAATGGAGTATTTAGAGATAATGAGCAAGTAGTTGATTGCGTAATGGATAGTGGTGCTCTTGAAAGAGAAAGAGGTATTACTATAACTGCTAAAAACTGTTCTATAAGATATAAAGATTATAAAATGAATATAGTTGATACACCAGGGCATGCTGATTTTTCATCTGAAATTGAAAGAATTATTAAAACTGTTGATACAGTTGTTCTTTTGGTTGATTCAGCAGAAGGACCTATGCCTCAAACTAGATTCGTATTAAAAGAAGCTCTTAAGAATAATTTAAGACCAATTCTTTTTATAAATAAAATAGATAAAAGAGATGCAAGAGTAGATGAAGTTATTAATATGACTTTTGATTTATTCTGTGAATTAGGTGCTACTGATGAACAATTAGATTTCCCTATAATATATGGAACTGCTAGAGATGGAATTGCTAAATATGAACTTGAAGATGAATCAAATTCTATAGAACCTTTACTTGAAACTATTATTAAACAAGTAGAACCTTATAAAGGTAGTGAAACTGATAATTTACAATTACAAATATCATCACTTGATTATGATCCGTTTATTGGAAGACTTGGAATAGGAAGGGTTACTAAAGGGATTATTAAGACTGGTGAAACAGTGTCACTTGTTAAAAATGATGGTAAAATCGAAACATTTAGAATAAGCAAGATGTATGTTTATGAAGGAATAAAAAAGGTAGAAGCAACTAGTGCTCAATATGGAGATATTGTTGTTATATCTGGATGTCCTGATATTTCTATAGGCGATACAATATGTACTAAAGATGTTATTGATCCACTTCCAAGTATTGAAATAGAAAAACCTACTATGTCATTAAATGTACTTGTTAATACTTCACCTTTTGCTGGTAAGAGTGGTAAATATGTAACAAGTAGACATTTAAGAGACAGATTAATGGCAGAGTTAGAAAGAAATGTTGGACTTGAAGTAGAAGAATTACCTACTGGAGATGGATACAAGGTATCTGGAAGAGGTGAGCTACATTTATCAATACTTCTTGAAAATATGAGAAGAGAAGGTTATGAAATGGGTGTATCTAGACCTGAAGTTATATTTAAAGAAGATGGTGGTGAAAAACTTGAACCTTTTGAAAGAGTAATAATAAGTTTACCAGATGAATATTCTGGAACTATAATAAATGATATGAATGAAAGAAAGGCTTTCTTAGAAGGAATAACTCCAGAAGCTGATGGATTTACTAGATTAGAGTTTTTAGCTCCAACTAGAGGTCTAATTGGTTATAGAAATTCATTTATTACTAATACAAAAGGTATGGGTATAATGGTTAAAAGTTTTGATTCATATAAACCTTATGCTGGTCCTCTTGCTAAACGTAAAAATGGTGTACTTGTTTCTATGGAAAATGGTAATACTTTTGCTTATTCATTGTGGAATTTATCAGATAGAGGTATAATGATAGTGAGTCCTGCAACTCCTGTTTATAAAGGAATGATTATAGGTATTCATAATAGAGATAATGATTTAGATGTAAATCCATGTAAGAATAAAGAAATGAGTAATACAAGAAGTTCTGGGGCAGATGAAGCATTAACTTTAACTACTCCTAAAACATTTACTTTAGAAGAAGCGTTAGAATTCATTGAAGAAGATGAACTTGTTGAAATTACTCCAGATGATTTACGTCTTAGAAAAAAAATACTAGACTCTAAAGAAAGATTTAGATATTATAATAAATAGAAGATATGAAAAGAAAATGGTTAAATGAAATAATTATTTTAGTAGTAACTGCATTAGTTCTATTCTTTGTTTTAAAGGATAATTTTTCATCTACTATAAAAATAATGGGGAATATAAATATATTTTATTTTATATTAGCTATTTTAATGTATGCTTTAGTATTTACAATTGAAGCTTATATTATCTTTTTACTTATAAAAGAGTATAAAAAGAATTATAGTTTTAAAGATTCATTTAAATTATCTTTAATGACTAGATTTTTTAATGGAATAACACCATTTTCTTCAGGGGGAAGACCTTTGCAAGTTTTTGAACTTAAAAAAACAGGTGTTAGGTTATTAGATGGGACTAATGTTATTGTACAAAATTTTGTAATATTTCAAACATCTTTGATAATTTATTCAATATTTACTTTCATAATAAATGGAATATTTAAAATGTTTCCTACAACAGGTTTTTTGTATAGTATGACTGTATTGGGATTTATTATAAATGTAGTTATATTATTAGTTGCTTTAGTATTTAGTATAAGTAAAAATTTAAATAAAAAAATAGTTAATTTCTTTATTAATGCATTATATAAAATTAAAATTATTAAAGATAAAGAAACTAATTCAGAAAAATGGAATAAATTATGTGATGATTATTATATAGCTTTTAAAGATTTTAAATATAAAAAAGATTTAATATTAAAATGTATAATAATGGAATTAATAGCAATAACTATATTTTATTTAGTTGTAGTTGTTGTATTCTTAGCTTTAAATATTAAAACAAGTCATATTTTATCACTAATAGTAGCATCTAATTTTATATTTTTAACAGGATGTTACGTACCAATACCTGGAGGAAGTGGCGGCACTGAATATGCATTTATACATTATTTAGAAGTATTTATAGCAAATGCTGGTGTTCTTTCTTCAGCTTTAATATTATGGAGATTTGCAACTTATTATTTACCAACATTAATTGGTGGTATTGTGTTTAATATAAATAGAAAAAAAGAAAAATAGTAAAGGAAGTGAAATCATGAAAAGAAAAGTATTAATTGGTGGAGCTTGGCCTTATGCTAACTATTTGTTACATATAGGGCATTTAGCTGCATTATTACCTGGAGATATAATTGCAAGGTATTATAGAAAATGTGGAGACGAAGTAATATATGTATCTGGTTCAGATATGCACGGAACACCTATTACTCAAAGGGCTAAAAAAGAAAATAAAACTCCATTTGAAATAGCTAATTTTTATCATAATGAAGATGTTAACACTTTTAATTTATATAACTTTTCATATGATTTATACATAAATACAGAAAGTGAAATTCACAAAGAAAATGTTAAAAGAATAGTTAAATTACTTAATGATAATGGATATATTTATGAGAAAGAAGAATTACAAGATTATTGTGAAAATTGTAACTGTTTTTTGTCAGATAGAGAAATAGTTGGTACTTGTCCTCATTGTGGAGGTAAATGTGATGGGGATCAATGTGATAGTTGCTTATCTTCACTAGAAACTAGTGAAGTACTTGATAAACATTGTAAAACTTGTGGTAATCCTTCTTCATTAAAATCTAATAAACATTTATATTTTAAATTATCAAATTTCCAAGGTGATATACAAAAATTAGTAGAAGAAAGAAAAAATAAATGGAGACGTCAAGCAGTTGGCGAAACTAATAAATTTTTGGAAATGGGGTTAATAGATAGAGCTATAACTAGACAACTTAATTGGGGAGTAGAAGTACCAATTGAAGGATATGAAGATAAAAGAATTTATGTTTGGTTTGAAGCGGTACTTGGTTATTTAACTGCTTGTGAGGAAGTTTGCAGTCAAAAAGGTATTAATTTTGAAGAGTTTATTACTGATAAAGACTTAACATCTTATTATGTTCATGGAAAAGATAACATACCATTTCATACAGTCATTTATCCGTCACTTTTACTAGCAATGAAAAAGAACTATAATTTACCAAACAAAATTATATGTAGCGGTTATATTAATATGAATAATGAAAAAATGAGTAAAAGTAAAGGCAATTTGATGACGGCTAATGAAATGGTAAACACTTATGGAGCAGATAGTGTTAGATATTATTTAATAGCTAATGGGCCTGAAAAGAAAGATATTAATTTTAGCCTAGATGATTATATAACTATACATAATAAGTTTTTGGTTGGTGTGCTTGGAAATTTTGTTAATAGAAATCTATCATTTATCAAGAAAAAATTTGATAGTGTCATTAAAGAAGGAAAAATCGATTCAAATATAGTTGAATTAACAAGAAAGACATATGAAAGTGTTTCTCAAATGATTGAAGCAGGCGAACTTAGAAGTGCAATAGAGACAATTATGGAATATGTGACATCTGGTAATAAGTATTATGACGAAAACGAACCATGGAATTTAGCTAAAAATAATATCGACAAATTCAATGATGTAACCTATACTTGTATTTACATGATGGCAAATATAGCTAATTTAATAGAACCTTTTATGCCTGATACTTCTAATAAATTATGTGAAATTTTAAAGACAAGTAATAAAACATTTGAAGAAATTACAATTTCAGGGGATATTTTAATAAATGAATTACCACTACTATTTAATAGAATTGAACAATAAAAAAAGTTGTTTTATTAAAAAACAACTTTTTTATTTAATATCTTTTAAAAATTCTGTTATATCAACATCTAATATTTTAGCAATTAATGCAAGAGTTTCAATTGATATGGTGGCGTCAACATTTTTAGCTTCAAGATTTTTTAAATATCCATGTGATAAATTGCACATTTTAGATAGTTTAAAAGAAGTTAAATTTTTTTCTTTTCTAATTCTTTTAATATTTTGTCCAATAATATAGTAGATATTTTTTTTATTTTCCATATCTTCCACCACCTTAATTTTCTCATAAAAAAGGCATACTAAAAGTCATCGAGTATGTGACATATTATATTAAAGAAATAATTAATAAATTATAGATTTACTTAAAATAAACTATAAATTTGAATATACAAAATAAAGAAATTTATAGTATAATATTTGTGGAGGTAAATTGTGGAATTAAAAGGAAGTAAAACAGAAGCTAATTTGATGGCTGCTTTTGCTGGTGAATCACAAGCAAGAAATAAATATGATTATTATGCTAGTAAAGCAAAAAAAGATGGCTATGAACAAATAGCAGCTATATTTGAAGAAACTGCAAGAAATGAGAAAGAACATGCTAAGTTGTGGTTTAAAGAATTGCATGGAGGAAATGTTCCTTCAACAGAAGAAAATTTAGTAGATGCAGCAAATGGAGAAAATTATGAGTGGACTGAAATGTACAAAGAATTTGCTAAAACTGCTAGAGAAGAAGGATTTGATCAAATAGCAAAACTTTTTGAAGGAGTAGGAGCTATTGAAAAAGAGCATGAAGAAAGATATTTAACTCTTTTAGGAAAAGTTAAAAATAATTTAGTATTTAAAAGTGATGAAGAAACTATTTGGGTATGTAGAAACTGTGGACATGTTTATAGAGGTAAAGAAGCTTTAGAAGTGTGTCCTGTTTGTAAACATCCAAAATCTTTCATGGAAAGAAAAGCATTTAATTATTAATATAAAATAAAAAAGATACCATATGATATCTTTTTTATTGTGTTGTTGAACACATTTGCGAATATTTATCCCTTTCGGGACATAATTAATATAACATAAAATTTAAAAATAGTAAATACAAAAATATATAAAACTAAGTTTTGCTTTTTTAAAGCAAATAAAAAACTCACTTAGTGAGTAATTTATAAATGGCGCCTGATGCAGGACTCGAACCTGCGACCCACTGGTTAACAGCCAGTTGCTCTACCGACTGAGCTAATCAGGCACTTGCAAATAGTATTATAGTAAAAGTAGTTTTAATTGTCAATAAATTTAATAAAATATTTTTTAAAATATAATTTTATGTTATAATAATTTATATAAATAAAGAGGGATTTTTTATGGAAGAAAAAGTGGAACTTTTTGAAGATAATAATAATTCTAATAGACCTAGTATATTAGATACTTATGGTGAGAATTTAATTAATAAAGAATATGTTACTAATCCTGCAATAGGAAGAGATAAAGAAATAGAAGAAACTATTTTGATTTTATTAACTCCTGAAAAAAGTGCATTATTAGTAGGTAAACCTGGTATAGGTAAGACTGCAATTGTTGAAGGACTTGCTTATAGGATTCAGCAAGGACAAATACCTAATGCTTTAAAAGGATATCAATTAATAAAAATTAATATTCCTAGTTTACTTGGTACAACAAATGTTGATGGCAATATGGAAAATAGACTAGAATTATTAGTTGAAGAATTAAAACAAAAAGAAAATATTATTTTATTTATAGATGAAGTGCATTTATTAGTGAGTAGAAATACTTCAAATATGAATGTTGACTTTGCTAATATGTTAAAACCAGGACTTGATAGAGGAACTATTAAAATGATTGGAGCAACTACTACTGAAGAATATGAACAATATATTTTAAGAGATAGAGCATTTTTAAGAAGATTTTTAAGAGTAGATGTTTTAGAACCAACTATTGATGAAACTGTGAAAATATTAATGGGTACTTATCCTAAATTTGAAAAGAAAACTGGTGTTAAAATACCATATACAGATTTTATTAAAGAAAAACTATTTAGATTTATTGTAAATTTGACTGATGAATATAAAAGAGTATATGAAATAGGTAATAGATATCCAGATATTGCTTTGACACTTTTAACAAATGCATTTTCTATGGCTTTATTTGAAAATTCTAAAGAAGTAAGATTAAAACATTTTTATAAAGCAATATGTAGAACTAAGTCAGTTTATGATGATTCTAAAGAAAAAGAATTAGTAAACTTTAGAGAATTGTTTAAAGATTTAATAGTAGAAGAAAATCTTGATTTAAATGATAAATAAATTTTTTTGAAATTTGTATATATTCAAATTTTATTAGTGTTAAACATATAATAAAAAATAATTTTGTCTATAAACAAAGTTATTTTTTTATTTTATGAATGTTAATTTTATCGATTTGCATACTCTTTTTTAATTTGATAATATGCTTACAAGAGGTGCGAATATGAAAATAATTGAAGTTAAAAATTTAACTAAAAAGGTAGGAAAAAAGAATTTATTAGATAATATTTCTTTTAGTTTGGAAGAAGGGGAAATATTAGGTGTTGTTGGAAAAAACGGGAGTGGCAAAACTACACTTTTAAAAACAATTGTAGGATTAATACATCCAACTACTGGAGAGATAATAATTAATGGTTTTGATTTAAAAAAAGATTATGAAAAAGCTATAAAAAATGTAGGATGTATGATAGAAGTCCCTATAATGTATGATTATTTATCTGGTAAAGATAATTTAGAAATTTATAGAAAAATGTTTAAAGGTATTCCTAAAAAAAGAGTTGATGAAATAATAAAGTTAATTTCTCTTGAAGGGAGTGAATATAAAAAGTTAAAGATATATTCACTTGGAATGAAGGAAAGATTAGGTATAGGGGTATCAATACTCAATAATCCTAAATTATTAATATTAGATGAACCAACCAATGGACTTGACCCAGTTGGTATAAAAGATTTAAGAGATTTTATCAAATCTTTAAATGGAGTATCTGTAATAATAACATCACATATGTTAAATGAAATAGAAAATATATGTGATAAAGTTATGTTTATTGATAATGGTAAAATAATAGATATAAAAGAAGTAAATCATAATAAAAAGAAATATAAATTTTATGTGGATAATATCCCATTAACCAAAAAAATTTTATATCCATATAGTACAAATAGAGAATTAGAAATAGAGGTAACTGATGAAGAATATTTATTAATAAGTAAAGAGTTAATAAAGAATGATATAAAAATATTTAAAGTTTCAGAAACTAGTAGTTTAGAAAGCGATTTCTTATCGTTGATAGGAGAAACTAATGATTAGATTAATAAAATGTGAGATACTAAAAATATTTAAAAAAATTAGTTTTAGAGTATTACTACTTATTATATTAATTTCTTCTTTCTTAACGTGTTATATATCTTATAAAAAAGTAGACAACAAATATAATCAATATCCAATAATTGAAATGGCAGATAAAAGGAATTTAACAGATGATTATAATAAACTTGCTACTAATATAAATAAAATAAATAGTAAATCAAATATTAAATTAAATAAAATAATAGATAATGGAGTAACTTTATTAATTTTTAGTTCAATAATTATAATAATAATTTCTTCATCCATTTTAGGTAATGAGATTAATAAAAAAAGTATAAAAGAATTGTTAACTAAACCATATAAAAGATCAAAAATACTTATATCAAAATACTTAGTGGTTTATATAATAACTTTTTTATTATCTTTATTAATATTTGTTAGTTATGTTATATTTACTTCTATATTAACTAAAATAAATATATTTAATTTAAAAGACTATATGATATTTAATAAAAGTATTATAAGTGTTTCATATGTAATTAAGTATTTAATAAAATATGTGATTAATTCTATTCCTATATATTTTTTATCAACATTTACAATATTTTTAACAACTTTTATAAAAAATCAAAAAGCAATAATCCCATTTAATAGTGTACTATTTATTATGAGTCCAGTTATACTTAATTTCTTTTTAAGCATTAAATTTAAATATATTATATATACATTTATACCTTATTTGGATTTTAGTATATTTAAAGATATTTATTCTATATATTTATTAAATATTGAATATAATGTAAATTTTAATATATTTCTAGGAATAATAATTCTTTTAACATATAGTTTATTTTTTATAATAATTAGTATTAAGATATTTAATAAGAAAGATTTTTATTAATATATAATGATATAATAATTACTGAAAGTGGTG
The DNA here is from genome assembly GCA_947169285.1 of uncultured bacterium. GTDB lineage: Bacteria > Bacillota_I > Bacilli_A > RF39 > UBA660 > CAJOJR01. The sequence continues at coordinate 46,334 of CAMVPB010000001.1, read as the reverse complement.
TAATAATGGTTAATTTTGAAGAATACGGAAAAATTGTTTGTTCAGCTTTATTATATGGTAATTGTATTTATATATCTAGAAAAGGTCATTATGCAATTTTTCCTATGGAACCAATAGGTACATTAAGAAATAGTGAGCAAGGTTTTGTTACTGAAAATGGATTATTTGTAGATAGAAAAATAGCATTATATATTGCTGAATACTTTAATCAAATTAATATTAAACACTTACCTAAAGATGTTCTAATGAGTGAAGATTTAAAAAAAGATAATATAAAAATTTTAAAATATAATAAAAATTATATATATAAAAAAGATAATGAATAAGTAAATCATTATCTTTTAAATTATTTTAAAAAACCTTCTAATATTTTTTCTTCTGCTTCTGATTCTGTAAGCCCTAATGACATTAGTTTAGTTATTTGATCAGTTGCTATTTTACCAATTACTGCCTCATGAGAAATTTCTGCTTCTTTTGAATTAGCAATTATTGCAGGAATAGATGTGACTTTTGAGTTTTCCATTACGATTGCATCACATGAAACATGTGCAAAACATTTATTATTTCCTTCTACATTTGATTTAAATGTTTGTTTTGAATCTTTTCTAGAAACTGATTTAGATGAAACATCAGCATTTGAATTTTTACCTTCCATTTTTATATCAAAATTAGTTTCAATTTCTTCCTTATTATCTGACATAAGTGTTTCTTTTATCTTTAATGTAGAATCATCTTTTAAGATAGTATTTGTTTTTCTAATTGCTTTATCAATACCACTTATTTGAGCTGTTTCCATGATCATTGATGAATTATTATCTAAATTAATAATAGTATCTGTGTTAATAAACTTATTATTATCATATAATCCATCTGCATAATGCTTTTCTATATATTTAACATTAGCTCCCTTTTCAATATGAAAAGTATGTATTCCGTTATGTGCAGATTCTGTTTCACAGTCATTATGTATTCCACAACCGGCTACAATTGTTACATCAGCATTTTTTCCTACATAAAAGTCATTATATACTGTTTCTTTATAATTTGTTTTTGTAATAATAACAGGTATGTGAACATATTCTTCTTTTGTGTTTTCCTTTATGTAAATGTTAATTCCTGGTTTGTCTTTTTTTGTTTCAATTTTAATATTTTCTGTTTCAACTCTACTTATAGATTCACCATTTTCTCTGATATTGTGGGCAACATTATTATCTATTTTATAATCACTTATCTTTTCTAATAATTCATTTTGCATTCTTTACATCCTCCTGATGGTTTAATCTTTTTTAATACCTTTCTTTTTTTGTCATAATATTTGATATTACCACCATCTAAAACTAATATATCATCTGCAATATCTAATATCTTTTGTTGATGTGAAACTATAATCATACTTAAATTATTTTTAGATTTAATATTTTTAATAGTATTTACTAAACTATCAAAGCTCCATAAATCTATACCAGCTTCAGGTTCGTCAAGCATTAAGTATTTACCTTTTTTTATTAATGCAGTTGCAAGTTCTATTCTTTTAAGTTCACCACCAGATAGTGAAGAATCAACTTCTCTATCTATATATTCTCTAGCACATAATCCAACGCCACCAAGTGCTTCTTTCATATCTATATAAGTTGGATACTTTTTATTAGCCATTAAAAGAAGGTCAAACACTGTTATACCTTTAAAAGTTATTGGTGTTTGAAATGTAAATGTAAGACCTAAGTCAGCTCTTTCATTTATTTTTAATTTAGTAATATCTTTGCCATCTAATAAAATCTTTCCACTTGTTGGCTTTATAATACCCATTATTATTTTTAATAAAGTAGATTTACCACTTCCATTATGTCCAGTTATTACTAAAACTTTGTTAGTGTCAATTTTTAAATTTATTTTATTAAGTATAGTTTTTCCCTTCACTTTATATTCTATATCTATTAATTCTAGCATAATACCACCTTTTTCAGTAATATTATACCTCATTTTTATTAATAATAAAGAAAAAATATTAAAGCTTTTACTTTAATATTTTTTATGAAGTGATTATTTTTTTAACATTTCTTTATATTCATCATGAAGTTCTTTGAACCTATTAAAATGGACAATTTCCCTTTGTCTTAAGAAACTAAGTGGAGCAAGTATATCTTCATCATCTGTTAAATCCATTAAGTTTTCGTAAGTTGCTCTTGCTTTTTCTTCAGCAGCCATATCTTCTTGAAGATCAACTATTGGGTCACCTGTAGACTGAATATATGCAGTTGTAAAAGGAACTCCATCTTGATTAGCTGGAAATATTCCTTTTTTATGTGATACATACCATCCAGCTAAATTATTTTTCTTAAGTTCTTCAATAGAAGCATCTCTTAATAGTTGCTCAACCATTGTACTAATCATTTCAACATGCCCTAATTCTTCTGTTCCAATATCAGATAAAAGTGCTTTTCCTTTATCATCTGGCATAGTAAATCTTTGACATAGGTATCTTAAAGAAGCACTTAATTCACCATCTGATCCTCCTAATTGAGCAAGTAAGTTTTTTGCCATTTTTATATCTTTTTTCTTTATATTAATAGGATACTCTAACATTTTTTCATATTTAAACATAAGTATTACCTCCCATATTATCCCAAGGCCAAGGACTTTTTACCCAATCAAAATAATTCTTATTAGAATCAAATGCACATAAAGATGAATATTCTTTATTATAAATTTCTTTATGGCGTTTTAATTCTTCAGAATAGTTTTTAAATGTTTCTAAAGCATTTTTGTCATTGGGATGTAAATCAAGATATAAATTTAAGTCTTTTAAAGCAAATGTTAATTCTTGAATAGACAATAATAATTCTTCTCTTTTTCCCCTAACAGTTACTTTGTATATATAATTTTTATAAGGATCATATAAGTTTTTAAACATATTTCCTTTATTTAACCCCTCGGTAGGAGTAAATAAATTGCTATTTCTATATGTGACTGTATTAAATGTTGGATTAGATATATTAATTTCATTATACATATCATATTTTTTTGAATTATTAACATTAAAATAATCCTTATTTATTTCATTATTGTATTCAAAGTAATTGTTATTTTCATCATAATACATAATACCCTCCTAGACTAATATATGTGTTATAAAAAATTGAGTATAGTTGTATACCTAAAATAAAATGTGTAAAATGTGTAAAAAGGTATTGTAATAAAATATAAGCATTGATACAATGAAATTAAGGTGATAGAAAGATGTATAAAATAACAAGTAATTCAGAAGAAGATACAATAGAATTAGCACAAAATATTGAGTCAGAAAGATTTCCTAATATGGTAATATGTTTAGAGGGCGACCTTGGAAGTGGTAAAACTTTATTTACTAAAGGTTTTGCATCTTCAATGGGTATTAAAGAAAATGTCACTTCTCCAACTTTTAATATAATCAAAGAATATATAGGAGAAGACAATAGTAGACTTTATCATATAGATGTATATAGAATAAATGATGTTAAGGAAGACTTAGGGTTGTCTGATTATTTTAAAAAAAGAGGTGTAACTATTATAGAATGGTCTGATATGATACCAGAACAACTTCCTAAAAATAGACTTGAAATTAAAATAAAAATGATAGATGAAAATACAAGAGTATTTTTAATAACACCTTATGGAGAAAAGTATGTAGATTTGTGTGAAAGAGTTCTTTAGAACCCTTTTTATTTGATTTTTATTAAGTTTTATGATATAATATGCCCAATATTTAAGGGGGATATTATATGAAAATTAAAATGCCAAGGAGACTAGTGTCTTTAATACTTGCTGGTACTCTTAGTACTGGTTTAGCTTGTGCTAAAAAAAGTAATGATAGCCAAAAAGATAATATATATAGCAATAAAACTGTAGAGATTGTAGAAGATACAGTTGAATTAAATCAAGATGATTTGGTTTTGCATCATAGTAATGATGAAAGTAAAGAAGAACAAGAATATATAAATTCAGAAATTGAGCAAATCATAGAAGATGAATTAAAAATGTCTTATTACGTAACTGCTACTGAGAATGTTAATATTAGAGCAAATGCCAATAAAAAAAGTGAAAAATTAGGTATGCTTTTTAAAGGTCAATCATTAAAATTGTTAAGTGATTTAGATGGATGGGCCAAAGTGGAATATGATGGTGAAATTGCATATATTAATAAAGAATATATAGAAATTGTTAAATCTTATGAATTCCCAACTAACAATCAAATTCCTGTAATTGATTCCAATAAAGAATTAGATTATTATTTAGACTCAGTTAGTTTTATAGAAGCAACTGCAAAAGTTAATGTAAGATGTGAATCTAATACAAATTGTGATGTATTAGATCAATTATCTAAAGGTGAAAGATTACCTTTAATTAGTGATTATAATGATGAATGGTATGAAGTTGAATATAATGGTGGCGTTGGATATGTTTTTAAAGAATATTCTAAAATAATTAACAATTATAAAAATAAGAATCAAGCATCTGATATAGTGTTTATGATAAGTGAAACACCATTATACAATATTGATAGTTTTGAAATAATAAAAAATATCTCTAAAAATGAAATTGCAGAAGTTTATGCTCAAACAGATGACTATTATTTAGTAAGTGTTAATGGTACATTTGGATATGTTTCTAAAAAACATTCTCAATCTTTAGGCGATAATTATGTAATTATTGATATATCAAGTCAAAACTTGAAAGTATACGTAGATGATAAAGTAATTATAGACACACCTATAGTTACAGGTAAAGATTCAACACCTACATATTGTGGAGTATTTGATGTTTACAAAAAAGAAGAAAATGTTTATTGGCCTGAATTTAATGTAACTGTTAGATATGGTTTAGCATTTAATAGGGGTGAATGGATGCATGATGCGAGTTGGAGAAAATCTTTTGGAGGAAAAGAGTATCATAAAAATGGGTCTCATGGATGTGTAAATATTCCACTTGATGTAATGGATGATGTATTTGAAAATGTAGAAATTGGGACTCCAGTATTAGTTAAAAGATAAGAAAGACTTAGTCTTTCTTATTTTGTCTTATTGTGCTATAATATGAGCGAAAAAGGGTGATAGTATGAATACTTTATTTATAGATACTCATGATGAATTAATAACAGTTTCATTTATTTTTAAAAATAATATTTTTACTAAAGAAGTAATAAGTGAATCTCATTCAACTCATTTACTTCCTTTAATAAATGATATGTTAAATGAAAAAAATATTAAATTAAATGATTTTAATAGAATAGTTGTTGTTAATGGACCAGGAAGTTTTACTGGTATTAGAATAGGACTTACTGTTGCTAAAACAATATCTTATTCATTAAATATTCCAATATATACTATTAGTAGTTTAAAAGCATATTTAGTATCAAGTGATATTGATAACAAAATGTGTGTTATTGAAGACTCAAAAGGTTATTATGTTGGAACAAATGATTTTGAAATATATACTGATTCATTAGAAGATTACAAAAATTATAATAGAGTTGATAATAAATTAGATATATTAAAAATAATGGATTATATAGATACAATAAAACCAGTAAATGTTCATGGAGTAAAAGCTAATTATGTAAAAGTTATAGAGGCTTTAAAATGATAGAAGAAATTAAAATAAATGAATTTGATACTAAATATTTTATAAAAGATATTGGTTATGTTATTATTAGAAAACTTTATGAACATTTAGATATAACAGATGTATATATCAATGAAGATAAGAGAAGACAAGGATACGCATATAAAATTTTAAAATATATAATTGATAATAACTCTAATTATAAAATTATGTTAGAAGTTAATGAAATAAATACACCTGCTATTAATTTATATAAAAAATTAGGATTTAAAAAAATAAGTGAAAGGGAAAAATATTATAAAGATAAAACAGCGTTAATTATGGAATATAGTAAAGATATTTATATATTAGCAATAGAATCTTCTTGTGATGAAACAAGTGTTAGTATAGTTAAAAATGGCACAGAAGATATCGCAACTATTATTAATTCACAAATAGATATTCATAAGAATTATGGTGGAGTAGTACCTGAGATAGCTTCAAGAAAGCATATGGAAAATATAACTATAGTATTAGATGAATGTTTAAAGAAAGCTAATATGAAATTTGAAGATATGGATGCTTTTGCGTGTACTTATGCTCCTGGACTTACTGGTAGTCTTTTAGTTGGATTAGAATGTGCTAAAACATTGTCTTTAATATATAATAAACCTTTTATTAAAGTTAATCATATGTTAGGACATATTTCAGCTAATAAAATAAATAATACTTTAAAATACCCATTAATTTCATTAATAGTAAGTGGAGGGCATACTGATTTAATATTTATGGAAGATGAAAATAATTCTAAGTATTTAGGAAGTACATTGGATGATGCAATTGGTGAATGTTATGATAAAGTTGCTAAAATATTAGGGCTCGAATATCCGGGAGGACCTAATGTTGAAAAACTTGCATTAAGTGGTAAAGATACTTATAAAATGCCTATTATATTAAATGATGAATCTTATAATTTTAGTTTTAGCGGTATTAAAAGTCATGTTAATAATTTAGTTCATAATGAACATCAAAGGGGTAATGAAGTTAATAAAGAAGATTTGTGTAGATCATTTCAAGATGCAGTTACTGAGCACTTAGTTTCTAAGACTAAAAAAGCATTACTTGATTACAATGTAAAATACTTACTTATAGCTGGAGGAGTAGCAAGTAACTCTCACATTAGGGAGGAACTTCAAAAAATGTGTAATAGTATAAATGTTGAAATGCATGTACCTGATAAAAAGTATTGTACAGATAATGCTACAATGATAGGCGCAGCAGCATATCCACTTTATTTAAAAGGTGAATTTGCAACACTGGATACAAATGCTAAAAGTAATGAAAATATATAAAAATACTATTCAAAGATAGTATTTTTTATTATATCTAAATCAACATAACCATTTATTCCAGGAACAATTCCATCACTTGCTACTTGCCACATTATATATTCTTCTTCAAAGTCATTGTTATCAGTATAATATGCAAGCCATGTTGGATATTTTGGAGTATCCCATACTTGTTCCATATATCTAGCACTTCCATAATTAATTGCTTTATATCCGTTTTTTTCTATTTCTTCCATAAAAGAATTAGCAATGTCATTTAAATCATTAAAATTTATTTTATAGCTCATAAAGTCTGACCAATCTTCCCAATCAAATGCGATTGGAAGATCTAGTTTTTCACCATTTAACACACTCATTATCCATTTGGCTTGGTTAATAGCTTCATTTATATCATTGGCATAACTATAATAATATATTCCTACTTTTATACCTGCATTTTTAGCATTTTTAATATTTTCTTTAAATTTTTTATCCATCGTACTTTTATTTTTTGAACCATATCCAATTCTTATCATTGCTGCATCCACACCAGAAGATTTAACTTTATTCCAATCAATAGTTCCTTGCCAAGTTGAAACATCTATTCCTATTGTTGTATCATTTGTTTTATATTTTTCTATAAAATCTTTTAAATAATAATAAGTAGGATCACTGTTTTTTATTTTATCTTTAACAACTACAATTGAATCTTTAGAAGTAGTATTACCGTGTGTATCAGTGGATGTTATTTTAACTGGATATTCTCCGAGTTTATTAATATCATATGTACCTTCTATTTCACATTTTATCTCTCTATCATAGTTATCTCCACATACTACTTTATCAATTAAATTAAATTTTTTATCATTTTTTTCAACTGAGTACTTTTTAGATGCGAATATAAGTGGTGGAGTTGTATCATTAACTGAAATATTAAATTTATATGTTGATATATCTTTATTTGAATCTTTATATTTAATAATTATTTCTTGTTCACCTAATTCTTTTGTGTTGATTGAATAGTTTTCATCTATAATAGTTCCATTTTCAATTTCAATTAAATCATAAAGATTTACTTTTTCATAATATTCAATTGTATCTTTTTTTACATTTATATTTGTTATAAGAACGACTTCTTTATTTTTAGGAGAACATCCAAATAAAAATAATATGGTAATTATTAAAATTATTTTTTTCATATTATCACCATATTATTTATAACATAAAATTATATATTTTTCTATTCTTTTAATAACTTTTTCTTATCAACTATTCTTGATACTAACATACTAGATGCAGTATCTCCTGTAACGTTTAATACTGTTGCAGGTGCATCAATTATAGTTGCAATTATTGTAAGTATTGGTAAAGCATATACAGGGAATCCTAAAAGAGTTATTATTAACATTTCTGATATTGTTCCTCCACCAATAGGAACAGCAGTTACAAGAAGAGTAGCAAGTAAGGCAACTGCTAGTATTTTTAAAAAACTTACATTTGAATTGAATAAATTTACTAAAAACATTATTTTAAATACACTACCTATAATAGATCCATCTTTATGGAAGTTAGTTCCAAGAGGTATAACAGTATTTGCAATATCATCAGAAACTCCTATTTTTTTAGAGCATTCTACATTAACTGGAATAGAAGCCGCTGATGAACAAGTAGATACTGCTGTAATAGTAGCTGGTAATATATTTTTCCAATAACTAATTAATCCCTTTTTACCACCTGCAATAAATGCATATAATGAATAAATTATTAAGTATACAAATATTGAAATTATTAAATAAATGATAAATGTTTTACCATAACCAAGTGCAATATCATTTCCGTATGTTCCAATTAATGCTGCAAAGTAACATCCAAGACCAATAGGAGCATAGTACATTATAATTTTTATTAACTTTTGTAATACATTATTCGCACTATCTAATACTTCTAGTAATTTAGCACCTTTTTCTTTAGACAAATTCAATGATAAACCAAATAATATAGAGAACAAAATTAATGCTATCATGTTTTCTTTTGTTAGTAATTTAGAAAAGTCATTAACACTTATGGTGTTTACTGTTTTTTCTAAATAGTTAGTAGACTCTACATTTTCACTTTCTTCTGTGACAGTTAAAGATTCTTTTATATATTCTCCATTTTTAGTATCTACTAATTTAATACTTCTTGTTGAGAATATTCCGATCAAAACACTAACTAAAGATGTTATTACAAACATGATGATTGTTGTTAAAAGTATTTTTCCTATTCTTTTTGGTTCTTTCATTTTTCCAATAGAAGTAGAAAGTGTTAAAAATATAAGAGGCACTATTATCATTAAAAGTAAATTTAAGAATAAGTCCCCAAATGGTTTTAAGAATGTTATTTTTTCTTTAAATATAACTCCTAAAATTCCTCCAATAACAATCGCAGTTAATAATATAATTAATTGCTTATAATTTTTTAAAATTTTTTTCATGATTTTTCCTTTCTAATATAATTATATAGATTTGTTTTAAAAAAAGTCTATATTTAGGCATCCACACAAAATCCACAAGAAGAGATTAATTTATAATTGACAAGAACAATTGTTTTACGCTATAATTATAATGTGAGTTGACTTGCTAAGAACTCATAATACAATTTATGTCGATAATTTATATTTTTAGGCAAGAAAAATATATCTATTCGAGGTATACCTTTTTAAAGGTATACCTCTTTTTTTAATAATAAGGAGGTAAAGATGGAAGTGATTATTAAAAAAGAGAAAAATATAAAGGATTTAATATATGAGATAAGAGGAAAACAAGTGATGCTAGACTCTGATTTAGCTATACTTTACGATGTTGAGACCAAAGCACTAAATAGACAAGTTAAAAGAAATATAGAAAGATTTGATGAGGACTTTTGTTTTCAATTGACAAATGAAGAATATAAAAATTTGAGGTACCATTTTGGCACCTCAAGCAAGATTGGTGGAAGAAGATATAATCCATATGTTTTTACTGAATTAGGCGTGACAATGCTAGCTGGGATACTTAGAAGTAAAATCGCGATAAATGCTAATAAGAGAATTATTAGAGCTTTTGTATCTATGAGACACTATTTGATTGATAATAAAGATATATATAAATCAATTAGTAATATAAATAACAAACTGCTAGAGCATGATGAAAAAATAGAAAAAATATTTAGTAAGTTTGATAAAGAAAGTGAATATTTGTATTTACCTGGAGAAATATATGATTCATATTCAAAAGTATTAGATATATTTAAAAGTGCTAATAAAGAACTGATTATAATAGATGGCTATGCGGATAAAAGTTTATTAGATATTATAAAAAATTTAAAGATTAAGGTAATTATAATAACAAAAGAAAACAATCTATTAACAAAGGTCGATATAGACAAATATAATAAACAATATAGTAATTTAAAAGTTATATACAATAGTACATTTCATGATAGATATTTTATATTAGATAACAATACTATATATCATTGTGGTACATCTATAAACAGAATGGGTTATAAGACTTTCTCGATTAATAAAATAGAGGATAATATAATAAAAAATGTATTAGTTAAGAATGTGTATAGTATTACAGAATGAATAGATTTTAATATGAAAATTTGATAAAATAGATATATGGAAAAGAATTACGTAAAAATGAATGATAATAAGAATTATCTTTCACTTGGTAATGTATTTAGACTAGTTAAAGAGATATCTAAAAATAAGAATACTGGTGTACAAAAGGAAATCTTTTGTAGTGTTTTTAATGTGAATGATATTAATACAACAACTGTTAATAACTATGCTACTGGTTATAGGCCAATAGGAGTCTTATATAAAAAAATATATGTTGATTTAAAAGAAAAATATATTGAAGATAAAAATGTATTTATTGATATAGTTCTTTCTTTAATAAGTATATTAGATGATCATGTATATGTTAAAAATGAAAAATCTTTAATATTAATAAATCATAATAAAAATTTAAAAACATTATGTAGAGAATTATTAAAAATAGCTAATAATGATAAACATATAGAGAAAGAATTTACTAATAACATAAAAGCATTAATAGAAAGTAATAATTTATATGAAACTATTATTGAATTCTTAATGTATTCTATTTTAGAAAATAATCAACCTTTATATATTCAAAACACTAAATTAAAAGTAAATAAATATGAATTAGAAGCATATATGAAAGTCAAATTATTAGAGGGGGTTAGTTATATAACATCTTTGCAAGAACTTGCCAAAAAGAATAATAGTTATGCTAATGCTGAATTAGGGTCGCTTGAATATAGTGGTTTAGTTAGTGGAAAGGTAGATTATAAAAAAAGTTATGATTATTATGTAAAAGCAACAATATCTGATAATCCTAAAGCTTGTTGGATGGTTGCTTATATGATTTTAACTGGCAAGATAGGTACAATAGAAACTCATTTTGATATTGCTTGGAGTTATTTGAATAGAGCAATTTCTTTAGGTAGCGCAGCTGCTTTAAATACAATGGGTATATGTTATAGAGATGGTATAACTAAAGATAAAAAAGTTGATATTAATAAAGCAAGAGAGTATTTTAGGAAATCTAGCGAACTTGGTTATACCTATGCTTACAATAATTTGGGACTTATTTGTGAAAAAGATGGTTTATATGAAGAAGCTTTAAAATATTATAAAATAAGTGCGGATTTGGGTGAGTCTTGGGCTTTAAATAAAGTTGGAGAATATTATAGAAAAAAGGGAGATAAAAAAACTGCGTATATATATTATTTAAAATCTAGTGAAACACCATATACAGAAAGAAATTATCATAGCTATTATAATTTAGCTAAATATTATTATCTATTAGGTAAAGATTCTAGAAAAAAGGGAATAGAATATTTAAGAATTGCAAGTGAACACGGTGTTAAAAAAGCCACAAATTTACTAAAAAAATATGTTGTAAGGAGATAAGAATATGAAAAAATGTGTTATTATTTATAATCCTAAAAGTGGAATGAAAAGTCCTTTTAAAAACATAAATAACTATGATTACATATTTAAAAAATATGATTATGAAACTGAATTAATTGAGACTAAATGTAAGGGAGATGCTACTAATATTGTTAAAAAAATAAGAAGTGCTGATTTAGTTTTAGTTGCAGGTGGAGACGGAACTTTAAACGAAGCAATTGAAGGTAATTTAAAAAGAAGAAAACCTCTTTTAATTGCCCAACTTCCATTTGGAACTCAAAATGATGTAGCACATATGTATGGACTTACTAACAGTTTATTTGGTAATTTAGAATTAATTTTAAGTGGCGTTGAGAAAAATATAGATGTATGCCTTTTAAATAATAGACCATTTATTTATGTTGCTTGTATAGGCTCATATGTAGATATTGCTTATGCGACTCCAAGGAAATTAAAAGAAAAATATGGAAGACTTGCATATATTCTTTATGGAATAAAAAAATTAAAAGAAACATTCCATCAATTCAAAATAGAATATGAAGTAAATGGTGAAAAACATAGCGGAGAGTATTCATTTATATTTGTAACTAATAGTAATAGAGTAGCTGGTAGTTACATATATAATGATGTAAAACTTAATGATAGTAAATTTGAAGTATTAATGTGTAAAATTGAAAATAGATGGGATATATTAAAAGCTCTTCATTATTTAAAAAGGAGAGATATGAATAACTTACCTAGTTTCTTTAAATATTATCAGACAGATAATTTTAAATTGATATTTAAGAATATACCATCATGTTCGTGGTGTGTAGATGGTGATGAATTTAAACACAATACAAAGGAATTTAACTTTGGAGTAGCCAATGATATGGCGATGTTAGTTCCTAAAAAAAACATAAATAAATTATTTAAATAAAAACTGCTATTACTTAGCAGTTTTTTGCTTTCTAATATAAAATGCTGTCCCTAATAAAGATATAAGCGAAATCACTGAAGCAATTATAAATCCTTTAGGAATATATTTAAATTCAATTATATGTTCTCCTTCAGTTAAATCAACTCCTATAAATGCAGTTAATAATTTATCATATTTTACCTTTTTACCATCAACAAATACTCTCCATCCTTCATCATAAGGAATAGATGTAAATAATGTTGTTTTATCTTTTGTAACATTAATTTTGCCTTTTATATAATTATCTTTTTTATACGTAATTATTTCTAATTGATTCTTCTTTATTTCTTCTATCCAAGATTTATAAGCGTCAATATTCATTAAATATACAAACAATTTATCTTTGCTAGTTTTTTCTGCATTTGTTACAAATTTCATAGTATAATTTGTGTCTTTTTTTATTAGGTAAGGGGTAAAATTATTATAATATATATCAGCCCCACCATTTACATACATAAAATTACTAGTATTGCTATCATGATTTGGGTTAGGAAATATTAGGTAATCTTTATCTGCCGTTCCACTAAATAATACATCTCCACCAACACTTGCATCGTAATAAATGTATTCATCATCCTCTTTATACTTTTCTATTAAAGAATAAGTATCTTTTTTAAATATATTTAGATCTTTGTTTATACTTTTATTAATTATTTCGCTTGTGTTTTCATAAGGCTCTTTTTCCTGTAATATAATGTTTTTAAACCCGCTGTTTACCATAAAACCTAGAGATAAGTATTCATTATTTTTATAGACTTTATATCTTAATTCTTCATTGATATTTTCATAATAGTTTTGATTAGATCCTGTTACAATATATTTGAATCCAAGCATTGAAGTGAATACCGGATTTAAGGCATTAAATCTAGTTGAACATTCATCAGTAACAGAGTATTTAGCATAATATTCTAAGAAATGCATTAATGCTCCATTTCTAACAGAGTCAAATACTAAAAGTCCATTATAATTATAAGTACCAGGGTTGTTTATATTTGTCCATGATTGTGAATCAGATCTATAAAAATTATTTTTAATAGGATCTATTTTTTCTATATAATTAAATGTTTCTTTAATATCATTATAAGTTTCATCATAAGTGGTTGTTTTTTTAGCAAATCCAATCTCTCTAACTGAAAGAAGTGTATTGGCAGTGACTTCAAATAAAAATATAGTTGTTATTAAAAAAGGTAATAATTTAATTTTATAGCTAAAAGAGTATTCTATGACACATATAATAGATAAAGCCAAGAATATAAATTTAACAATTCCTTTATCATATATTTTTTCATAAAAAGCAGCTCCTATAATAGTAATTATTAATAACGCAATGATTAAATATAATAATTTATTATTAATTTTAATTTTTTCTGTATTATTATATGCTTTATAAGCTGTAATAATAAGTAAGAAAGAAAATACAAAACTATATCTATTAGGATACCAACAAGGTTTTTGGAAAAATTGCCAAGCATAATCTAAAAAGTTAAAACTAAAGCATAATAAGAAGAAACATATGAATACTAAAGTAGCGATTCTTTCTTTTAGAGTATATTTTTTATTAAAGAAGAATAGTATTGTATAAACTAAAACTAGTAAAGAACAATATATATTAGGAGCTCCATCTATTTGATCTCTATTACTATAAGATGCAATTGATAATCTATAAAAAGAAGATAAAAAGTCCATACTCCATTTATTATATACAGTATATTCTTGATGATACAAGTCAACCTTACCTCTCATTAATTCAAAGAACTCTGGTATTAATACAAAAGCACACATAAGTCCACTAAGTAGAGATGATATTATAAACTTTTTTATAAGTCCTTTTCTTTTCTTTTTATCGATTATTATGTATTTATAGATAAAATATAATAAACTAAATATGCATACCATTGATCCTATATAATAATTTGAAATAATTGATAAAGTTAAAAATATAATATAAGTTTTAGAACTTTTACCTTCAATTAATTTATCAAGACCTAATATAACTAAAGGTAGGAGTACAACTGTATCAAAATACATAAAGTTATAAAAATATACTACATTATAAGCCATTAAGGCATAGGCAATACTAAATAATAATCTTCCTTTATTTAATTTTTCTTTATTTCTTAAATATATAGACATTGTTAATCCACATAATCCAATTCTTAAAAATATTATTAGTTCATAGAATATCATTGTATTATCAGAATTAAAGAAAATCGCTAATAAATTAGTTGGGTTAAATAAATAGTATATTGCAGTAGCATAGAAGTTATATCCAAGGCCTCCTTTAAATGTATAGAATAAACTTTGTTTACCTTTTAGTGCGTTCATTAATATATTAGTAAACCCAGGATATTGAGCTGATCCATCATAAGCAACTATATAATTTTCCCCAAAAGGATATATTTTATTAAAAGCGCAAGCCATTAAAAATATAATCATTGGAATAAGAAAAGATAATATTTCTATATAATAATTTTTAAAAAACCTTTTTATCATAATACTTCACCACTATAAATAATTCTATCATATTAATATAAGAAAAAAAATATTTTAAAAAAATTAAAAAAATATCTTGAAAAAAATTTTATATGTTGGTATGATTGTATCATAAAGGAGGTAAAAGAAAGGATGGAAAACAATAGAGGACAAAGTATCTTCTTATCAGTTGTAGGTATTGCTACATTATTAGTTGCAATCATTGGAGCTACATTCGCTTACTTCTCAATTACAGCAAGAGGTAACGAAACAGCTTCAAGTATTCATGTGACTACTGCTCAAGTTGGTGATGTTACATTTGATGGAACTACTGCTGGTATTGAGATTACAGACGCTTATCCAGGATGGACAGATACTAAAACATTTACTGTAACAAATTCTGCAAACACTAAAGAAGGCTCTCCAGTTGTATATCAAATTTATTTATGCACAAATACTGATGCACACAATAATAATGATGCTACTAAAGACTTAGCAGCAGCAGCAACAGCAGATTCAAAACATGAATTTGTTTACAGCTTGACTGGTAATGGTACTGGTGTTGGTTCACCAGTAAGTAATGCTGATATGCCATCAACTGATGGTTGCGGTCAAGCAATTGCAACAGGTACTTTAACTGGACCTAGCGCATCACATACTTGGACTTTTAAAGCTTTATTAAAGGAAACTGGTAGTGCTCAAAATTACTTACAAGGTAAAAGTTATCATGGTACTATTCAAGTTGTTGTAGCTGATGAAGAAGGTCTTCGTACTTGGGATGGCGCATCTGGATGGACACAATGGACAGACCAATATAATGTACAAATTCCATAGTATAAAAATAAAAAAAGCATTAAAAAGAGTAGGCTAGCCTGCTTTTTTTATTTGGTTAATTTTCTATTGTAAATTTCATTTATTTTTTGTATACTTATTATGATAGAGAGGTATTAATATGAAAGAAGAAAAAAGTGATAAAAGACAAAATATATTTTTAATTGTTATATCATTATTAACATTATTCTTTGCTGTTGTTGGAGCTTCTTTTGCTTATTTTACTATTGTTGTTAAAGGTAATGAAGAGGCTAGTAGTGTTATGCTTAGATCTGTTAAGTTAGGTCAAGTTGTGTTTCAGGATGGACAAGAAATTAGTTTATTAGAGATATATCCTGGAGATTATGCTACTAAAACTTTTACTATTGAGAATACTGGTAGTAATGTTGATACGCCAATAAGATATAATGTTTATTTGGTTCAATCTACTAATGAGTTTGCTAGTAAAGGGATTGCTGATTTTAGGCATGAAATAGTTAGTAGTTCTAAGACTAGTACAAGCGATGAGTCTGTTTTAGGAACTTTATCTTCAACTGTTCCATCTCCAGCTACTTCAACAACTACTCCAATATTTAGTGGGGTTTTATATGGTAACGATAAACATACATATGAGTATAAAATAGGGTTAATTGAAAGTAATAGTAATCAAAATAATGCTCAAGGATTGACATTTTTAGGTAAAATTCAAGTCGAAGTTGATGATGGAATTAAGTATACATCTGGCGGAGAATTGTGGAGTTCTAATTAGTACCTTTTTTTGGTACTTTTTTTATTTATAAGAAAAATTTATATGGGAATAATATAAGTAGTTATTTTTTGATATTTATAATTGAAAATAATAATTTT
Source organism: uncultured bacterium (assembly GCA_947169285.1). Lineage (GTDB taxonomy): Bacteria > Bacillota_I > Bacilli_A > RF39 > UBA660 > CAJOJR01. The sequence goes on along the minus strand of CAMVPB010000001.1, from coordinate 29,356 downwards.
TTTGTTATAATAATAATAGGAGTATAGGTTATGAGTAGTGACATCAAGGAAATTAATAAATCAATAATACTATCAGTATTATTTGTAGTGCTGTTTATTTTGGCTATGGTTGGCTTAACGTATGCTTTTTTTAGTATTGTTATAAATGGCAACGAAACTGCTTCTAGCATGACTATTAATGCTATTGATTTAGGTACTGTAACTTTTACTGATGGCGATGTGATTAATGCTAGTAGTATATATCCTATGTTACCAGAAGAACGAATAAGTAAAACATTTACAATAGAGTCTGATGATAATGATATTGATGTTGACTATACTATATACTTAACTGTTAGTCAAAATACGTTTGTCCAACAATATTCTAATGAGTTTACTTATACTTTGAATGGATCAAGTAATTCTGGTGGAGTTGTAACAACTGGTATAAGCGCAGAAGTTCCTGCTTCGAGGGCTGCCCCTTATCAAATAGGTACAGGCACTTTAAAATCAGGTGGAGATATTCATACTTATATTTTTACAATAGGGTTAAACGAAATGAATGAAGATCAAAGTTCTAATCAAGGCAAAACATTTAAAGGTAAATTGTCAGTAGAGACTAAGAAATATACTAATAATGGAAGTGAATGGAGTGAATAAAAATGGAAAAGAAGAATAATAAAGGGAAAGCTATTTTAAAATACACTAGTAAAGTTGTATCAATGGGAATATTAATAATATTGATAACAATAGGGTTATCTCTACTATTTGTATTTGTAAGTGCTAAATTTTCTGAAAAAAAAGGAACTAACCCGCCAGTTAATTTATATACTATTATAAGTCCAAGTATGACACCTAATATAAATGTATATGATGTTGTAGTGGCTGTTAAAACTGATGCTTCTAAACTAAAAGTAGGAGATGTAATATCTTTTTATACAAATGAAGCTAATGTTAACGGTTTAACTATAACTCACAGGATTAATCAAATAATACCAAATGAAAATGGCGTTCTTTATAAAACAAAAGGTGACTATAACAAATATGTTGATAAATGGACAGTAAGCCCTAATGATATTGTTGGTAAAGTATATTTTAAATTACCTCAATTAGGAAGAGTTCAATTTTTCTTGGGTAGTAGAGGTGGATGGCTAATAGCAATATTAATCCCAGCATTAGGTATTATTGCTTATGACATATATAAAATTGTTAAATTAGTATTTATAAGAAAAAAGATAATAGAATATCAAAATGAAGAAGATATTAAAGAAAATGCATCTAATACTTTGTCTTCTATGGCTGATTTATATAAAGATGAAATTGTAAATATTGATGATGAAACTGAAGAATAATTCTTCAGTTTTTTTTATGTTGTAGTGGACAAATAATGGAAAATATGATATAATATTCGTACTTTTTATATGTGGGGGGTTATATGAAAAGTAATATTGATTCTCAAATCAAAAATTTGATTTTAGAAATTGTGTTAGTATTTATTTTTACAATTGTGAGTATTCCGTTATGGGATTATGTCGGTAATCAAACTTATGGTGAAATAGCTAGTCATTATTCTAACTTAGAAACTTCTGATGTTGTAATTACTAATAGAAAAAAATATATTTATGCTGAAAGTTATGAAGAAGCTATTAAGGAAATGAATATGGCTTTTATAACGTCTTATGAAGATGAGAGTAGAGACCATGACATTTACTTATTGTTAAAAGTGGGTACTAATTATGATGATATAGTGTTTTCTAATGGGACTTACAAATCTTCTTTAAAAGATTTGTACTATGATACAAAAGATTATATTTATTTTAAAATTGATAGTAAGTATTTAAATTCCAAAGAAACAATTAATTACAATTATTATATTTGGACTAAAAATTTAAATAAAGATAAGAATGTTAAAATAAAATTTGCTATTTTGTAGCAGATTTTATTTTATTTATATTGAATAAAAAGTTTTAATTTGTTATAATTTCTGTAGAATAAAATAGGAGTTAAGGGTATGGCTAACATAGTTGATAAATATTTTAATAAAAAGAAAAAAGATTTATATGAATATTCTAAAATGATTAATACTTTATTGGAATATAAAAATGACCAAATATGGGCTAATGATTCTGAATTTAATGAATATATTAAAAAAATAGTTAATAAATATGTAGAAATGTATTATTTTACTTCTATTGAAGACTTTACTAATTATAAAGAATATTTAGGAGCATTAGTTAAGTGTGATGATAGATTTAAAACAATATTAGTTTGTGCAGTTGATTCAATTGATGAAGAAAGAAAACAAGGAAATTATAAGGTAAGTGCATATATTGCTTCTTTAATTGTTTATACAGCTGTAGCATTAAATAGATTTACTTATCCATACCATAATTATAAAATCAATATAACTAATGTATTCTCTATAATAGATGCAATGTTTAAAAACATTGATTTTGTTGTGTACAAAGATAGTTCAAAATTAAGAAAAGAATTAGTTGGTATAATAAAAGAGAATGCTATTTCGGAAGACAAGTTTTTTAAAAATTTAGATTCCATTAATACCGATAATTCTAAAAATATTTATGAATCTATTGATTTAGAAAATAAGTATTATAAAGTTAATTATAAGTATGAAATTCCAGAATTTAAAAATTATAGACAAAAAGATGCTAATAAGTTTTTTAAAAGAATTAAAGATGATTTAAATGTTTTGTCTTATGAACTAACAACTATATCTGCTTTAAAATCAAAACTTTTAAACAAAGATATCACATTTTTGTTTCCAACAGACTTAGAGTTTTATAAAAAAGAGAGTGAAATTAATAAGCTAGTAAAAGTTATTTCTAACGAGGAAATAAAAAATAAAATAAAATTATTAGTTAATTATGATGATTATAATAAAAATAGAGAAGTAATTAGAATTCTTAAGAATGTAGGCTTTGAATTGGCGTTAATTTTTGATAGTTCTGTAGATGTTCCTTATAAAACATTTAATGAAATAAAACTTGCTATAGTACAGAGAATTTATGAATAGCAACAAAGGTAATATAGATTCTTGGTTATCTAATGAAGTAACTTTCATAATAAGAAATGAAGTAATAAAGGTATCTAGTGAATTAGAAATATTAGGTTTGGAGGAAAAATAATATGGAAATGTTTGGAGAATTTTTTGTAGAGTTTATGAAACCATTTTTTAAAACTCTTGTTGATATAGTTGAATATATAATAATGGGCATATTAAAAATGTTTAATATAGTTAACTATATATCAATTATTAAAGAGTATTCTAAATGGTTTAGAGGATTAAGTTGGATATTGGTAATATTCACTGTGTTATGTTTAATTGGAATAATTGGTTTAATTGTTTGGGGAATATATCTTCTAATTAAAAGAAGAATTAAATATAAGAAAAATCTACATAAACAAGAATCATTATTAGAGGAAGTAGAACAGTTAAATAACGATGTAATTAGATTAAAGAAAGAAAATGAAAAATTCTTAGAATTATCTGGTGAAGTTGAATATGATGAGAATGGGAATATTATTAATAAGACTCCTGAAGGAGAAAGCAGATTTTTTAGACTTACTAGAATTGATAAAGAAATGGAAAATTATACTCCAAGAAAAATGGATGATAATATAACTCTTGAACAATTTTGTACTAATTTTAGAAATTATGCAGCTAATGAATTAAAGTTATATTATAGTATTGATTTAATAAGATTCTTTGTAGCAGCTTTTGCTTCAAATAGATTGATTATATTACAAGGTATATCTGGTACAGGTAAAACATCTTTAGCTTATGCTTTTGGCCAATTTATCGATAATCCTTCAACAATAGTTTCAGTTCAACCATCATATAGAGATCGTTCAGAGTTATTTGGATATTTTAATGAATTCACTAAAAGATTTAATGAAACTGAATTACTTGAAAAAATGTATGAAGCAAGTTATAAACCAGATATTTATGTATCAATACTTGATGAAATGAATATTGCTCGTGTTGAATACTACTTTGCTGAAATGTTATCAATACTAGAAATGCCAAGAGCAGAAGAATGGGTAATCAATTTAGTATTAACTGAATGGCCTAATGATCCAAAAAAGATTGTTAGAGGAAGATTTAGAATACCAAACAACATGTGGTATGTTGGAACTATCAATAATGATGATTCAACATTTATGATAACCGATAAAGTATATGATCGTGCTATGCCTATAAACATTGATAATAAAGTCACTCCTTTCGAAGCACCTAAAACTGATAAAGTTCATATAAGTTCTGCTTATTTTGAATCATTATTTGATAAATCTTATAAAGATCACCCATTGTCAGTTGATGTACTTAGTAAAATCAAAAACATGGATGATTACTTAATTAAAAACTTTAGAATATCTTTTGGTAATCGTATTGCTAGACAAATGCAAGAATATGTTCCCGCTTTTGTAGCATGTGGTGGTCAGGAGATTGCAGCAGTTGATTATATGATTGCTAATAAGATTTTAAGAAAATTAGAACAATTAAATTTATCTTATATTAGAGATGAATTAGATGGATTAATATCTTTCCTTGATAAAGAGTTTGGTAAAGATGTTATGGTAGAATGTAAATCTTACTTACAAAGGTTAAAGAAAATGGCATAATAAAAAAGAGAAAGAGGGATACTCATGAAAGAAGATTACGTAAATAATATTAATAATAATGAACTTAATATGTTTTTAGCTAAAACTAAATCTAAAATATGGATTGATTCTAATGAAGAAGAAGTTTTAGTGGATTTTTCATGGGTAGATAAAGTAGAAGAATGTCTTCCTTATTTAGATACTATTATTAGAAATCCAAAAAGATTTCTTGTTCAAGAAGAAGAAGTAATAAACGTTGAAAAATCTAAGAGAATAACTACTGAAACAGTAAGACATTTAGCTCAACATAGTAACTTTATAGAAGATGTTGAGGAAAATGGTGACATAATGCCTAAAAAGGTATTAAATATTACTAAGGAAGACACAATTGATATATATGAAAATAGATTTATATACACATTAATTAATACTCTTAGTTTGTTTATAGATAATCAATTAGAGCGTTTCGGAGATGATGGGTCTTATTATCAATGTGATAGAAAAGTTAATTTTGAAGGTGAGACAAAAGTTAAGTATGATAAGGTTAAAATAAATTTAACTCTTGAAAATAATAGGCGTCATGAAATACCAATTGTTGAAAATGAAGAAAAAAGTATGCCAAATAGAATAAAGGCTATTAAAGTGGTGTTAGATGGATTTAAAACAACTGATTTTATAAAGTCATTAGTTTCAGTAGTACCTGTAAGAAGCCCGCTTAGAAAAACTAACTTAATATTAAAAGAGCCTAATTTTAAGAAAGCTGCGGAACTTTGGGATTATCTTGAACAATTTAATATAATAGATCCTAAAATATCCACTAAAACAGAAGTTATAAGTGATAATGATGAAGTTAAAAATTTATATAATTTTGGTTATTTTTTAGGATATGATGCTTTAAATATGCTTAACTCAAAATATCCAAAGGTAAGTGGAAATTTATATAATGTCGCATTTATTAAGAACTTAATCGAAGATTATTTAGATGAAATTGGTGGTAGCGAAAAAGCATTTACAAAAATGCTTAAAGAACAGTTTAAAATAGTTCAAAAAAATCGTAAAAAGCGTGAAAAAGAATTGAAGAAAATATGTGCTAAATTCGTTCAAGAGCAAATAGATAATTTAAGAAAATGTGAAGAATTGTTAAAATAAAAAAATACAAAATAAAATTGTATTTTTTTTAACTGTATTGTATAATTATATGTAGAGTAGGAAAATATGCTTATGGATAGTAAAAATAAAGTATTTTTAGAAAAAAATAAGGTATACAAAGATGGCGAATTAAAACTTGATAAGTTTAACAAACTAGATGCTAAATTACAAGCAGAAGTTTTAAGACAAATTCTTGAAGATGATATATATACCGGTACTAAAGAACTTGAAGTTGATAACAAGTACGTTTTAAAGTGCTTAAAACTTTCTTGTGATGAAGAAGATAATGATATACATCTTCCACTTGGTTTATTAGTTAGTAAAAAAGATGACATAATGACTTTTGAATTTCAAAAGAGAGTTGCATTGTGGTTTTTAATTTTACTATTAGGTGCTTTACTTTTCACAATACTAGGTGCCACTTATTCTGCTTTTAACTATATAAAACTATTAGATTTAAATAAAGATATAGATGGAGATGGTGTTGCTGATATTAATATAGACATTAATAAAGATGAAAAACCTGAAATTAATATAGATTTAAATAAAGATGATAAACCTGATGTTAATATAGATTATAAAGGAAATAGAGAACAAATATTTAATGTAGTAATTGGTGATGATACATTAAATCCGACTAATGTAAAGGACAGTAATGGAGTATGTATTAGAAACTGTGATACAAATAATGATGGATGGCCAGATACTAATTTAGACATAGATGGAGATGGAAAACCTGATCTTGATTTGGATACAAATAATGATGGAAAAGCTGATTTAAATCTTGATATGGACGGGGATAAAATATGTGATTTGCATTGCGATACAGATGACGATGGGGTTTGTGATGAATTTTGTATTGATAATTGGTCTAAAGTTATAATTTCCCAAAATGGTAGTACTAAAATAATTGGTAATTCTAGAGTTATAAATCATAGTGCTAAACTTGAAATAGTTTATAAAGATAAATCAGATGTAGTAGTAAAAGATATATTACCAGATGATATGGAAGATAGTAAAAAAATTCCTACTAAGCATTTTACAGTAACCAATATGAGTCCATATTATGTTATGTATGCTATAAAATGGCAAGATGTTACGAATGAATTTGCAAGTGGCAATTTTAAATATAAAGTAACTTGCAAAAATAATTGTAAATCAATTGATTTTATAACTGCACCATTTAAAGATGGAATATTCTTAGATAAAATTTTTATTGCACCTGGTCAAACTCATACTTATGATATTGATTTTAAGCTTCAAGGAATTAATGAACCACAAAATTATGATCAAGATAAAATGTTTAAAGCTAAGATACAAGTTGTATATAGTGGAAAATAAAATATAAATAAATCTTAAAAAATAAATCTCGAAAAAGATTTATTTTTTTGTTGACAAGGCGAACACTTGTTTTATATTAAAGTTAGTATAAAAAATATTTTCATATAAGAAAGGATGTGGTGTTGAATGAAAAATTATTTTATATTTGTGAATATTGAAAGAAAGGAAAATTGTCATGAAGCAAGATAAAATGTTTTTAATTAATAAAATATTTAATAGTGATACCATTAGAACTATTTGGGATAAAGAAAAAGAAAAGTAGTGTAGTGGATGTTGTGAAAATCTTAACTAATAGCTCTAATCCTAGGCATTATTGGAATGTGTTAAAAGGAAGACTAAAAGAAGAAGGAAATGAAACGGTCACAAAATGTGACCAGTTGAAACTTAAAGCACAAGATGGAAAGTATCGATTAACTGATGTTGTTGATATTGAGGAGATGTTTAGAATAATAGAGTCTATCCCTAGTAAGAATGCAGAACCAATAAAACGGTGGCTAGCGCATTTAGGAAGTGAAAGAATAAATGAAGTATTTGATCCTTCAATTGGTATACAAAAATTAATAGAGTATTATCGCAATAAAGGTTATACTGAGGATTGGATTTCTAGAAGAATTAAGGGAATTCAAAATAGAAAAGATTTGACAGATGTTTGGAAAGAAGGAGGAATAAAAGAAGGATATGAATATGCTTTGTTAACAGATGAAATATATAAAACTTGGTCTGGTATGACAAGCAAAGAATATAAAAATTTTAAAGGTATTAGAAAAGAATCTTTAAGAGATAATATGGATAGTATTGAAGTAACTCTTGCTGATTTGAGTGAAGAAGTTACTAAAAGATTAGCCAATAAGACAAAACCTAAAGGACTAAAAGCAAATATGAAAATAGCAAAACAAGGTGGAAATGTTGCTAAAAGGACCAGACAAAATGTTGAAAACTTATTAGGTGAGTCTATTGTGACCAAAAACAACAATTTGAATTACAAATATATTGAAGAAAAAAGATTAAAATAGTTAAAAATACATTTTAATTTGTTATAATAATTATTATGGAAAAGAATTATAAGTTAAAATTAAATAAAGAACAATTAATAGCTGTAGAGCATATGGATGGCCCTTGTCTTGTTTTAGCAGGAGCTGGTTCTGGTAAAACAAGAGTGCTTACCGAAAGAATAGTTAATTTAATAGAAAACGGTATAAGCCCAAATAATATTTTAGCTATTACATTTACTAATAAAGCTGCTAATGAAATGAGAGAAAGAGTAAGACTTAGAATAGGTGATTTATCTTCTAAAATATTTATAGGAACTTTTCATTCATTTGGTTTAAGGGTATTAAGAGAGAATTATGAAGAATTAGGTTATCAAAGGAACATTAATATACTTGATAGAGATGATATGAATTCTATTATTAAAAAGCAAATTAAAGAACTTGGTTTTGAAAACGAAAAATATGATTATAGGTATGTTGTTGATAAAATAAGTTCTGCTAAAAATGATGAGGTAAGTCCTAGTGAATTTAAAAAATTATTCCTATCTGAATATGATTATGGAATTGATAAAATATATGAAAATTATGAAAAAATATTAAAGAAAAATAATAGTGTTGATTTTGATGATTTATTAACACTCCCTTTAGAATTATTTAATAAAAATAAAGATATATTAAACAAATATCAAGAACATTATAAATATATATTAGTTGATGAATATCAAGACACTAATAAAATTCAATATAAGTTATGTAAATTACTTGCTGATAAATATAAAAATATATTTGTAGTAGGTGATATAGATCAGTCAATATTTTCTTGGAGAAAAGCAGATTATGAAAACATTTTGTTTTTTGAAAAAGATTATAAAGATTGTAAAACAATTTTCTTAGAAGAGAATTATAGAAGTACTAACAATATATTAAAAGTAGCTAATAGCATTATTAAAAATAATACCATGAGAAAAGAAAAAAATTTATGGTCTTCAAAAGGTGATGGAGAAAAAGTAAAATACATAAGATGTTCTGATGAAACAGAAGAAGCTTCTAAAGTTGTTAGTATTATAAAAGATTATTTAGATAAAGACTATAATTATAGTGACTTTGCTATTCTCTATAGAACAAATGCACAAAGTAGAAAATTAGAAGAAGAATTTTTAAAAGAAAATATTCCATATAAAGTATTTGGAAGTTATTTTTTCTATGGAAGACGTGAAATAAAAGATTTAATATCTTATTTAAATGTTATATATAATAAAAATGATGATATAAGTTTAGAAAGAATTATAAATGTTCCTAAAAGAGGAATTGGATCTAAAACAATTGATAAACTTAAAACTGAAGCTTTTTTACAAAATAAATCTATGTTAGATGTAATTAATAGTGGAAAAGAATTAGAATTTAAAAATATTATATTAAATTTAATAGAGGATTCTAAAAATATGTCTTTAACTGAATTAATAGAAAACATATTAGTTAAAACTGGTATGAGAAAAGCTTTGGAAGAGAGTAAATCTTTGGATGATGAAATTAGGCTTGAAAACTTAGAAGAATTTAAAAGTATAACAGAATCATCTGTTGAAAATGGTATATATGACCTTGGCGACTTTCTTGAGAATATATCTTTGGTATCTGATATAGGGCAATATAATACGAATGATGATGCAGTTACATTAATGACTCTTCATTCATCAAAAGGTCTTGAATTTAGAGTGGTATTTATTGTAGGTATGGAAGAAGGGATATTCCCCCACATAAGAAGTTTAGGGGATATAAATGAACTTGAGGAAGAGCGAAGACTTTGTTATGTGGGAGTTACTAGGGCTGAAGAAAAATTATACTTATTAAATGCTAAAAGAAGGATGTTATTTGGTAAAACTACAGAGAACTTACCAAGTAGGTTTATTGGAGAAATAGAGAATGAACTTTTAGAAGTTAGTGAAGAATTAGTATCACATCCGAATGTAATTACTAAAAAAATGTTTAGTATGTATAAAGATAATTTAAATGATGATTTATGTGTTGGAGATAAAGTATACCATGATAAATTTAAAGAAGGGGTAGTAATTAATATTAATAATGATTTAGCAACAATAGCTTTTTCTAGGGAATTTGGAATAAAAACTATGAAATCTAATCATATAAGTTTAAAAAAGATTAAATAATGTGGTAAAATAGTGATATGGAAGATATAATTAAAATAATTAAAAAATTTTTATTAAAATACAATGTTGATGAAATAGAGGGAGTTCTTCTCTATGGGAGTATAGTTAGTGGAAGAACAACAAACAAATCAGATATTGATATTTTAGTGTGTTTAAATTCTAACGAAGGATATCAAAGTGTTGGGTGTCAAGTTATTGATGGTGTAAAAGTTGAATATTTTGTCCATCATATCGATTCAATATATGATTTAGCTTTAAAACAAGTAGAAATGAATGATCCTTCTCATTTGACAAAGTTTATTACATCAAAAATTATATATGATAAAACTGGTAAGTTCACAAAAGAGATAGAAAAAATAAGAGATTTATATACATTACCAATTAGAGAAAAGCATGATTCATTTATTAAGAAAAAAATGTTTCATATAAAAAATAAATTAGATGACTTAGAATCTATAAAGGATAATGATATATTTTATATGTTGTATTTTGATATATTAAATAAAATAAGAGAACTTGATACAGAAATTAATGGCTACATAGTTATACCGCTTGCTAAATCAGAAAAATTATTTAAAGATAATAAATATTTAAAAGAATACATAGAGAGCGATATTCATAAGACATCAACTGAAGAATTTAAAAATAAATATTTAGAATGCTTAAAGATAAAAGACAAAGATATTATGATTAAAGATATTAAAGATTTATATAATTATACATTTAAAGATGAAATGTTTGATTCAGATAACTTTGAATTAACATTTAATGTGGAAGATGGTTTTGGAATATGAAAAAGAAATTATATCTTATTTATTTGACAATTTATATATTAATATTTTTAATTGAATTGGTAATATATTTAAAGTTTAATTCAACATTATATGGATTTATATATATGCTTATAAATTTAGCTATTTTATTTTTATTATTATTTAGTATTTATAATTATAGTGAATTTAATATAAAAATAAGACTTAGTAAAAATGGAATTCTTATTTTCCTTATGCTTATTTCAATATTATTGTCTTTGTTTAAATTTAATGATGAGAGTAAACAATTTATTAGCAATTTAAAAGTATTTATATATTATTTAAAACCTTTAATGATACTTTTGTTAATTGGATTAAGTTTTTATGATTATAAAGTAAAAGGTGACTTATTAAAGTAAACTTCTTTTTAAAGAAGTTTTATTTTTTTAAAAATTATATTGAAATATTAAATCTTGTTGTGTATAATAGAAAATTGTTGTCAATAAATAAGGTTTAAAATGCATTATACTTGACTTTTCTTTAAAAAAGTTGTATAATATAGCCACATTTTAAATGAGGGGGGAAAATTAAAATGACACAAGAAGAAATTAATGAAAAGTATGCTATACTTCAAAGTAGAGAAGATCTTTTAAATTCAGAAATTGGGGACTTAAGAATTGAATTAAATAATCTAACTCAGTCAAGGAGAGTTTCTGAATTGACAAAAGAAGAATTAAGAAAAGAAACTGAAATTAGACGTAGACTTGATGAAATAGACGGTGAACTTGATAACATCTATGATGAATATGAAAAACTAGAAAATGAGTCAAAAAAACTTGCAGATGAAGAACTTGAACAAGAAAAGCAAACAAAAAGATCAAAAAGAGGTAAATTGATTGCAGGAGTCGCAGGTGTATTAGCTGTTGCTACATTAGCATTTGCTATTGGAAGATGTAATAAGGATACAAAATGTAGTTCTAAAAGTGCTAACCCTGATAAATCAATTTCTTTAACTACTGAAATACCAGAGGCAACAAATGAAGTTGTAATAGTAACATCAACACCTGTTGTGACTGCAACACCTGTTGTAACACCACAACCAACAGCAGTACCAGTTTTAGTTGATGTTACAAATGTTGAAGATGTTGAAATGGCAGCAGATCGTATTTTATCTGAAGATATTAACCCAATTGTAGAATCTGAAAATGATTCAGTTTATACAGGATTAGTAACTAAAGAAAATATTGAGGATATTATTAGAGTAGCTAATGGTGAATTACCATTAAATAGTGAATATGATGATTATACAATTGGTGAAACAGCAAATATGATGAATGATATTTTTGCTAATAGAGGTTTAGGAAACAAATTATATCCAGTACATTTTTCTAAATTATATGAAGATGGTTCTAAAGAAGCTGAATATGTTGAAACTTATGATGAAATATATAATAAAATAGCTGAATATAGAGCTGAAGAAAATGTTGATGGATTTATTGAACAAGTTGGTGTATTAGGTTCTAAACTATATAATGAATGGCATTTAGCTGGTTTATATGGTGGATGGAATCCATATTTATTCTCAGATGAAGAACATTATTTCTTATTACAAGCTGCAACAAGTAGATTTTCAAATTATGTAAGAGAATATTTAGAAGCAAATGATTTAACTGTATGTATTGAAACATGTTATAATCCAGAAACACAAGAATACAAATTAGTTGAAGTAAGAGATATATTTGAAGCATTATATATGGGAACAAGTAAAAATGGTGAAATCTCTGTTTTAAGAAGTGGAGAAGTTATCAATGTATTTGGTGAAACATATCAAGATTTAAAACATATGTTAGATACAAAAGCTCAAGAAAATGTTAAGGTTTTAAAATAAGGTAAGGGGGTTTTAGTTATGAATACAAATAAAAAAGGATTTGGATTAAGTTCATTAATTTTAAGTATTATATTAATTGCTTTATTCGTATTATTATTAATATGGCTATTCAGAAATTATTCACCTAATATGAAACCTTTCTATAATAATGTTTTTAGAGAAAATGTTTCATATATGCAAGATGCTGCAAAAAGCTATTTTACAAATGATCAACTTCCAACAGAAGTTGGTAAGTCAGTAAGATTAACTTTAAAACAAATGGAAGAAATGAAATTATTAATTCCTTTTGTTGACAAGGATGGTAAATCTTGTGATGTAAATAAGTCTTATGCAGAAGTTACAAAAGAAGAATTAGGATATACTTTGAAAGTAAATCTAGTTTGTGGAAAAGAAAGTAACTATATAATAGAAATATTAGGTTGTCATGATTATTGTAATAATTGTAATGTTTCTAAAGATAAGACAGCTATTGAATATGAATTTACTAGAACAATTACAAAAAATGTTACTGAATTAAGTTGTCCAAAAGGATATAACAGAAATGGTAATATTTGTAGTAAAAAAACTGGTAGTGAAACTATAAATGCAACAAAGAATTACACAGATGAAAAAATAGAATATTCAAATGTTTTATATACAACAGGGGCAATTCAAACAATTGAAATTGCAGCTTTAAAGAAAGTAACTACAGAAACAAAAAAGCAATATGTTGATGTTACAGTAAATACATCATCAACAAAAGAATACAAAGAAAAAATAACAAATACTAAAACAGAAAAGAAATACACTGATGTAAATAAAAAAGTAACTCAAGATTGTCATGATGAAAGAATAAAAGATCCAAATTGTAAGGTTGAATGCAAATGGGAAACAGGATCTGATGGAATTCCTAGAGAAGTATGTAACACATGTGGTTATATTGTTCATAAAGTATGTACAGATTCAACTGCTTATGTTTGTCCAAGTGGATATAAAGCAGAAGGATCAGGATCAAGTACTAAATGTTATAAAAACGTAACAACAACAACATATAGTTGTCCAAGCGGATACAAAGAAGAAGGATCAGGATCAAGTTTAAAGTGTTACAAAAACGTAACAACAACAACATATAGTTGTGGAGCTGGTTTAATTCAAGAAGGATCAGGATCAAGTACTAAATGTTATAAAAATATAAATACTGAAAAAGTTACATATAGTTGTCCAAAGGAAGCTACTTCAAATAATGGAAAAACTGGTGCTAATCTAAAATGCTATAAAAAGGTTGAAGGAGAAAAAATTCCTTACTGTGCAAATTCAAGTTTTGTAATTAAGAATGGTAAGTGTGTTTTGACAATTCCTAGTCAATTTTCTCATTATAGTTGTCCAAAAGGATATAATTTAAATAGTAAAAATGGAACTTGTAGCAAAGATATATTTGATACAGTTAAAGCTACTTCATCAACAAAAGAAATAAAATCAACAGAAACAAAATGGAGTAGATTAAAAACATTAGAAGGATGGACAGCAACAGGAAAAACAAGAACTGTTAAAGTTAATTAATATAGATGAAATTCATTTGAATTTCATCTTTTTTGTTGAATTTTGTGTTTTAATAGTTTATCATAATATATGAGGTGTTAAAATGAAAAAAATTTTTGAAAAATATAAAGGTATTATAATAGTAGCTTTAGCAGTATTAGTTTTTGTTCTTTTATCAGTATTAATTGAAAGCTCTAGAAAATCTGAAACTAAGTTGGATGATTTTAAAGAAAACTTTGCAAAAGATGAATATGCAGTTACTGTAATTGCTCTTACTTATTGTAGCCATTGTCATAATTTTAGACCAATTATAAAAAATATATCTAAAGAATACAAGTTGCCATTATATTGGTTTGATATTGATGCGTTATCTAAAGATGATAGTGATTACTTATATGAAACATTTGAACCTTATGGATATTCTGGATCTTCCCCATACATAGCTATATCTAATAAAGGAAAAGTAATTGATACTCATACAGGTGAAATGGATAAAGAAATGACATTAACTTTCTTAAAAGAAGCTGGTGCAATTAAATAAAAACTTTAAAAATATTAAAGTTTTTTTTATAATATAAATAGGTGGTATTGTATGAAAAAAAATATTTGTATTATTTTCTTGTTCTTATTTTTATTGATAATTATAAAGTATTTTTCATCTAATTATAAAATTACTTATTCTTTAGATAATCACAAGATTATTACAATATATAAAAATAAGAGATTTTATATTAGTATTGATAATAAATATAATTTTGATATTTATAAAAAAAGGAGTTTTTCTAAACTTAAAATAAATAAAATCAAAGAAATAACGTCAAATAATTTAGAGTGTTTATATCCAGAAATAAAAGGTGTTAATACATATCCATTATGTTATTATAATGATGAATATGTAGATTTTAAATTAATAGATGATGAAGCGTTAAATAAGTATAAAATTCAAAAAAAATATGATTCAAATGGTAATTTTTACTTTAATAATAATTTAACAACTAAAGAATATGTATATTTATGGAATTACAAAGGTTTTTATCAAATGAATAATAAAAATTTAGAAACATTAGATTTATTTAATGAAGGTAAATACGACAATAGTTTAATGTATAAAATAGATAACAAAATACTATTCCCAGATTATAATCAAGAATATGAATTCAATAAATTTTATTTAATAAATATGGTAAACAACAAGATGAGTATTATAGAATCTAAATATGAAATAAGTTACAATTCATATATAGTTGGTTCTATAGATAAAAAGATATATTTATTTGATATAAAAGAATTAAAACTATATGAAATTGATTTGAGAAGATTAAGAATACAACTTGTTGGTTCTGAAGAATTAGGATATTACAAATATGAAAACGAAAAAAAAGTTTATGTAAATTTAAGTGAATATAGAAATAGGAATATAACTTATTCTGAAAAAAGTAATTCTAATTACAGGTATGAAATTGTAGATGATTCATTATATAAGATATATTTGGAAGATAAATTAAAAATGAAGATATTTGAAGGTAACAATATTAAAATAATTGGAGAATATAAAAATATTTTATATTTCACTTGTGAAGATAAATTTTATAAATATACTCCAGATAAATTAAGTAAAATATTTAATTATTTTGAACTTAATTTTAATGAAAATAACATAATATACCTTTATAATCAATAACATTTTTATTTAATAATCATAATATATTTTAGGTGATATTATGAATGAAAAAAGTTTAGACACTCCATTTTATAGTTATTATGTAATTAAAACAGGAGACACTCTTTATA
Source organism: uncultured bacterium (assembly GCA_947169285.1). Classification (GTDB taxonomy): domain Bacteria; phylum Bacillota_I; class Bacilli_A; order RF39; family UBA660; genus CAJOJR01. The sequence continues at coordinate 13,161 of CAMVPB010000001.1, read as the reverse complement.
AAATTGCAAGAGAATTTAATATGAATCCTAAATTGATTGCAGAGTTAAATGGCCTAAAATTAGATGACTATATTTATCCTAATGAAACTTTAAAAATACCTAAAAAAGGTGTTCAATACTATATAACAAAAGATGATGATACTTTAAAAGAAGTTAGCAAAATATTTGGAAAATCTCAAAATGATTTAGTATCTCAAAATGAAACAATATATTTGTTACCTCAACAAATGATATTTTATAAAGAAAATGGAATTTAAAACAACATTTTGTTGTTTTTTATTCCTTTATTTGCTATAATACATATTAGCAAATGGACCTATAGCCAAGTGGTAAGGCACGGGACTGCAACTCCCTGATCGTTGGTTCAAATCCGACTAGGTCCTCCAATAAGAAATGAAGCTCAAATAGAGCTTTTTTAGATTATAAGTTGCATATGATTTAGTAAGGGGTATATTATGAATAAGAATAAAAAAAGAGCAAATAAACAAGTGCAAAAAAGTGTTAAGAATAGTAATAAAGTAGTCAAAAAAAATTCTTCTAGCATAAAGAATAAAAAGATAAATAAAACAACTTTAAAAAATAAAAAAGCTAAATCAAAAAGACAAAATAAAAATATTTTTAAAAAGTTTTTGAATTTTTTTAAAAAAAAGAATAAAATAAAGATTAAAAGTACAGAAAGAAAAAATAATATTAATCAAGCAAAAAAAATAAGAAACACCAAAAATAAATATATAAAAAAAATATATAATATTTTTAAAAAGAAAAAAAACACTCAAAAAAAATCAAAAAAAATTAATATAAAAGAAAAAATAAATAATTTTTGGTTTTTTATAAATAAAAAAGTAGATGTAAAAAAAAGAAATAAATTAACTAAAGAAATGTATATATTTATATTTATAATAATTGAATTGTTTTTATTTAATTTTGTTTTGTTTATTTCAAGAATTATACCTTTTGAGTATTATAATTCTATAGAGTTTTTAGCGATAGTATTCATGAATCCATTTATTTTAATTATAGAAGGGTTAATATATGGAACTAAATTTGGATTTTCATATATTGTACCTATTTTATTAGCTTTAATATTTATTCTTTCAGTATTAGTATTTTTAAAAATAGGATTTCTATTTTATTTACCAATATATTTCATATTTGCTTTATCAAGCGAAATATGTGGTATTACCTTAAATAAAGTTAAAAGGATTTAATATCCTTTTTTCTTTTGTAACAATAGACTTTAAGATTAAAAAGAATTATAATATTAATGTGAGGATGTTATGCATAAAATAATATATTATATAAAAAGATTATTTGGTTTAAATTTTAAAAATTTCTTTATAATTTTAGATAAAATAAGTAAAAGAAGTAATAAGTTAAAAATATTAGTATTTTTTGATATAATTTTATGCTCATTTTTTTATGGCTCTGGATATGTAGATTACTATTTATTTAATTTTGAAAATGTTTCAAGAAAAAAAAGAAAAACGTTTATAACCAGAAGTATAAATAATGAGTATATAAAGAAATTAAATAATAGAAAGTATTATAAGTATTTTGATAATAAAGATTTATTTAATGAAAAATTTAGAGATTTTATTAAAAGAGATTATTTAAATTTAAACAAATGTGATTTTAAAGAATTTAAAAAATTTGTGAACAAACATAAAACTTTTATTGCTAAACCACTTAATGGAACTGGTGGAGTAGGTGTTAAAAAAGTATCAATAAATAAGGACGAAAAAGAAATATATGATAATTTAAAAAATAATAAACAATTTTTATTAGAAGAATGCGTTATACAAAAGGATTATTTATCTAAATTATATCCACATTCTGTTAATACACTTAGAATAGTTACTTTAAGAGTTAATGGTGATACTCACATTGTTGCTAGAATACTTAGAATTGGAAATAAAGGAAACATAGTAGATAACTTTCATAAAGACGGAATGTATACAACTTTAGATGAGTGTGGAATAGTAAGTAAACCGGCAATTGATAGGGATGGAAACATATATTACATTCATCCTGAAACAAAAGAATCAGTTATTAATTTTAGAATATATAATTTTGAAGAAATAATTAATTTTGTAAAAAAAGCATCAGAAGTTATCCCTGAAATCGGATACGTGGGGTGGGATATTGCAATAACTGATAAAGGTCCAGTTTTAATTGAAGGAAATAATTTACCTGGCTATGATTTATATCAATCTAAAATACATTTAGATGAAAACGGGTGTGGTAAGAAAATATTATTTGATAGTATAATATATCCTAATAGAATTAAAAGAAATAATAAATTTTTCTTTTTTATAGCTTTATGGATAAGTAAACTTGTTAAGATATTTCTTAAAATTATTAAGAAGAGAGTTCCTTATGTTGCTGGCGATGTAGCTCTTCGAATATGCCCAAATTTTAATTTCTATTTAAATAAACCAGAAAAAATAATTTCAGTAACTGGAACAAATGGTAAATCCACAACATGTGGAATGCTAATTGATTTTTTCAAAAAGAATAATAAAAAAGTTATCAACAATAATGGCTTTAATACCCCATTAGGTGTAACTGCATTTTTAATTGATTCCGTTTCAATATTTAATAAACAAAAATCTGATATAGCTGTAATAGAAACGGATGAATTAACATCTAAAAAAATATTTAAAAATATTACACCAGATTATATAATAATAAATAATTTATTTAGAGATTCTATTAAAAATAATGCTAATCCTGATTTTATAAGAGATAAATTGTTAAATGCAATTCCTAAAGAATCAAAACTAATAATAAATGCTGATGATCCTTTATGTGTAACATTATCAAATAATAATACTGTGTATTTTGGCATGCAAAAATTAATAACAGATAATTTAAAAAATATTAATATTGTAAACGATGTTGTATTGTGTCCAAAATGTGGTGAAAAGTTAACCTATGAATATTACAAATATCATCACATAGGCAAATATAATTGTATTAAATGTGGATATAAAAGACCAAGATGCAAATATGAAATAACAAAGATTAATTTTAAAGAAAATTATTTTATATTAAATAAAAAAATGTATAATTTTACTTATGTAAATATTCCTAATATGTATAATGCTTTAGGTGCTATTTCATTACTTCAAGAAATGGGATATACTGAAAAAGATATTAATAATACATTTAAAAATATTTTGTTACTTAACAGCAGATTTTATACCGAAAAAATCAATAATTTGGAATTAATAAGTGTTATGGCAAAAGGGCAAAATCCAATTGCAGTAACAGGAGCTTTAAATGTGGTTTCAAAAGATATTAAGAAAAAAGATGTAATAATTGTTTTAGATGATGTAAATGATAGAAAATCTTCTTGTGAAATAGTTTCTTGGATATATGATGTTGATTTTGAATATTTAAATTCTAAATACATTAATAAAATTATAATTGGCGGTAAAAGATCTAATGATTACTTGCTTAGAATGTTAATTGCAGGCATTGATAAAAATAAAATAATTATAGTAGAAGATGAACTTAGAGTACCAAATTATATTGATTATAAGAATATAGAAGAGATTTATTTGGTTCATGACATATTTGCATATGACTTATCAAAAGAAATGATAAAAATTATTAAAAAGAATATGGGTGAATTAAAATGAAAATAGAAGTTTTATATGATAGTGTTTGTGGCTTATACGGAGATAGTTTTAATATTAAGTATTTATCAATGTGTTCAAATTCATTAAAGATAATAAATACTGATTTAAATAATACTCCTGCTTTCTTAAAAGAGGATATTAAAATGATTTATATAGGCTCAATGACAGAAAGAACAGAAGAAATTGTTATTAAAAAATTATTACCATATAAAGACAAAATTAGATCTTTAATAGAAAAAGGGGTAATATTCTTAGTTACTGGTAATGCTATAGAAATATTTGGGGAATCAATATATAGAAATGGTAAAGAAATAGAAGGTTTAAATATATTTAATTTTTATACAAAATATGATTATGAAAATAGGTATCATGAATTATATTTAGGAGAATATGAAAATACTAAAATAGTTGGTTTTAAAAGTCAATTTAGTTATTTTTATAATATTAATGAAGAGCCATTATTCAAGACTATAAAAGGTATGGGTAATGATAAAAGTACATCTAATGAAGGTATTAGAAAAAACAATTTTATGGCAACAACAATTTTAGGACCAATTTTAATTCAAAATCCATATTTTACTAAAAAAATACTTAAACTTTTAGGACTAAAAGATGAATTAAAATTTGAAAACAGCATTATTAAAGCATATGATACTAGGTTAAAAGAATATGAAAATTTAAATTTTTAAAAAGGAGTAGATATGAAAAAAAATTCATTTGTTGAGGGAACAATAATTGCATCAATTTCTATAATAATAGTTAAAATTTTAGGCGCATTATATGTTATTCCTTTTTATTCAATAATTGGAAAAGAAGGTGGAACATTATACTCTTATGCATACAATGTTTATAGTTTGCTTTTAAATATTTCTACTTCTGGAATACCTATTGCAATTAGTAAAATAATAAGTGAATATACAGCGTTAGAAGAGTATGAGAGCAAAGAAAAAACATATAAATTAGGTAAAAAAATAATATTCATGTTATCTATAATCTCATTCTTTATATTGTTTGTTTTTTCAAAAGAATTTGCATATATATTTATTGGAAAATTACAAGGCGGTAATAATATAAATGATATTTCTCTTGTATTAAAGAGCGTCTCATTTTGTTTATTAATAGTTCCATTTTTAAGTTTAACAAGAGGATATTTACAAGGGCATAAATATATAGAAGATAGTAGTAAGTCTCAAATAATTGAGCAAATTATAAGAATTTCAGTTATATTAATGGGTTCTTATATAGCTATAAATATATTTAACACATCAGTAACTACTGGGGTTGCTGTTGCTGTATCTGGTGCTTTCTTTGGAGCACTAGGAGCATATTTGTTTTTAAAAGTTAAAAAAGATAAGAATAAGGATAAATTTTTATTAAAATCCAAGAGCAAAAAAATTGCTTCTAATAGAGAAATAATAAAAAAAATTATAAGATATTGTATCCCAATTATAATTGTTTCAGTAAGTGTTAACATTTATAGTATTACAGATCAATCATTAGTAATAAGAGGATTATCTCATTTGGGATATTCAACAATGAATTCAGAGATAATTGCTAGTATTATTTCTACGTGGGGAATAAAAATATGTATTATAATAAATGCAATTGCTACTGGAATAAGCATAAGTCTTATGCCATATATGACCGCAAGTAGAGCATTAAAAGATAAAGAAGAAATAAATAGCAAGTTTAATCAAGCTTTAAGTGTTATATTTGGTGTGACATTGCCACTTGCAATAGGTATATCTATTTTGTCAACAGGCGTTTATACATTGTTCTATGGTTCAAGTGAGTATGGCGGAATTATTTTGAGAATATTAGTATTTACTTCATTTTTCTCAAGTCTTGATATAGTAATAGATGTAGCACTTCAAGGATTAAATAAATTTAAAATAATATATTTGTGTACAATAGCAGGTTTTGCATCAAATGCAGCGCTTGATATTCCTTTGATGTATTTATGTGCAAAAATAGGAATCTATCCATTTTATGGAGCAATATTTGCAACCATAATAGGATTTATAATATCTCTTTCTATTTCAATAGGTTGTGTAGCAAAAGAAGAAAAGATTGATTTTAGGCCATTGTTTAACAATATTAAGAAATTAATATTACCAATTTTATGCATGTCTATACCAGTATTTTTATTGAATCATTTTATTTCATTAGAAGGCTTATCTAGAATAAAATTATTTTTAGTATTACTTTTATATGCAATAATAGGAGGTTCTATATATTTAATAATGTTATTTAAAAACAATGGGTTTAGCTCTATATTCGGAGAAGAGTATTACAATAAAGTTATTGGAATAAAAAACAAAGTTTTGAAAAAAAATAAATAAACTTTTAAATGTTTAGAATTGTTAAATTTTTAAAAATATAAAAAATTTTAAAGGAGAATCTTTTATGAATGGTCTTGTATTAGAAGGCGGGGGAGCGAGAGGCTCTTACCATGTGGGTGCTTTAAAAGCATTTAAAGAAAGAAATATAAAATTTGATTATGTAGTAGGTACTTCTATTGGTTCTATAAATGGAGTTTTTGTAGTAACAAATGAATTAGACAAATTAGAAGCTTTATGGAGAAGTGCTAGTTCTAAAGAACTTTTTGGAATAGATGAAAACATATTTAATGCATTTAAAAATAAGAATTTAACAAAAGAAAATATAAAAAAAGGCTTACAAACTATTTATCAAGTTATAAAAAATGCAGGTATAGATACGACTAATTTAAAAAATATGTTAATAGAAAATATAGATGAAGATAAACTTAGAAAAAGTAATATTGAATATGGACTTGCTACATACAATATTTCAAAAGCAAAAAAAATTCAAGTGTTTAAAAATGATATACCTAAAGGTAAATTAATAGAGTATTTACTTGCCAGTTCATATTTACCAATATTTAAATTTAAAAAAATAATAGATGAAAATTATTATTTAGATGGGGGCGCTTATGATAAATGTCCACTTGATATGTTAATTAATAAAAAGCTTGATAATATTTATGTAGTAAGGGCACACAGGGATAAATTAGCAAAATATAAAACAAAAACTAAAATATATGAAATAAAATCATATAAAAAACTTGGATCAATTATAACTTTTAGTAAAGATATAACAGACTATAATATTAAATTAGGATATTTTGATACATTAAAAGTGCTTGATAATTTAGATGGTAATGAATACTATTTTAAACATAAAAGTGAAGAATATTATGATAAGATATTGACTAATAAAAATATATTAAAAAAATATAATAAGTGGTTAACAATTAATAATAAAAGAATAATTATTAATACATTAGAAAACATATGCAAATTTTATAAAATAGATAAATTTAAGGTTTATAATATTCCAACTTTAATTATAAAAATAAAGATATTAAGCAAATTTAAAAAATCTCCATATAAAGATTTTATTAAAGAATTGAAGGTGAAATTTTAATGAAAGAAAAAATAATTATATTTTTAAAAGGAATGATATTAGGTTCAGCAATGATAATACCAGGTGTTTCTGGTGGAACTCTTGCAATTTCATTAGGGTTATATGAAAAAATTATTAACACAATATCTCATTTTTTTAAAGATTTTAAGAACAATTTATTATTTATTATAAATTTAGGTTTAGGCGTGCTTGCATCATTAATATTAGGAGCATTGATACTTAATTATACATTTGAGCATGCCCCAATTCCAACAATATTGTTCTTTATTGGACTTTTAATAGGTAGTATTCCGTCACTAATAAAAAAAGTGGATTTAAGAAATACTTTGAAGATATCTAATATATTTTTCTTTTTGTTAGGAATTTCCATTGTGTTAGGTGTTTATTTATTTAAAGGGACTAATGATGTAATATTCAGTAATGGATTTAATTTAATTCAGTCAATTAAATTGGTATTAATAGGAGTAGTAGCTGCAGCTACACTTGTAGTACCTGGAATAAGTGGATCGTTTATGTTAATGATATTAGGTTACTATGAACCAATACTAAAAGTAATATCAGATTTAATAAAATTTAATAATATAACTAATAATTTAATAATACTAATTCCTTTTGGAATAGGTGTAGTAATAGGAGTAGTAGTAATTGCTAAAATAATTGAATTTCTTTTTAAAAAGCATGAAATAAAAACTTATTATGCAATTATAGGTTTCTTAGTTGCGTCAATAATAGAAATATTTATAAGCTTATTTAGTTATAAAACAAATGTAATTCAAATTATAATATCTATAATTTTGTTTATATTAGGTTTATTATTAACATTAAAAGTATTTAAAAGTGAATAAAAATACTTGCAATTTTAAAGTAAATATAATATTATATATTTACTGAATGCAGGTATAGTATAATGGTTATTATGCGGCCTTGCCAAGGCTGAGATGCGGGTCCGATTCCCACTACTTGCTCCATAAGGAAATCCGCTCGAACTTTTCGAGTTTAAATACAACTAATTCAGAAATGGATTAGTTTTTTGTTGTTAAAAACTATCCTAAAGAAAGGATGGTATTTATGGTAAACATTATTAAGCAAGAAGTTGTTATTGAAGAATCATTAAAGAAGAAGTTAGAACTAATATGTGAGTTTTCAAATACTACTTTAAAAATAATAAATGGTAGTATAAGAAAAATTGACAAGACTAACATTACTTATGTTGAACCTCATAGAATAATAATTAATGATATAACATTTCTTGCTTTTAATTATTCTAATGAGATATTTATTGAGAATTTATCTAATAAATTAAAATTATCAGATTTAGAAGACTATTTAAAAAACAAGTCATTAAAATAACTTGTTATTTTGTAATTACTTATTACTTGGAAACATTTTTGCAACATCTTGCATTGCTTTTAACACTTCAGCAGATTTTTTAGGATTTTTTATAAACTCTTCTAAAAATTGAGATGTTGCTACATTTTTTAATTGTTCTTCATTTGTTTTTGACGCTAAACTATTTTCGGCTATTTTTAATCTGATTTGTTCATCTGTTTCTTTTTGTATTCTTTTTATTTCTTTATCAGATTCCTCTTTAATTTTCTTAATTTCTGTTTCAGCAGATATTTTAACAGCTTCAACATCATTCTTTGATTTTTTTACTGCAGCTAAATAAGTTAATAAAGAACTCACAATAGGAACAATTATAGAAATACCTAATTGTAATTTCCAATCCATATTTGTTTCTCCTTTCGTAATAAGTATTATATCACAATTATTTTAGAAATCTTGACAAAATTAAAATAAAAATGTATTATATAAAGCCAATAAAAGACATGCAGTATCGTCTTTACTACTGGAGGGATATATGCACTATTTTAATCATTTAAAAATTAATAATATTTTAGAGGAGTCAAGAGTGTTACTTGTTAATACCTTTGTCTCCTCTTTTTTAGTTAAAAGGAGTTGAAAAATTAAATGAAAGAAGAACAAAGATTATGTGGACTATACATGAGAGTATCTACTGAAGATCAAGCAAGAGAAGGATTTAGTTTACCAGAACAAAAAGAGCGTTTAGAGACCTATTGTAAGTTTAATAACTATAAGATAGTGGAATATTATACTGATGCTGGAATAAGCGCTAAAACAGGTAATTTTAGGCCTGAATATGATAGAATGCTTGAAGATGGTAGAAATGGCAAAATAAATATGATTATTGCTTTAAAATTAGATAGAATAACAAGAAGTACAAGAGATTGGGAATCAATTATGGACTACCTAGAAAAATATAATGTTAATATTGCTTTTGTAAATGATGATATAAATACAACTACTGCAAATGGTAAAATGATTTCAAGAATAATGATGAGTGTATCACAAAATGAAATTGAAAGAACAAGCGAAAGAACTATTATTGGATTAGAGGGTGCTATTAAACAAGGACACATTCCAGCAAGAGCTCCACTCGGTTATAAACATATTGATAAAAAACTAGTTCCTGATCCACTTACAAAAGATATAGTTATAAGAATATATAACTTGTATCTTGAGGGACTAACTTATAACTCTATCGCTAAAATATATAACCAAGAAAAAGTTTGTAATAAGACTAACTGGAGAGATACAGGTATTTTAAAGATAATATCTAATGTTATTTATAAAGGAGATTATATTCAAGGAAAGTCTACTAAAAATCCTAGATACTTTGAAAATGTGGTTGAACCTCTTGTATCAAAAGAAATGTGGGAAAATTGCCAAGTTCAAAAGAAAAAGAATCAAAGAAATTATATGAGAAGTCAAACATATATTTTCTTACAAAAACTAAAATGTCCTATATGTGGAAGAATACTTGCTGGTGGAGCTTCTCATAAGATAAAAGCTGATAAATGGTATTACTATTATAGGTGTGAAAAATGTAGAGGTAATATTAGAGAAAATGAAATAGAAGATTCAATTAAAGAAATACTTTCTGATATATTTGAATATGACTCAGTTGTAAATGAATTCTTTTTACCAGTATTACAAAATAAAATACATAATCCCAAAGAAGATTATGAAAAAGAAATAGTTAATTTAAATAATAAAAAAGTAAGGATTAGAAAAGCATATATTGATGAAGTATTTACTGAAGAAGAATATAAAGAAGAAACTTCTATTATTGAAAATAAGATAAAAGAATTACAAAAGAAAATAATTGAAAATGAAGAAATTAATAATTTAAATTTAAGTATAGAAGATATATTAATTAAAAGAGATATGGACTTTATTAATAGAATTAAATTACCAATATTATATGATGCTTTTACAAATAGTTGGAATGATTTAGAAAGAAATGAAAAAGCAAATATTATAATGAGATATATTAATAATATTGAACTAGAAATAATTAATAATAAATACAGAGTTAAATTAGTTAATTTTAGATCCACATTTTTTAAAGAATTTAAAGAACTATTTGATAAAGGTTATATTGATTGGAAAAGAAAAATGTCTTATAAAATAAATGGTAATTCTATAAATGGCAAAGTTAGATATAGTGAGTTCTTACCAGCTAAAGAAGTATTAAGACATTTTAAAAGGTTAAATGAATGTTATGAAGTGGATTTTTATAAAGGAACTTTATATAAGAAAACAGAAGAATTAAAAATATTACCACTTCATAAAAAAGACATAATTGTAAGAATATTTCCTACTGAGAAAGATGATAATTCAAAAGATGTATTAGGTATGGGAATGTTTGTTACGAAGAACTCTCCAAATGATATAAAGGCAGACATTCCAGAATTATTTGAAAGTATACCTGAATAAAAAGTTTATAAAATTAAACTCAACAAGGACATATTGTATGCATTGCGTACAATATAGCTAGGGGGTTAGATATTCTGACAAACATAATATTATGCTCCCACAGATTTTCTAAAAAAATCAAAAATGGGAGCATTTATTTCTTTTAAATAAAGGAATTCTTTAAGTTAAAATACTCTGCGGGAGCAATTTTGCAAGTGCAAAATAAGTGGTGTCATAAAAATATAGGTATTTCCTAGAAATATTTATATTTTGACACCTCATACTTATCCTGATATAAAAAGTCAAAAAAAATGCTCTCTATGGGAGCATTTTTTAAAATAGTTACATTGTTTTTTTACTTGATCTATACTTATCAGCAGCATAGTTTGCGGCATATTGATCAAGTTCGGAATTCATACTTATTAATGTTTCAGGATTTGCTTTAGTTCTTTCTCTTTTAGCAACAAAGTTAGCAATTACTCCTTGTTCATAGTCAATTTTTACTCCACTAACAAATACTGGAATTTCAAGACCATCATAAGTAGCAATAATATAACCAGCTTCATCACCATTAAATGTTGCTCTGATGTCTTCAATATTATCATAAATACTACTACTTGGTTTTCCCTCTACTCTAACTTTAAATAATGAATTGTTTATATTCATATTCTCCTCCTTTTCACCTTTATTATAACATATTCAATTTGAAAGTCATCATATTTTACAAGTGCTTTACAATAAAATAGTTTTGACTTTTATATAATTTGTGGTAATATGTTTATAGAAATTAGTTGTATTAACAGTTTTCTTTAAAGAGTATAAGTTTTAAATCATCTTATTTATTGCTCCAATTAAAAAATAACTCACTTAAAGTGAGTTTTTATTTTATATGTTGTTTATGATTCATTTACATCTATAATTGAGTATAAGTATGTGTTATTATTTAGTTCTTTAATGTTAAGAACTACACCCATACCTATAACATTACCACCAAGATCTATAACTGCATTTTCTATTGATTTAAGTGTGTTACCGGTTGCATATATATCATCTATAAGATAGAAATTTCTATTTTTATAACTATCATTTACTAATTTAGGTAATTCCAATACATCTTCACCATATTCTTTAACATATTCAAATGTTTTTTCAACTGATGTTGGTGGTAATTTACCTTTTTTTCTAACAGGGATAAGTCCAATCCCTAATTTAGTAGCAACACATGCTCCAAACAAGAATCCTCTTGCTTCAGGTGCTAAAATATAATCAATATTTTTATCTTTAAGTTCTTTTACAAAGGCATTAGTAATTTCTTCTAGTGTATCTTTCTGAATTATAAGTGGTGTGATATCAATAAATTCAATCCCCCTTGTGGGAAAATCTTTTTCTGTTCTAATATTAAGTTCACACTTTAAATCATTTTTTAATATTTTCATTTTACCTCCATTATATATAAATTATATCACTTTTTTCTTGAATTTTAATTATAAATAATGTAACCTTATTATGGAAAGTAGGTAGTATGAATAAAATAGGTTTGATTTTTGCAATGAGGGAAGAACTAGATGCAGTTTTAAAAAATGTAAAGGTAGTTAATGAATATAAAATATTTGATTTAAACTTTTATGAATGTGAATATAATAATAAAGATTGTGTGTTAGTAGAAAGCGGAATAGGTAAAGTAAATGCAGCAAGATGTACACAAATAATGATAGACAATATAAAAGTCGATTGTATATTAAATGTTGGTGTTGCTGGAAGTGTAAGTAAAAGTGTTAAAATAGGAGATGTTGTAATAGGGGATAAATTAATTCAACATGATTTTGATTTAAGACCTTTTAATTATGAAAGGGGGTATATTCCTAATGTTGGAAAGTTTATACCTTGTGATGAATATTTGGTTAGAATAGCAAATGAAATAAAACTTGAAACTAAAAGTCATATTGGGACTATTGCTTCAGGAGACATATTTGTAACAGAATCTTTAATGGGAGAAAAAATAAATAACAAATTTGAGGCTTTATGTGTTGAAATGGAAGGAGCATCAATTGCTCAAACTTGTTATTTATCACATATACCATTTTTGGTTATAAGATCAATCTCTGATTCTCCAAATAAAGAAGCAAATAATAACTTAACGTTTGATGAATTTTTAGAGTATAGTTCTAATATGATTGCTAAATTTTTATTAGAGTTTTTAAACAAAATTTCATAAAAAAAGCATTACTTTGTAATGTGAACTTGTCAATAAAAAGTAGACACAAAAAGTTTATTTAAACCCTAATTCGAT